>JBCCYN010000255.1:0-2121 GCA_039189655.1 Pseudomonadota bacterium | reverse complement strand
GCCGCGCCCTATAGATGGGCGTGGCCTTTTTCTTTGGGTCGGTTCCCCGCCCAATCATCCCCCACGGTCGCAGGGGAATGCGTCCTTGAAAGTTCCTTCTCTTCAGAAGGGCATGGCTCTTTGACGCAAAGGTCTGAGCCGGCGCACGGTGAGGTGAGCTTGCTTCGATGAACTTCCGCCAAAAAACGAAGAGCGGGTAAGTTTATTGCGCTGTTCGCTGGACCGTCACAGAGGTTCTTCTGAAATCGGGGCTTTTCAGTTTCCAACACCACCAAAGGGCGTCGCTGGTTCAGCCGTCAGTCTGGCACCTTTGCTTCGTTCCGTGCGTCATCGAACACGACGGCCGGCAGGCGCAGAAGGAAATGAACGACTTTGCTTTAGACTCTTAGGTTCTAGTTGCCCGGTCGCCCCGCAGAACTTTCGCTCCGTGCGGAAAGGAGGGCGACAAGATCAGCCATCCCCCCGGACGTGATGGGGCCAAAGGCGTCCAAAGGCACCTCATCGCCCGTCAGCCTGTCCGACAAGGTGACCCGCCCGGTGTCCCAACGCGTGAGTTGGAACGGAGCATCGGCAGGCAGTTCGGCGAGCGCCCTGCTACGACCCATCCCCCGGAGTGCTCCGCGCAATAGCCCATCGTCGTGGGGCTCCATGGTGGTCAAAGCTTCGCCGGTACCGGCATCGATGACAGCGATCTTGTCACCGCCGAGATCTTTGAATTGAAGTTCGTAGACAGCCTGCGGTGCAGCCGCGGCGTCGTGCACGGTACCCACATCAGAAAAGCGACTCACAAGGATGAGACTGGCGCAGAAAAAGAGGAGAACAAGGATCGCCTTGAGCGGCAGGCGCGTTCGTGCCCGGTTTCGCCACTCCTGCGCCGCGTCGTCGTCTTGGCTTAACGCTTCGTCAGGTATGGCATCGGCTGCCGCTGCTGTGGTTTCGGGTTCCGCGTCCGCCAGGCGGATGGCATCGGCCAGAATTCTTGCCACCCGCTGCGCGTCAGGGATCGCGCGCAGCATGGGTTCGGCCCGCTTAAAACGCCACGGCCGCGCATGGGGCCACAGCAAGAGGTAAGCGATGTTTGTACCCTCTTTGAGCTGGATCGAGATGTTGCCGGTACCGTTGCCCCCCATCCGAAGGGAGGCGGCTTCCATTCCCTTAAATGGCACATTGAAGGTTTTGGGGAGCGCAACACCCACGCCCAACAACACGCGCCGAGTGGTTATGGTGTAGACGGTTGTGCGCTCCACCAGCCACGCGATGCCGGCGAAAATTCCGATGGCGGGAAGGCCCACCGCCGCCGCAAAGCCAGCCGCAAAGAGGGCTTGGCCCAGCGGCGCGCCATCGGCACTCAACGACACCCCTTGCCAGAGCGCAAACGCCGCAAAGTAAAGGGCAATCAACCGAATATGGAAGACGCTCAGTGCGTAGCTTTGCCAACGTGGCGCGCCCTGCCACAGGATGCGTTCACCGGGCTGGAGCTCCGCTGGCAACGCCCGGAAGGTTTTTTGCGCAGCGGCTGCCCCTGAACCTTCGCGCGCAACACTATCCTCGCCGCCCATCACCCGGGGGAGGGAGATTTCCTGCAGCATGGATCAGAGGAGGGCCGGGCCAACGCGCCTCGGCGTTGCGTACAAAAGTCCGCCGCCGAAGTATCCGAAGACTTTTTCCTCTTCCAGCATCGTTACCTCATCGGGCTTCTTCGTCTGAGGAACGTGCGCAAACTGGCTACCGGTGATCGCATGGACGTAGAGCTGGTTGTTGCCACGGCTGCGCCAACGCCGGAAGACAGCGAAGTTGACCGGTAAGAGCACCCGATCGCCCTCAGCGCCATCGGCGGGGGCCACCTCGTAGAACCGAATCATGCGCTCGGACTTATCCACCCACACATCGGTGATGGTCCCGCCCACTTCCTTATCGCAGCCGACCACCTCCATTCCGATGGGATTGGGGTCGCGTTTGGCAAGCTCGAACCCTTCGGCGGCTCTGAGGGGGACGATTTTCACCTCGCCCTCGAGCGTGACGTCGGGCACGTCCGCCCGCTCCGCGTAGGCACCCGGCCCGATCCCATCGAGCATGGGGTTACCGGTGGGCTCGTAGGGCGTTCCGCTCGTGGGCTCGAGG
>JBCCYN010000254.1:0-2246 GCA_039189655.1 Pseudomonadota bacterium | reverse complement strand
CCGCTTGTCGACGATGGCGAGGGGTGCGTCGATGCGCTTGGCAAGGTCTCGCGCGCGCACCACCCCGCCCACATCGGGCGAAACCACCACCAGATTGTTGAGCGGATAGCGCTCTTTGATGTCCCGGCTGATGACGGGAGCGACGTAGAGGTTGTCGGTGGGAATATCGAAAAACCCCTGGATTTGACCCGCGTGCAGATCGACGGTGAGCACCCGGTCTGCCCCCGCCCGCGTAATCATGTTGGCCACAAGCTTTGCCGAGATGGGGGTGCGCCCGCCCATCTTTCGGTCCTGTCGCGCGTAGCCGAAGTAGGGCAGGACCGCCGTAATGCGCCGCGCCGACGCCCGCCGCAGCGCATCGACGATGATGAGAAGCTCCATCAGGTTGTCGTTGGCTGGGTAGGATGTGGACTGGATCACAAAGGCGTCGGCGCCGCGAACATTTTCGCGGATTTCCACGAACACCTCTTGGTCGGCAAAGCGCCTCACCGCGCATTGGGTGAGGGGCAGGTCAAGGTAGCCGGTGATGGCGTCCGCAAGGGTGCGGTTTGAGTTGCCGGAGACGAGCTTCATGGGGGTCTCTCGTTGGGTGCGCCTGGGTGAGGCAAATTAAGTGCGCTGCGGCAGCGGAACGTCATGGATGGCTTTCCCCGGCTCGTGCCCCGTTGCAAGTCTTTTGTGAACAATTCTATCTCGCCGGGGGAAATGCTGGGCGGCGGTTCATGGGAAAACGCCCTCGGGGAGTTCGGCGCCCTTGGCCGGGATGAGTTTTATGCGGGCAAAAAAGATGGCGGCCACATCCATCGAGAGTTTGCGCTCCGCCGCCTCATCGTGGAACGGCTTTATGAAAGCCCGGCCCGCCGTTGCAATTTCCTCGCACTCCTTGGGGTGGTTTTGGCACCAGGCGAACATCCTTTTGAGGTTGGAAAGGTTCGCCGCCACCGGCACATAGTGGACGTAAGGGGTGAGCATTGCCTCACTGAGCCAGCTTTCGCAGGTGGGCTTCGGCATCAAAACGCATGAGTTGGAGTGGAGCGCCCAGGCAAGGTTCGTCGCCACATCGTTGCCTTCCAAGGAAAGCAGATAGCGGGCGCCAAGCATCTCCTCCACACTCAACGGACTGCGCTTGGCAGCGCGCACCGCCTTTACGGTTTGTGGGCTCATCTTGCGCTGCTGGTTGATGGAGGAAAAACCGATGTCGATACGCCCATCATCGATGCGGTCTTGCGCCGGGGCCACGAAGTAGCGCGGTCCGAAATCAAGCTCCCCGGGTTCGCAAAAGAATTTTCCGGTGGTGGCGCCCCGCCAGACCAGCCGATCCTCTTTATCGGCGAACGGGATGTCAGCGCTGGTGACGTGGAGCGTATCGGGTGCGTGACCCTTTAGGTGGATGCGCTGGAGCACGCAGAGCCCCGGGTGCCCCAACGCCCGCGAGCGCGTCAGGAGGGGGACGGGGAAAGACCGGCGGTTATCTCCGGCCCACACCTGAAACGGTCTTTCGTGGCCAAGTTCTTCAGCCACTGCCACCACCGGGGCCACATAATTGCGGTAGAGCGCCGAGCGCATGGCTTCGCCGAATTTTAGGAAGCGCCGGCCGGCCTGGTACTGGGGCAGCGTTGCCTTGAAGGCGGCCTCGTCCATGCCCGCGTGGACCAAAAGACCTTCGCCCCGGCCGTCGACTTGGAATGTCGCCGTTTCAAGCTTCTCGATCAGTCCGAGGGCGGCGGTGCGGCGAAGCCAGCGCGGCGGGCTCGCCTCATTCATCCGGGGGCGTTTCCACCCCCGGCCATGGTGGGAAGCCGGCCCATGGGGTGCTCGTCAGCATTGAGCCAGGCCCGCAGGAGCGCCACCAGCCGCTCGGCAATCTTATCGAGATCGCGGTTGGAAACGTTCGACCAGGGATCGCCGGCGGATTCTTCGGAGCGTTGTTGCCCGCTGATGCGGTGCAGCCTCCGACCGGTGACGTCTTTCACATCGAATACAAAGAAGACCAGCGAGTTTGTGTCGTCGCTAATGGCGGTGAGAACGCCCTCCACCGTAAAGAGCGCCGCGCCATCGGGCCGCTTCACGACTTTGAGCCCCTCGCGGTCTGCCTGCTTCCAGATCCGCCGCAGCATGTTGTCGCCGACGTTCCCAGGAATGCCCGAAAACGGCAGGAACGCGAAGGTGGCGGTTTCCGGCTCGGCGAGCGGGCGACGGGGCGCCTCGAAATCGCGGCCGACGCCGGATGCAATGCCGGAGATGGT
>JBCCYN010000253.1:0-2706 GCA_039189655.1 Pseudomonadota bacterium | reverse complement strand
GGCTGACTTAGCAAGTCGCTTGGCTTTGTCAAAGGGGTTGGCCGACATTTATTCTTCACAATCGGTATCGGCCGAGCGTGACAGCGGTCACCATCGGGCCGATTTGGCGCGGCAAATGGTCGAATCCGCTTCCCCTTGCCGGCGGGAAAATGCATGGGTCCCGCCCGCTCGAGTTTGTCGAGACCATTGGAAGCGAACGGATTTTTTAACATGCATCAGTTGCTACGAAGCGGAATGAAGTACCTCACCGACAGCGGCCTGGAGACAACCCTCGTCTTCCTTGATGGCCGCGAACTGCCGGCCTTCGCCGCCTTCCCTCTCCTTGACAGCCCGGAAGGGCGAAACCGGCTTTCCCAGTACTATCGCGAACATGCAGATGCCGCCCGCGAGGCTCAGATGGGGTTTATCTTCGAAGCGCCCACCTGGCGTGCAAACCCCGACTGGGGGAAGGAAGTGGGCTATGACAGCGTTGCCATACGGCGGGTGAACGCTGACGCCATCGCGTTTTTGCGTGACCTCCAGGCCGAATATGGCGACATGCACACCCTCGTTTCCGGCCAGGTGGGCCCCCGCGGCGACGGCTACATCCCCAACGCTGCCATGGGGATGGAGGAGGCCGAGGCCTATCACAGCGTGCAGATCAACGCCTTCGGCCGCCCCGATATGGTGACCGCTCTCACCATGAACACGACCGCCGAAGCCATCGGTGTGGTGCGCGCAGCCCGGGGCGCGGACGTCCCGGTGGTGATTGCCTTCACGGTGGAGACGGACGGGCGGCTCGCCACCGGCCAACCCCTCGGTGACGCCATTACCCAAACCGATGACGAAACAGGCTCTTACGCGGCGTATTTCATGATCAACTGCGCCCATCCGGAGCATTTTTCCGAGGAGATTTGCGCAACGAGCGCGAAACGAGTGCGCGGACTAAGGGCCAACGCGTCCACCAAGTCTCACGAGGAACTGGACGAAGCAGAGGAGCTTGATATCGGCGACCCCCATGCCCTGGGAAGCGCCTACAAAACCCTTGGTGAGGCCTTTGCGGATCTTTCGGTCGTTGGGGGATGCTGCGGAACCGATATGCGACACATTCGGGCCATCGTGAGAGGCGCAATGCCCTGACAGCAATGCCCTGATAAATGCCCAAGGAACGGCGGGGGCGTGTTGTGGGCGAAATAGTCCCAACACGCCCTTCGGGTCTTTAGAGCCAGCGGCGCACCCGGCTCGCGTAGGTGGCAAATTCATCGCCAAAGAGGGCCGTGAGGCGTCGTTCTTCGGGGGCGGCAAACCGCCGGTCAAGCACCCAATAGAGCGGATAGGCAAGGACCGCCGCGAGGGGCTGGCCAATCGCCAAGCACCAACCGACGAGGACGAGAATATCGGCTAAGTAAATGGGGTTACGCGACACTGAAAAGACGCCGGAAGTGACCAACGTCGACGGATTTCTTCTTGGCAATACAGGTGTTTTGGCGCGTAGCATCGCAAGGGCAGCGGCAACGGTCAACGCAACCGCCACCGCCATCAAGACCCAGCCGAGGACCGGCAGGACGCCCAGGTCGAAGGAAAAGTAATGGGCCACCAGCGCGGCGAGCGCCATGTGGGCGATGGTCCAGACCGGCGGTAGATCAACCGCGTCGAGCACCTTCGTTCACCCCAAAACTACTCTTCTCCAAGCATCTTACAAACACTATCAAGTTGTTCCAGTGAGGAATACTTTATCGTCAGTGTTCCAGTTTCGTCAGTGTTGTGGGCGAGCGACACCGCAAGGCCCAGGCGCGCGGAGAGGCGGCGAACCAGCGCGCGGGTGTTGGCGTCCTCCACCGTCTTACTCTTTTTCGGCCGCTGGGCGGCGGCCGATGCCTTGGCCACCAGCGCCTCGGTGGCACGCACCGAAAGGCCGCGGCGGATGACTTCATCGGCGAGGGCTTCGGCACCGTCGGCGCCGATGAGCGCGCGAGCGTGGCCGGCCGAAAGCGCGCCTTCGCCGACGCTTGCACGGATCGACGGGGAGAGGTTCATCAGCCTCAAGGTGTTCGCCACGTGGCTCCGGCTCTTGCCGATCACCTTCGCCAGATCTTCCTGGCGGTGGCCGAATTCGTCCATCAAGCGCTTATAACCGGCGGCCTCCTCAATGGGATTGAGACCCTCCCGCTGCACGTTCTCGATGAGCGCGATCTCCAGCGCCTCGCCTTCGGAAACCCGTTTGACGATCACCGGCACCTGGTGCTGCTTGGCCCGCTGGGCGGCGCGCCATCGCCGCTCGCCGGCAATGATTTCAAAATGATCGGACACCTGACGCACCAGGATGGGCTGCATGACGCCGTGCTTGGCGATGGACTGGGTGAGCTCGTCCAACGGCTCGTCGTGGAAGGATGCCCGCGGGTTGTGGGGGTTGGGCACCAGCGCCTCGATGGGCACCATGCGCGAATGCTTGTCGGCGGTTTTTGCACCGCGGGCGGGTTTTTGGGGTTCTACGTCCCCCAAAAGCGCAGAAAGGCCGCGGCCGAGCCGCTTTTTGGGTTGGGTGGCTGCTGCGGTTGCCAACGATCAGGCTCCCATTTTCTGTTCGCGGTCGATAAGTTCGGAGACAAGGCGCAAGTAGGCCTGGCTGCCAGCGCACTTGAGATCGTAAAGGAGCGCGGGCTTTCCGTAAGACGGCGCTTCGGAAAGCCGCACATTGCGCGGGATCACTGTGTCATAGACGAGGTC
>JBCCYN010000252.1:0-2776 GCA_039189655.1 Pseudomonadota bacterium | reverse complement strand
CGGCCGTTGCCTTGGGTGCGCGCTTTGCTCACCCCGCGGACGTCCCGGTCGGCGTCGACGTTGCCATCAACGCGAGCGGGACGGCCGCCGGGCTTGCAACGGCCATCGAGGCCGCCGGATTGGAAGCGCGGGTAGTGGAGGCAAGCTGGCACGGCACCGACCAGGCGACAGTACCGCTTGGAGGCGCTTTTCACTCCCAGCGCCTGAGCATCGTGTCCTCCCAGGTGGGCCGTCTGCCGCCGGCCCGGGCACCCCGCTGGACCCACCGCCGGCGGCTGGAAGCTGCCATCGGCCTTCTTGACGACCCGGCTCTTGATGGGCTCATCACCCACGAGGTTCCGTTCCAGGACGCACCGGTGCGGCTTCCCGCGCTGTTGGACGAGCCCGGACCCCTCGCCATCGTGCTGCGCTACCGCGACGTGTAAGGAGAAGAAATGTTTGTACTGGAAGTGCGCGATCACATCATGATTGCCCACAGTCTTCGCGGCGAGGCGTTTGGCCCGGCGCAGAACATGCACGGCGCGACCTTCGTGGTCGATGCCGCATTTTTCTCGCCGCAGCTTGGTCCCAACAGCATCGTCATCGACATCGGGCTGGCGAGCGAAGCGCTCAAAAAGGTGCTCGGGCCCCTCAACTACCAGAATTTGGACGAGCTTCCGGAGTTTTCCGACCGCCGCTCCACCACCGAAGTGCTGGCCAAGCACATCTTCGACAAGCTCGCCGCAGAGCATGCCGAGGGGGTGCTGGGCGAAGATGCTGCGTTCGTGACCCGGCTGCGCGTAACGCTCCACGAATCCCACCTCGCCAAAGCATGGTACGAGGCCGACCTTCCCGGTGCGTGACATAGCGTTTGCGGTACCGGGAGATCTCAATACGCCCACCGGAGGCTATCGCTACGACCGCGCCGTCATCGCTGAGTTGCGGCGCCTCGGCCACAAGGTCGATCACATCGAACTGGGCGCGGGGTTTCCGTTTCCAAGCGATGAGGAAATTTCCGACGCGGCCGCACGGTTGAAAACGGTCCCCCCGGCGGCGGTGCTGATGGTGGACGGTTTGGCCTTGGGCGCCATGCCGGCCGGCGTTTTGGAAGCAGTTCCGGCAACTCTCGTGGGTCTCGTCCACCACCCTCTCGCCCTTGAAACCGGGCTTGATGGGGCGGTGGCAGCGCAGCTGAGAACGTCCGAACGCGATGCCCTTGCAACGGTGAACGCGGTGGTGGTGACAAGCCCTCACACGGCCGAAATTCTGAAAGATCAGTTCGCCGTCTCAAAGGCCTCCATCACCATTGCCCTTCCGGGCCTCAGCGACCGTTGGCAGCAGGTCAAAAACGCGCCCATCGAGCCGCCGCTGATCGTCTCGGTGGGAAGCATATCGCCGCGAAAAGGCTTTGATGTTCTGGTGGTGGCGCTGGGCCTGGTGAGCGACCTTGCCTGGACGTGCGACATCATCGGCGCCATGGACCGCAACACACCCACCGCAATCGCCCTTGCCGAGAACATAGCGGCGCTGGGGCTGAGCGAACGAATTCGCCTACGCGGCGCCCTTGAGGAGGCCGCCATTGCCGAGCGCTATCGCGATGCAACGCTCTTCGCGCTCGCCACCCACTATGAGGGTTTTGGCATGGTGTTCGCCGAGGCGATGGCGGCGGGCCTGCCCATCGTGGGGACCACTGGCGGTGCAGTGCCCGGCGTTGTGCCGCCCGAGGCCGGGGTCTTGGTGCCGCCGGGGGATGCGCAATCCTTTGCCGCTGCGCTGCGCGATCTCCTCACCGACATTCCCCGCCGAGGGGCTTGCGCCGTCGCAGCGCGGAACGCCGGCGTCCGGTTCGGCGGCTGGGAAGAGACGGCGCGCACCATTTCCGGCGTCATAGAGAAATTTTAATGGGCTTTTCCTCAAAATGGTTGGCACTGCGCGCCCCTGCCGATGACCGCGCCCGGGCCATGGACTTGATAGACGCCGCCGCCAAGCTGCTGCCGGCGGAGCCAACACTCTGCGACATCGGCGCCGGGAGTGGCGCCACCCTTCGGGCTCTGCTCCCTAAATTGCCGCGCCCCCACCGATGGCTGCTGGTGGATGCGGACGAACAGCTTCTTTCGGAAGCGCAAAGCTGGGCGGAAACCTCCTCCGGCAATGGGGTGGCGGTGGAGACGCTCGCGGCGGACCTATCGAAAGACCCAGCGCCTTGGGGAACCGCGCCCTCCCTGGTCACGGCGTCCGCCTTCTTCGATCTCGCGTCACCGGAGTGGATTTCACAGTTTGCGGGCGCCTGCATAGCAGCCGAAGCATCGCTCCTTGCGATGCTCACCTTTGACGGCGTCCTGTCGCTCGCGCCGGAGCACCCGTTCGACGCCGCAATGGTTGACGCCTTTCACGCCCATCAGCGCACCGACAAAGGCATGGGTCCGGCTGCGGGACCCGATGCGCCAGCCGTCTTAGCCCGGTCATTTCGCGCCGCTGGCTACCGCGTCGAGGAACGGGATACGCCCTGGCTGCTCGACGGTGAGCGGGATCAGGCGCTCATCACCGAACTGCTTGAGGGCTGGGCGGGGGCAGCAACGGAAGTTTTGCGCCAGGAGGAGAGGACCATCGCTGGCTGGCTCCAAAGCCGCCTTGAGCGCACCGAACGCCTGGTGGTGGGCCACAAGGATCAGCTTTTTCTACCGCGCAGGTGAGGCAGCCGCGCGAATAAGCTGATCAAGTAAAGAGTGACGGCTCTTCCATCCGAAGGGTCAGCAGACAGACCACGGTTTTGAGGTCCGTGAGGACGCCTTCTTCG
>JBCCYN010000251.1:0-2891 GCA_039189655.1 Pseudomonadota bacterium | reverse complement strand
GGCGTCCACGTAAAATCCTGCGCCTTGACCAAGATCGTAGCTATCCACGTCGGCCACACCCTCGCCGCGGGGGCTGGTGTCGGGACATACCACCACGATGCCGGCATCGGCGGCCGCTTTGCGATACTCTCCCTTTTCCATGACATTGGCGTGGGTGCAGGTGAGGCCGGAGAGGTACCAAAGTACCGGGCAGGCGGCTTCCTCAGCCTGGGGCGGGAGGAAGACTGCAAATGTCATCGGCGTTCCCGTCGCTGAGGACGAGTGTTTTAGGACGAGCTGGCGGCCGCCGTGGGCCGCCACCTCAGACACCGTCTCCAGGCTCATTTGGGAAGGTCCTCGCCGGTCAGCATCGCCCGATAATTGGCCGCTACCCGGTCGTGGAGCGGCCAGTTGATGCAGCCTCCTTCATAGGGCTTTACGATTTGGATACGGAACACTTCGGTGGGACCGATGGCGACCGCCACCATTTCGCCTTTGTGCTTTTTCGTGAACTCCGAAAGGTTTTTGACCACCGGTTCGCTGAGACAGAAGGTGAGACCGTTGTTCTGTTTTATGTCGACGCTGGTAATGCCCTTGTCGGGCACTTGGTAGCGATCCTCTCCCACAGTGAAGGATAACGGTTGCGGCTCGGCGGCAAGTGCTCCGCTGGCGGCGAGAGCAAGAGCCGCCGCCGCTGCGAGCCCAAGGGGTTTACGCATCAGTAGACTACCACCGCGCGGATGGATTTACCTTCGTGCATGAGATCAAAACCTTTGTTGATCTCATCGAGCGGCATGGTGTGGGTAATAAGGTCGTCGATGTTTATTTTGCCTTCCATATACCAATCGACGATTCTTGGTACGTCGGTGCGGCCCCTCGCACCGCCAAAGGCAGTGCCGCGCCAGACCCGTCCCGTCACCAACTGGAACGGCCGGGTGGCAATTTCCTGTCCTGCCCCTGCAACGCCGATGATCACCGATTCGCCCCAGCCCTTATGGCAGCATTCCAGTGCCTGGCGCATGGTGTGAACATTGCCGATGCACTCGAAGGAATAGTCAACGCCGCCGTTGGTGAGGTCGACGATGGCTTCAACCACCTTGTCGCGGCCGACCACATCCGGGTTGACGAAATCGGTCATGCCGAACTTTTGGCCCAAAGCCTCCCGACCGGGGTTGAGATCCACACCGATGATGCGATCGGCACCCACCAGCCGGGCGCCCTGGATGACGTTGAGGCCAATGCCGCCACGGCCAAACACAGCGACCGTTGATCCGGGCTCGACCTTGGCCGTGTTGAGCACCGCACCCACGCCCGTGGTCACCCCACAGCCGATGTAGCAAATCTTGTCGAAGGGAGCGTCCTCGCGAACTTTTGCCACGGCGATTTCAGGCAATACCGTGTAGTTCGAAAAGGTGGAGCAGCCCATGTAGTGAAAGATGGTGTCTTTGCCCACAGTGAACCGGCTCGACCCATCCGGCATTAATCCTTTGCCTTGGGTGGTGCGAATCTTCTGGCAAAGATTAGTCTTCGGGTTGAGGCAGTATTCGCACTCGCGACACTCGGGCGTGTAAAGGGGAATGACGTGATCACCCTTCTTCACGCTCGTCACCCCGGGGCCGGTGTCCACCACGACGCCAGCGCCCTCGTGGCCGAGGATCGCGGGGAAAATGCCTTCCGGGTCGGCGCCAGAGCGGGTGAATTCGTCGGTGTGGCAAAGGCCGGTGGCCTTTATCTCGACCAACACCTCTCCCTCCCGTGGTCCGTCGAGTTCAACGCCCATGACTTCGAGCGGCTTGTCCGCGGCGAGCGCGACGGCGGCACGGGTTTGCATGGATAATCCTCCTGAATGGCAAGTTCGTTTCTCGCGCTATGCAAAGCGCCTGGTGCCATTAGCACCAACGTTTACAATTTCAGTTAGATGACGCAAGTCGGCGATGTGCGAAAGGGAGTGCGCAATGGGCATTTGGCATAGGGGACGAAAAAGGGCCGTGATGGCGGGGGTCGTCGCGGGCCTTTGGTGTGCAACCGCTGCTGCCCAGGGCGTCCCGCGCGGGCAGGATTATCCCACGGTCGTCATCGCCGACTACGTGCTGGCGTGCATGAAAGCGAACGGCGAATCGCGACCGCTGCTGGAACGGTGCGCCTGCTCAATCGATGTGATTTCGACGCTGCTACCCTACGAGCGCTATGAGGAGGCGGAGGGTTTTTTGAGTCTTGGTCAGATCGCCGGTGAGCGTGGCGTCATTTTCCGCACCAGCGAGCAGGCCAAGAGCGCAATCGAAGCCCTACGGCGCGCTCAGGTGGAAGCCGAGCTGCGCTGCTTCTGAGGCGATAAGGTCGCGCAAACCCCTCCGCGCGACCTTCCTTGGCTACGATTCAGCGGGGGCGAACGTCTGGGTGAAGGAATTGCCTTCGGTATCGCTCGCTTCCACCTCGATGGGCTTTCCACTGCTTTCGAACTCGAAGCGGAAATTGGGATCCTCGGAGATTGAGATGCCACCTTCCATGGCAAGCACCTGGTCCCCGCCCTGAGACACCGACACTTTCGTCACGAAATGAGCCGGAACGTAGTAGCGGGTGATCTGATCCATCTGCAGACCAGAATTGTTCGGGTGCCGAATCATAAGCTGCGCGCTCGCTTTGCTCATGTTCTTAGGCTCGGAATGAACTGCTTCATTGAACCAGCGCAGCCGCATTTTGCCCATGTTGGCGAGGGCATCGTCCTGGTCCTTCGCCATGGGCGCCGAACACCCTCCTGACGCCTTCACGTAGGTTTCGGTCATGTGAAGCGAACCGTCCGAAAGCTTGGCGATGGCGCGCACGGGGGTGTAGCGATCCACGCGCACGCGGGTGGAAATGGACGACACCGCAGCGTCTGCGCCTAGGGTGAACGTAGCCGCAACTGGCGAGGG
>JBCCYN010000250.1:0-2955 GCA_039189655.1 Pseudomonadota bacterium | reverse complement strand
GAACTGGCCAATGACACTGCCTACGGCCTCACCAACTATGTGCAGACCCAGGACAATGAGAAGGCAAAGCGCGCCGCCCGGGCCTTGCGCAGCGGCATGGTGGAAATCAACGGCAAATCTCGCGGCCCCGGTGCCCCGTTTGGCGGCTACGGTCAGTCCGGCAACGGGCGTGAAGGCGGCGTTTGGGGCCTTGAGGACTTTTTGGAGGTGAAGTCGGTCAGCGGTTGGGACTGATTTCGTTCGCTGGGTGGGGCCGCATTTCCACCGACGTCCTGCCAAAAAGTGGCGTTTTCCACCTCGCGTGCGTTGCCTCGCCCGACGAAATGGGATGATTGCGGGGGCCCCGAGTGCGGCCCCGCGGCACCCGATGGCGTGGCGTTGCCCGAACCGCACTCGCTGGTGAATTCGCAAAAGCGCCATGTCTCGGCGCTTTTGCAGCGGTATTTCATTGTAAATTTGTATTAATTTGCCGGCTAAAATATGCCTAACGCCGGGCGATATCAGGGTAATGCGGATTCACTATAGCAGCGCAATCTTGCGTTCTTCTGCGCCGCGCATAGCGGCCCTGCAAAATCATCGTTGAAACATCCGCTAACTCCGACTATTTCTCGCCGTCCAATGTAGTTCCACCGGTGGGTGCCTGAGGCGGCAAGTGCTGCCTGCCTCCATCACCCCTTTGTCCGCTGGACACACCGCAGGCGCGGGTGGTCGCGCGGCAGCCGGTGGGCCTGGTATATGGTATGGAACTGCGAATTTGGTAAGAAAAGCAACATCATACGGGCTCTACGATCCACGCCACGACCGCGATAGTTGCGGCGTCGGATTTTTGACGCGCAAGGATGGCGTGCAAAGCCATGAACTGATGCTGCTTGCCCACGAGGCCCTGTGCTCTGTGCCGCACCGGGGGGGCATGTCCTCCGAAGGGGTAGGCGATGGCGCGGGTGTGAGCGTCGATCTTTCCCTGCGGTTCTTCTCGAAAATCGTCAAACGGGCTCTCAAGGCCGGCGAGTTCGGCGTGGGCAACTTCTTCCTGCCCGACGACGAAACGCAACACGAAGCGGCGTTCGACATCATCGAGGCCGCGCTTCGTGATGAGGGCATGGACGTCCTTGCGGTGCGCGATGTGCCGGTGGACCGTAGTGCCATCCGCGAGGCGGCAGTAAAATCTCAGCTCCTCGTTCGCCAATGGGTGTTTGCGGCGCCGTCCGGTGCGAATGCGGCGAGCTTTGACCGCGCCATCCACCGCGCCCTGCTGGCCATCGAGGCCGACGCCTACACCATTCCTGAGCTAGAGGGGCTTTATCCAATTTCGCTGTCGGCCCGCACGCAGGTGCTGAAGGGACGGCTGAATTCTAGCGAGATCGTGCCCTACTTCCGCGACCTCAGTGATCCAGACCACGCTGTTCACACGCTGTTCTTTCACACGCGGTTTTCCACAAACACCGACCCGCACCCCACCATGGCGCAGCCTTTCCGGCTGATGGCGCACAACGGCGAACTCAATACCGATAAAAAGAACCGCCTCTCGGAGGCGGCCGTGGCCCGCGCCCGCAACAGCGCCATCGTCAGCCCCAAGGGTCAGTCCGATAGCTGCCGATTGGACCAGACACTGCAGTCGCGGATGTTCGAGGATGGCCTCGATCTGGTGACGGCGGTGGTCTCCATGATGCCGCCCGCCTGGGAAAATGACACGACGCTCTCCCAGGACGTCCGCGATATGCTGGCTTATTTCTCGCTCTACGAGGAAAAGAACGACGGTCCGGCGGCATTGGTGTTCGGCAACGGCCGCATCATTGGGGCGCGCCTCGACCGGTTGGGCCTGCGTCCGCTGCGCTCCATCGAGACAAACGAATATATCGCTGTGATGTCTGAGGCGGGGCAGATCAACTTCCCGCCCGAAACCGTTGTGAGCCGGGGCCGTATTGAGGCCGGCGGCATGCTCTATTACGACCACGACGCCAAGCGCTGTTTCGGCACCAACGATGCCCTCGAAATGCTCGCGGCCGAGAAGGACTACTCAGTCCTTCTGGAAGGCGCGCAGGTGCACATCGACGACCTGCCCGACGCCATGATCAGCCCCAAAATCGCGGCGAAGCGCTACGATGGCGACCTCAACACCCCCGCCCGCCACGTGGCGTACTCCCACAATCAGGAGAGTTTCCGCTTCCTGATGGACCCGATGCTTGCCAACGGGGCCGAAAAGGTCTCGGCCATGGGTTACGGCAACGCCATCAACGCCCTTTCCGACAATGAAGGCGGCGTCGCCAAATATTTTTCCCAGCGCTTTGCCCAGGTGACTAACCCGCCCCTTGATTCCTTGCGCGAAGCCGATGGGATGACGCTCCGCGTTGCCCTTGGCGCCAAGGCCCAAGGGGGCGCCAACGGCCGCAAGCAGATCGTCGTGTCCTCGCCCATCCTCACCATGGCGGCGATGCTGAAGATCAAGTCCCAGGCGGTGTGTCCGGTGGGCGAGTTCGACATGCTCTACGAGCCGGAGCTGGAAAACAGCGCCGCCAACGAGAAGGCCCTGGTCCGCGCCATCGACGCGCTCTGCGATCAGGTGGAAGCCTTCGTGCGGGCCAACGGCGGCATCGTCATCTTGAGCGATCGCCACGTGTCGCGCCGGCGCGCGGCAATTCCCATGACCATGGGGATCTCGGCGGTCAACCAGCGCCTCATCGAGGAAGGCCTGCGCCTTGGCGCGTCCATCATCGTGGAGAGCGGGCAAATTGCCTCGGCCCACCACATCGCCTGTGCCCTCGGCTTTGGGGCAGCGGCGGTCTATCCGCTGGCGGTGCGGCTGCGCGCCGAAGATCTTTTTGCCGACGACCCCTCCAAGGCGTTCCGCACCTTCGTAAAGGCTGCCGAAAAGTCGCTCATGAAAACCATGGGCAAGGTGGGTCTTTGCACGGTGGAGAGCTACTCTGGGGGCGAATTCTTCGAGCCCAACTTCCT
>JBCCYN010000249.1:0-3108 GCA_039189655.1 Pseudomonadota bacterium | reverse complement strand
CTCTGCTGGGCACGGACTAAAATCTATGCCATCGCTGCGCGCTCGAACGGGAGGGCGTTGATGGCCGCGCGAGGCAAGTTCATTTCGCTGGAAGGCGGCGACGGGGCTGGAAAATCCACCCAAGCGCGCACCCTTGCCCAGCGCCTTCGGGCCAAGGGGATCGAGGTGGTCCTCACCCGAGAACCGGGCGGCTCTCCCTTGGCGGAGCGGCTGCGAACAGCTCTCCTCAGCGAACAGGGACGCGCCCTAGAACCTTCCGCACAGGCAATCCTCTTTGCCGCAGCGCGGGCGGACCACGTGACCAGCGTGATCGCCCCCGCGCTCCAAAAGGGCGATTGGGTGGTCTGCGACCGCTTTGTGGACTCCACCGAAGCTTACCAGGGCTCCGGCGGCGCGAGCCCCTCCATGATGGCCCTTCTCAAGCGGGTCGCAGTGGGCGACATGGAACCGGACGTCACTTTCCTTCTGGACTTGCCTCCCAAGCAGGCCATCCGACGGGCCGAACAGCGTGACGCCCTCGACCCGTTCGAGGCCGAGGCGTTGGCCGTCCACCGGGCCCGCCGCAATGCGTTTTTGGAGATCGCGGCCCGGGACAAAGAGCGGTGCGTGGTGGTTGATGCCAAAAAATCGCCGGACGAGGTGGCTGACACCATTTGGGCAACGGTGACGAGCCGGCTTCTGCCGGCGCCCGCTGCCGCCTGAGACGCGGGAACGTGGCAAGGTCCCCGCGCGTTCCCAAGGCCGCCGGTGTCGAGGCCGGTCCGTCCGAGCCCGATCTTCTGGACAACCAGCGACCGCCGCGGGAGGCGGACGCGCTGTTCGGCCACGGCATTGAGATGGCGCGCCTCGCGCACGCGCTGCGCACCGCGCCGCCCCAGGGGATCATCATCGAGGGACCTCGCGGGGTCGGAAAGGCAACGCTGGCATTTCGGATGGCGAAGGCACTCCTTTCGGGAGGTGAGATCGCCGATGATTTTGCCTTCGATGCTGAGGGGCGTAGCGCAGGCCAGGTGCGGGCAGGCACCCATCCCAACGTTCTTCATCTGACCCGCCCCTATGACGAGAAAGCCAAGCGCTTCAAGACCGAGCTTGGCGTTGACACCGTACGCCGGATCCTTCCGTTTTTGGGAACCACCGCGGCCGGAACCGGCTGGCGCGTGGTCATCGTCGATGCGGTGGACGACATGAACCCCAACGCCGCCAACGCTCTTCTAAAAAACCTCGAAGAGCCGCCGCAGCGCACGCTCTTTGCGCTTGTTGCCCATATTGCCGGGCGCGTTCTGCCGACCATCCGATCCCGCTGCAGGACCGTCCGACTAAAGCCTCTTGGGACGGACGAGGTGACGGCCGCGCTCTCTTACCTCGGTGCGGACCCGAGCCTTGCGGATACGGCCGACGGGTCGGTCCGTCGCGCCCTCAGCCTTGCCGCTTCAGGCGCCGATGCGGTGCGCACGGCGGAGCGGCTCTTGGCCAAGGGTCTCACGGACGCGACCTCACGCTTTGCCTTGGCGGATCTGGCGGCGCAAAAACGGGGCGAGCATTTCGCCGTAATTGCAGACCTCACCCTAGACGCCCTGGCGCGCGCCGCTCGGACGGCGGCAGCGTCATCGAACGCGGCGGGCGAGGGATATGCCCGGGCCTACCTTGAAGCTCTCGGCGAGCGCCGCCGGGTGGAAATCTTCAACCTTGACCGCAAGGAGTTCATGCTGGCGCTGGGCAACCGGCTCGCCGCAGCCGCCAGCGCCACCCGCGGCGCTTGACAAGCTTCCGAAGCGAGGCAAGTCAAAGCGCCATGCGACCAAGGTTCACCATCTCCACGGCGATCTCGTATCCCAATGGCCCACCCCACATCGGCCATGCCTACGAACTGATCGCCACTGATGCCATCGCCCGCTTCAAGCGGCTCGATGGTTTTGACGTGCATTTTTGCACCGGCACCGATGAGCACGGCCAGAAAATGGTCGAGACGGCGGCAAAGGCCGGGATCACTCCCGAGGAACTTGCCGACCGCAACACGCCGCTCTTTCGCAAGATGGCGGACGTGCTCGGCTCCAGCCAAGACGACTTCATCACCACGCGCGAAGAGCGTCATGTGCGCGCCAGCGTTGCCATCTGGCAGGCGATGGCCGATGCCGGCGACATCTATCTCGATCAGTACGGCGGTTGGTATTCGGTGCGCGATGAGGCGTTTTTTGCCGAAAGCGAGCTGGAAGTCGTGGATGGCGAGCGGCGGGCGCCGAGCGGCGCACCGGTGCAGTGGATGGAGGAGCCCAGCTACTTCTTTCGCCTCTCCGCGTTCCAGGACCGGCTGTTAGAACTCTACGAGCAGAACCCTCGGTTCGTCGGGCCGGCAACGCGCCTGAACGAGGTGGTGGCGTTCGTCAAAGGGGGTCTGCGAGACCTTTCCATATCGCGCACCAGCCTGAAGTGGGGCGTGCCGGTGCCTGGCGATCCAGATCACGTCATGTACGTGTGGGTGGACGCCCTCACCAACTATCTCACCAGCGTCGGCTACCCCGACGACCCGGAGCGCGTTGCCCGCTTCTGGCCTGCCGATGTGCATGTCATCGGTAAGGATATCTTGCGTTTTCATGCGGTTTATTGGCCGGCATTCTTGATGAGTGCCGGTATAGAAGTTCCTGATCGAGTATTCGGCCACGGTTTTTTGTTCAACGCCGGCGAAAAAATGTCGAAGTCGGTGGGGAATGTCCTTGATCCATTCGACCTTGCCGATGCGTTCGGGGTGGACCCGCTGCGCCACTATCTGCTGCGCGAGGTGCCGTTCGGGCAGGACGGCAACTACTCGGTCGAAGGGTTTGTGACGCGGGTCAATGCTGACCTTGCCAACGACATTGGCAACCTTGCCCAGCGTTCGCTATCGATGATCGCCAAGCACTGCGGGGGGAAGGTGCCGGCCCGCACGTCCCTCTCACCGGAGGACGAAGCGCTCCTTCAGCGGGTGGACGGGCTGTTGGACATCTGCCGCAACGCCGTGGACGGGCAGGCGCTTCATGGGGCGCTGGGCGCGATTTTCGACACCGTGTCGGAAACAAACCGCTACTTCGCCGCCCAGGAACCCTGGGTTTTGCGCAAGAGCGATCCGGAGCG
>JBCCYN010000248.1:0-3251 GCA_039189655.1 Pseudomonadota bacterium | reverse complement strand
CGACGAAGGTCGTTTCGAAACGACTATCGCGCTCGCGCACCGATGTGGGTCTTGTGGAGTTTGAACACACCGCCACCAACCAGGACGATGTGGTGGTGGCCGTCACCGTTCGCACCGCGATGATGAAAAAGCGGGACGCCTAATTGATGCGCTCCTGGCTCTTCGTTCCGGGCGATTCCCCGCGCAAAATTGAAAAGGCGTTCGGGACCGAGGCGGATGTGTTGATCCTGGACCTTGAGGACTCTGTTGCCCCGGACCGCAAGGCCGAGGCGCGGCAGCTCGTGAAAGCGGCCATCGCCAATGACCCGGGGCGGGTGGCGGTGCGCATCAATGCCCTGTCCACCGGCCTCGCGGAGGCCGATCTTGACGCCGTGGCGCCCGCCGGCCCTGCCATCATCGTGCTGCCGAAATCTGAACGCGGCGCTGACGTTGGCGAGCTTTCAGCACACCTTTCGGTGCGTGAAGCAGAGGCTGGGCTGCCGGACGGAGCGACCAAGATCATGGCCATCGCCACCGAGACGCCGCAATCGCTGTTTCACCTCGGAAACTACGGCGGGGTGAGCGACCGACTTCGCGCCCTCGCCTGGGGTGCGGAGGACCTGTCGGCCAGCCTCGGCGCCACCCGTTTACGCCGTCCCGACGGCGCCTTCACCGAGACCTTTGCCCTTGCAAGGACACTCTGCCTTGCTGGCGCCCATGCTGCAGGCGCCCTTCCCCTCGACACGGTGCATACCGACCTTGCCGACGAAGACGGTTTGCGTAACGAAGCGACGGCCGCAGCGGCGGACGGTTTCTTGGGAAAAATGGCGATCCATCCGGCACAAGTTAGCATCATCAACCAGGCATTTACCCCACCCCCCGCGGCGGTGGAGGAAGCTCGCCGCATTGTAGAAGCGTTCGCCGACGCTCCGGATGTGGGCGTCCTTGCGGTTGGTGGTCAGATGGTTGATCGACCCCATCTGGTGAAAGCCCAGCGCCTCTTACGGCGGATGGAAGAGTTGGAAAGACGATCATGAGCGAGGAACCCTGGCCCCCCACAGTGAGCCTTGAGGGCGAACACGCCGCTCTTGTGCCCCTTTCCCAAGACCACGCGGCCGACCTTGCCGATGCATCCGCACAAGGCGGGCTGCACGAACTTTGGTACACCCCCGTCCCCGCGCCGAAAGACATCCCGGCCGAAATCGACCGGCGCCTGGGCCTGCGCAAGACAGGCATGATGCTTCCCTTCGCCGTCATTGACCGCGGCAACCAGCGGGCGGTGGGGATGACCACCTACATGAACGTCAGTGGCCCAAACCGGCGGGTCGAAATCGGCCACACCTGGTATGCAAAGTCGGTCCAACGCACGGCCATCAACACCGAGTGCAAAATCCTGCTGCTCACCCACGCCTTTGAGGTGCTCGACTGTGTGGTGGTCGAATTCCGCACCCACTTTATGAACTTTCAGAGTCGCGCCGCCATCGAGCGGCTCGGCGCAAAACTCGATGGCATCTTGCGCGCGCAGAAGATCATGGCCGACGGCTCACTGCGCGATACCGCGGCCTATTCGATCATCGCGCCGGAGTGGCTGGCCGCTAAGGCCAACCTCACCTTCCGCCTTCGCGCCCGGCGCTGACGGATTCCGACGCTAGGGTTTTGTGGCGGAGAACGCTTCGATCCCGTGGGCCCGGCGCTGGAGGGCGCGCAGTTTTGAAAGGGGTGCGTCGGCCACGAGGGGGTTGGTGGCCTCAATCATGTCCACCGCGCAGACGATGGCGACGTCAGACCCGTCTGGCTCCTCGCCGCCGTTAAAACCATCTGCGGCCGCCGCCTCCATGGCATCCAATCCGCCTTTGATCTGGCCGATGACCCGGTCCTGCCAGGCTGACCAATGCAACTCGGATGGCCGCCGGTTCTTCTCGTAAACGAGGCTTACGATCTTTTCGGTGGTGGCGTGGGCAAGGGCCATGCGTTGAAGGCACGCGCGCCGGGCTTCGCCGCTGGCCGGAACCAGGCGACGCTCGGGCATGGTGTCGTCGAGGAAGTCGCAGATGGCGAAGCTGTCGATGAGCACCGAGCCGTCATCGAGCACCAGCGCAGGAACCCTCGTGCCCGGATGGTAGGCGCGGATCGCCTCAGCGTCCTTTGGATCGGTCGCCGCAAGTTCTTGGCGGGAAAAGGACCGACCCTGCAGCGCCATCCAAATGGCGACCCGCCGCGCGTACGGCGACAGGTTGCGCCCGATCAATATCATCCGACGATCTCACTTCCGGAAAACCAGAACGCGATTTCCTCAGCGGCGGTTTCCGGCGCATCGGAGCCGTGCACGGCGTTTTCGCCGATGGAAGTGGCGAAATCCTTGCGGATGGTGCCGGCTGCCGCGTCGGCGGGGTTGGTGGCGCCCATGACTTCACGGTTCTTTGCGATGGCGTTCTCGCCTTCGAGCACCTGCA
Organism: Pseudomonadota bacterium; assembly: GCA_039189655.1. Classification (GTDB taxonomy): domain Bacteria; phylum Pseudomonadota; class Alphaproteobacteria; order Rhizobiales; family Amorphaceae; genus Acuticoccus. The sequence continues at coordinate 819 of JBCCYN010000248.1, read as the reverse complement.
CCACGGTGGGGCCGGACGACATGAACGTGGTGAGTTCCGCGTAAAACGGCCGATCTTTGTGCACAGCGTAGAACGCCTCCGCTTGGGCTTTGCTCATGCGCACGCGCTTGGAGGCGACAACTCGCAGGCCCGCGCCTTCCAGCCGGTCGATAATCTTGCCGGTCACGTTACGAGCCGTTGCATCTGGCTTAATCATCGAGAAAGTGCGTTCAATGGCCATCGTCGCTCACCTCTAGGGGACATGTTTTGTGCCCCTCATAAGCGCGACCCGCCCGCGCGGCAACCACACGGGCGGGTCCAGCGCCGGGCTCACTGCGCGTTGACAGCAGGGAGAGGTGGCCACGCGATCATGAGACCGCATGACCGCCTCTCAGTTCTTGTCTTTCCGCGCGGTTCGAGGCGCAACACGATTCCATGTTGCTGAAACGCGCTCTCGGTGCGGAAATGCGACCGGGTCCCTTGACTAGCCGTTGTTGACGGCACGCAGGTGGGCGTCGAGCTGCGGGTTCATGTGCGATGGCGTTACACCTGGATTGTAGCGCCAATGGAGCCTGCCAAGGACAACCACATCATAGAACAGCTCGCGCCACCGCTGATAGTATTGCGAAGTGAGAAATGTCTGCGGCAGACTTGGATCGTAAATTCCTGGCGAGTATTCGACCCCTAGCCGAGACGCGACTGCGAGACTCTCGTGCGCTGAGTGCATGCCGCCACCGACCAGATAGCCGAGTTTGGCAAACAAGTAGTTTTTGTTGGCCTCGCCACGCTCTTCAATCCCAAAAACTCTTGCTGCTTGAAGAAGCGACCCTGTCGTACCGG
>JBCCYN010000247.1:0-3342 GCA_039189655.1 Pseudomonadota bacterium | reverse complement strand
AGGAACTCGCGGAACGAGTCACTTACTACCACGTGGAAACGGAGATGCACGACGTTATCCTTGCCAACGGGGCCCCCGCAGAGACTTTCGTAGACTATCGAACGCGTCGGGCGTTCGAAAACTATGCGGAGTATGAAGCGCTATTTGGCAAGGACGAACGCAATTTGCCTGAGATGACGTTGCCGAGGGCTATGAGCCGTCGTCAGGTACCAGGACGGATAGCGTTGCAGATTGAAGAACGGGCGCATCTGTGTGGCTTTGCGGAGCTGCGCGAAGCAGTTTGAAAGGCGCACGACCCATCGCACCCCGCTGGAACTATTCGGCCTCTCTCGTTAACTCACCGGTGAGATGATGCGCCCGCGAAGAGTATGCGGCGGTCATGATTCGGATGCCTAGAACAGATGCCGTGTTCGAACATTGCGGGCCTGATGGTTCATCTTGGCAATAGGTTCCCAGTGAATGTAGCTTTGCGGCAAATAGTTGATTGTCGGATCTGGCGGCGGTAGGGGCCGCCCAAGCGGTATTCGATAAGCGACTGATGAGATTGCCAAACGGGTTCACCGCGCATCAAACATGTACGGTAAGTATTCATGTTTGACTGCGTCCCCTAAAACGATCTGTGAAATCATACGGGCTCCCTTCCGCAGCTCTCTGACGACCAGTTCGGGAACGGACGCCACACCTTGCCCTGCTCCCCTGTCAGACGTTTTAGGCCGGGTTTGTCAGCTGGCCTCCGGTGAGTGGCGCAGCCACCCCGGTGGTGCCGGGAAAGGTAAGCGGTAGCTGACGCGCACTGCGGACCGCCAGGTAGGCAAAGGCCTCTGCCTCCATGAAATCTGATGAAAAGCCCATGCTGTCGGCGCTTGCCAAAGGCAGGCCGAGGACGTCTTCAATGAAGCTCATCATGGTAAGATTGTGGGTGCCCCCGCCGGCAGCGACGGCCGTAACCGGCCGACGGGGCAGGAGCGCAACGCCCCTACCGATGGCTTCGGCGCTGAACCGTGTCAGCGTTGCAATCTGATCTTCAAAGGATAGCTGTGCCAAAGAAGCTGCTGAAAATGCGTCCCGGTCGAGGGATTTGGGGGGTGGCGCGGCGAAGTACGGATTGTCCAAAAGAGCAGCGAGCGCTTTGGCATCGACTGTCCCCCGAGCTGCGGTCTTTCCCCCCTCATCGTAGGGTGCGCCGCGGGTCGCCATCCCATCATCGATCAACGCGCTCGCGGGGCCGGTGTCGAAGGCGATGAGCGTGTCACCGTCAATGTAGGTGACGTTAGCGACACCCCCCAGATTGATAATGATGAGCGGCTCGGCGAGACCCGCCTGGCGCGCAAGTGCGCGGTGGTAGACCGGCACGAGCGGCGCGCCCTGCCCGCCCGCCGCCACGTCGGCCTGGCGCAGCTCGAACACCACCGGCAAACCAAACCGTGCCGCAAGGCGCGGCGCATCCCCCAGCTGGATGGTGAGGCCGCGGTCCGGCGCATGAAACACCGTCTGCCCGTGCCAGCCGATGAGATCTGCCTCGACGCCGTGGGCGTCGAAAAAGCCCTCCAACGCGTCGCCGTGGGCTTTCGTCACCACCTCCTCAGCTTGGGCAAGGAGTGGCGTGCGCTCGTGGCGGCTTTCCACTGCGGCAGCGTCCTTCAGCGCCGCCGCCACCGTGGCGCGCTCGGCTTTCGTATAGGCGCGCGCGTGGGAAGGTCCGCGCGTGATACGGCCCTCGCCATCGGTGGTGATGGCCGCCACGTCGACCCCATCCATGGATGTGCCGGAAATCATCCCGACAGCGATCAACTCATCAGGGCTGTTGCGATTCATCGCCCGAGGTGCAAACGGAAGGGTCATGGCTCGCTCCGACTTTATCGACACTGTCACCGCGCGCGGCTTCGTTCACCAGATGAGCGATGCCGACGCCCTCGATGCTGCCTGCGCACAAGGTCCACTCACCGGCTATATCGGCTTTGACTGCACCGCGGCCAGCCTCCATGTGGGTTCCCTCGTCCAAATCATGCTGCTTTATTGGCTGCAGCAGACCGGGCATCGCCCCATCGCTCTCATGGGCGGCGGCACCACGCGCATCGGCGATCCCTCCGGTCGTGACAGCACGCGGCAACTCCTAGATGCGGCAGCCATCGAAGCCAACAAAGCCGGAATTTTCTCGGTCTTTCAGAGTTTCTTGGCGTTCGGCGACGGCCCCACCGACGCCATCGAAGAAGACAATGCCACCTGGCTCGACGGCCTCGCCTACGTCCCGTTTCTGCGCGACGTGGGACGCCACTTTTCGGTAAACCGGATGCTTACCTTCGATTCGGTCAAGCTGCGCCTTGACCGGGAGCAGCCGCTTTCGTTCCTGGAATTCAACTATATGGTGCTCCAGGCCTTTGATTTTGTGGAGTTGAACCGCCGCTACGGCTGCCGCCTTCAGATGGGCGGCTCGGACCAGTGGGGCAACATTGTCTCCGGGATCGACCTTGGCCGCCGCATCACCGGCGCAGAACTCTTCGGCCTCACCACGCCGCTCATTACCACCGCCTCAGGCGCCAAAATGGGCAAGACCGCTGATGGCGCGGTGTGGCTCAACGCGGATCGAACCTCCGCCTACGAATACTGGCAATTCTGGCGCAACACGGACGACGCGGATGTGGCGCGCTTCCTAAAACTCTTCACCACGCTCCCCATTGACGAAATCGACAGGCTCGGCGCGCTGGAGGGTTCTGAAATCAACGAGGCGAAGAAAACGCTCGCCAGTGAGGCGACGGCCATGCTGCACGGCAGGGATGCTGCCGATGGGGCCGCCCAGACCGCGGCTGAGACGTTTGCAGGCGGCGCGGCTGAGGGTCTTCCCACGGCCATCATTCCCAAAGGTGAACTTGCGGGGGGAATTGGCTTGCTGTCTGCGTATGTGCTTGCCGGTCTTGCCGGATCAAATGGCGAGGCACGCCGGGGTGTGCAAGGTGGCGGCGCGCGGGTGAACGATGAACGGGTGGACGACGCTCAAAAAATCCTCCGCGAAGAGGATTTGCGGGACGGCGCCATAAAACTATCCATGGGGCGCAAGAAGCACGCACTGCTGCGCCCCGGTTAGATCACCTGATCTAGAAAAACGCCCTATATTCAAAGGGCCAAGCATCTTGTCTGCGCCCACTTGGGAGCAGGATCCCCTCGCGTAGCGTCAAAACGGTTTCGGCTGCCCGACTGGCTTACAGTCATCGGGTAATTCGGGGCTGCTCACCGGAACGGCAAATTGGCGCACACTCCTGGCGGTTGATGCACGATGGAGTGAGCAGTGATGAAGCTGTATGCGGGTTTGGACTTGTCCATGGAGACGACACAGATCTGCGTCGT
>JBCCYN010000246.1:0-3360 GCA_039189655.1 Pseudomonadota bacterium | reverse complement strand
CGACCATCGACGCCGTCCTCGGTCTCATAAAACTGCGGGCGAAGGTTGCCGGCCTCTACCGCTGACGATCGGCTACAATGGAACCGTGTTGCCGATTAACTCACGCAAGACGCCGGAAGATGCGCGAGTGGTCACCTTAGTAAGGTTCCGCAAACCGAGAAGCCACATTTGAAGAGATCGAATAAAGCTTTCAATTGAAGTCAGGCTGACTGTTTATTGGCGTTTTGTGTCGGAAACTGCCAAGTATTACCTTTTCTCATTGATTGCGCGCCTGGCGCAGGGGCGAGGCGCGCACATATATTCTACGACAGGTGATAGACCTCTTGTAGACCGTAGACTGGCGTTGAAATTCCTTCCATGCGAGCCTTTATCTGCAAGCTGAGGAACTGGGAGTAGTGGCGGGACTGGTGCAAGTTACCTCCATGGAACCACAACGCCTCTTGCTGGGTTGGCTTCCACATATTTCGCTGTTCACCTTCCCACGGGCCGGGGTCCTTTGTGGTCTCGGAGCCGAGGCCCCAGACTTTGCCAACACGATCGGCAGTCTCCTGCCCGATCAGGTCGGCGACCCATCCATTCATGGAGTTGTAGCCGGTAGCGTAGACGATCACATCCGCGTTGAGCTTGGTGCCATCGTCCAAAACAACACCGTCCTCGATCACCTCGGTGACCTGCCCACGCTTCAGCTTGATCTCGCCATCGATTACCAGTTGGCTGGCCCCGACATCGATGTAGTAGCCTGATCCGCGTCGCAGGTACTTCATGAAAAGGCCGCTCCCATCGTCGCCCCAATCATGCCAAAAACCGGCCTTCTCGAGACCGGCATAAAAGTCGGCATCCCGCTCTTTCATTTGCTCGTAGAGAGGAATTTGAAACTCATGCAAGATCTTATAGGGAAGCGAGGCAAATATTAGGTCTGCCTTTTCGGTGGTCATCCCAGCATTGACCGCGGATTCCGAGTAAAGCGCACCAAGGCCAATATCCATCAGCGTGTCAGACCGAACGATGTGGGTTGACGACCGCTGGACCATGGTCACATCGACGTCGTTTTCCCACAGAGCTGCACAAATGTCGTGGGCTGAGTTGTTAGAGCCGATGACCACCGCCTTCTTGCCTTTATAGGCGTCAGGCCCTGGATGCTTCGAAGAATGGTGCTGATCGCCCTTAAACTTGTCCATTCCTGGAAGATGTGGGACCCGAGCTTTGCCCGACATCCCGGTGGCCATGATGAGTTGCTTTGGTCGCAGCGCAACTTCTTCACCGTCACGATCAACCAGTACTGTCCATTCCTTCGATTCTTCATCGTAGCTTGCGGATTTAGCGGTGGTTCGTGTCCAGTAGTTAAGCTCCATCACGCGCGTATACATTTCGAGCCAATCGCCAAGTTTGTCCTTTGGCGAGAACACGGGCCAATTCTCAGGAAACTTTAGATACGGCAGATGATCGTACCAAACGGGGTCATGCAGGCACAAAGACTTGTAGCGATTACGCCAACTGTCGCCGGGGCGATCGTTCTTTTCGACAATGATGGTGGGGACACCGAGCTGCCGCAAACGCGCGCCGAGCGCAATGCCGCCCTGACCGCCGCCGACGATGAGGGCATAGGGCTGGGTATCATAGCCCAGCTGCTCAGCCTCCTTTGTCCGTTCTTCCAACCAGGTGGTGCGATGTTTGCCCGCCCCGTGTTTTGCTCCCAACGGCCGATCAAAGCCCCGTGGCTCTTCATGGCCCTTGAGCTCGACCATGGTAGTCAGCAGCGTCCAGATCAGACCGTCTTTGAGCCGAATGAGGCCGTATCCCCTGGCAAGCGCGGTCTCAAACTCGATCCATGCGGTGACGACACCGCCTTCCTCGGTCGGTTCTTCCCCTGCTGCGATCTTCCAACCAGTGGGTTTGGTGATTTCGAGCTGGTGGCGCAACATCTCCGCCACCTGGTCCTTTCCCTCCAACGTTTTGATATTCCATGTGAAGGTGATCAGATCCCGCCAGTAACAATCATCCTGGAACATTTCCGTGGCGGCTGCGATGTCGCCTGAATCCAAGGCGAGACCGAAACTATTCAAGAACGTCTGCACCTTGTGCTGATCGATCCGGTCGAGCATTTCTTCCCCCATTCATCGTTGTCATTGGAGCTTTGCGGAAGAAGGTAGACCGCTCAATCGGTCTTCACCACCACGGAGGCATGCGAAGCGAAAAAAGATACGGCGCGTTGCGCGCGCAACGGGATGCAACAGCCGTTAGCTGGGCGGAACGAGCCCGACTTTGCGCACACGCCTCAGTATCGTGGACCGGTTCACTCCAAGCCGCCGCGCCGCTTGGGCCATGTTCCAATCGCAGGCAATGAGCAAGGCTTCAAGGTCTTCTTCAGGTTCAACGCTTGATGCGACACCCCCCGGAAGAACAGGAAGGTCGTGCAAGTCAACGACGGCGCCATCACAAAGGGCGACGGCGATGTCAATCGTTGCTTCAAGTTCCCTGACGTTACCCGGCCACTTGCGCGATGTGAGTTCGGCTCTGGCCGCCGGCGACAGCCGCAACAGTTCGGACGAGGCATACTGCAACAGACGGTCAAGCAGCCAGTCAAAGTCCTGCCGAATCCGCAGTGGCGGTAGCGGAATGAGACCGCCCACAACCCGGAAATGAAGGTCCATTCGCAATGGCGACGTTGCGGGATCAGCAGTGCGTGGATCGCTGGACGACGCGATCAAGCGCAGGTCGCGGCGTGTTTCCAATAGGGTTAGAAGGGCGGTCTGACCACCATCGTCGAGGTCTTCCACCCCCCGCAGGAAAAGGGTGCCGGCCGCCGCATCCATCAGTTCAAGAAACTTCTCTTCCACTGTGCCCGCACACCGCAGCGCGTGAAACGCGCCTGGAGCGGAACCGGAACTGTGGATGGCCCGCGCGAGGGTTTCCTTGCCTGTGCCCGTCTCGCCCAGCACCAGGAGGGGCGTTCGTGTGTGTGCCAGCCGAGCGCACAGGCGGAGCAAGGACTGTAGTGACGGGTCAGGTCCCGCAAACACCGAAAGCGGCCCCGGCAAGTCGGGCTGCCTGCGGGCACGGACGTGGCGAACATTTTGTGGCGCGATGGCGTGACCGAACAAGCCACTCCCATCGCGGAGGCGCAGCACCCGCTCTTCGCTTGGCCGTCCCCTCGTGAGGTTGGGAAGTTCGTCCACTGTAAGGTCTAGGAGGTTCTCAATGCATTCACCGATGAGATTCTTACCGCCGCTGGACCCCAACCGGTCTTGCGCGCCATGGGTCCTCCCGACGATACGACCGGAACCATCAAGAGCGATGGCGCCTTCCGGATCGACCTCTAAAAACTCCGGTGAACTCGAAAAGCGGAGCACCCATTCCCGG
>JBCCYN010000245.1:0-3507 GCA_039189655.1 Pseudomonadota bacterium | reverse complement strand
TACTGCCGCTCATGCGCCCGGCGATTGCAGCACTTGCGGTGCTCATCTTCACCTTTGTGTGGAATGATTTCTTTTGGGCAACGGTGCTGTTGCAGAGCGATGATCTGCTCCCCATCACCGTCGGAGTGCGCTCGCTCAACGGGCAATTCGTGAATCAGTGGCAGCTGGTCTCGGCTGCATCCTTGCTTGCGGCCGTACCGCCGGTTCTGATGTTCTTCCTCATGCAAAGGCACTTCATTGCAGGGTTGACCCTCGGCGCGGTGAAGTGATCGACCATCATTGGGGGCGCGTACTGCGCATTGACGGGACGGGCGTCACGCTCGTCCTCGCACAGCGTGGCGACCAGATCCCAGAGATCGTCCACTGGGGCGCCGCACTACCGTCGGACGAGGACCTGCACGCCCTCGCCGCCGCCCGCCGCGGTGCGGTCTCGCGAGGGACACTGGACGTTCTCTCCCCCCAGAGCATTTTGCCCGAAGAGGGGCGCAGCTATCAGGGAACGCCGGGGATTGAGATGACCTCCCCCGACGGCGCGCGCTGGCTCACCGCGCTCTGTGTAAGCCGCATTGAGGCGGGTCCCGACCGGGTGTGCATCGACGCTGCCGACAAAGGTGTAGAGGTGCGCCTCGATTTTGGATTTGACGGCAGCCTGTTGGTGGCCTCGACGACGCTTACCAATGGCGGCTCGACCCCCATCCATGTCTTCCGCCTAGCATCACCGGCACTACCCATCAGCGACCAATCCGACAGACTTGCCACGTTCGGCGGACACTGGATCGGCGAGTTTCGAGAGACCGTTTTCTCGTTGGGCCCTGGCAAACTCGTTCGACAAGCCCGCACCGGCCGCACAAGCCAAGAAGACTTTCCCGCCGCCCTCAGTCTCACCCCTGGCGCAACGTTTAACGAAGGCGAAGTGGCTGGCTTCCATCTTGGTTGGTCCGGCGGGCATGAGATGGTCGCCGAGGAGTTGGCCGATGGACGCCGACAAATTCAATTCGCGCCGCTCATTCGCCCTGGCGAGATTGTTCTGCAACCGGGCGAAAGTTTTTCCACCCCAAGGCTTTACGGCGCCTACAGCCGAACCGGCCGCTCCGGCATTGCCCAGGTCTTCCAAGGCGCTTTGCGAAAGACTGTTGGCCACCAGCATCGCCCACGACCGATCATTTGCAACTGTTGGGAAGCGGTCTACTTCGACCACAATCTCAATGCCCTCAAAAGCCTTGCCGAGGACGCCGCGGCTCTGGGTGCAGAACGTTTTGTGCTAGATGATGGCTGGTTCGGCGCGCGCGACGACGACACCACGAGCCTTGGCGACTGGACGACCCATCCTCAAAAATGGCCCGACGGTCTGTGGCCGCTTGTTCACCACGTGCAAGATCTCGGGATGTCATTTGGGCTTTGGCTGGAGCCGGAGATGGTGAGCGAGGACAGTGACTTGTTTCGCTCCCATCCCGATTGGCGATTAGGCGACCCTGAATACCCACAAATTTCGGGGCGCAACCAGTACGTCCTCGACTTGGGACGCCAAGATGTCATCGACTATCTTTTTGAGTCCATCGATGAACTCTTGCGCACCTATCCAATCACTTACGTGAAGTTGGACCACAACAGACATCTTTCAGCGGCATCCGGCGCCGACGGGCGACCTGGCGTGGTGCGCCAAACAGCCGGGCTTTATGCTCTTCTAGATCGGCTTATTGCGACGCACCCGAAGGTAGAGTTTGAATCCTGCGCATCCGGCGGTGGCCGCATCGACTTCGGGATCTTGTCGCGGGCGGGGCGGGTGTGGCTATCGGATTCCAACGACGCGCTGGAGCGCATGCGCATGCAATCCGTCGCCGCCCTTTTCTTGCCGGCTGAGGTGGTGGGAAGCCATGTTGGCCCGCGGGTGTCGCACACTTCTTTGCGTAGCCTTGGCATGGCAACGCGTGCCTGGACTGCGGCCACACGCCAAATGGGGCTGGAATTTAGCCTGTCGGAGTTGACCGGAGACGAGCGCGATACACTGAAGCGCGCGATCGACTGGCACAAGAAGCATCGAGAACTTCTTCATAGCGGCATATTTTACTATCTCGATCCACTCGAGCCCGATGCCTACGGCGAACTCACCGCCAGCGAGGATGGTGACAAGTTCGTTGCGTTTTTCTCATTCACCAAGGCACCGGCGAGAGCGTCAACCCGTCCTATCCGCCTGACCGGCCTCGATGGCACGGCCCACTACAGGATCCGGCTCATCAACAAAGAGATGATCACACCCCTGTCGCGGGTCTATTCATCACCATTGGTTGGCGAGGATGGCGTTGTCCTGACTGGAAGCGCTCTAATGACTGCGGGCATACAACTCCCCATCCACGTTCCGGCCACCGTGTTCGTGCTGGAGGGTGAGCGCCAGTGAGCAAAGTGCCGGGTCGGCGGCTCGGGATCTGCTACTACCCAGAGCACTGGCCGCGATCGATGTGGGCCGACGATGCCAAGCGCATGGCGGACGCCGGCATCAGCGTGGTGCGTATCGGCGAATTCGCCTGGTCGCCCCTTGAGCCGCGCCCCGGTGATTTGAGGTTCGAATGGCTCGATGAAGCCATCGAGGTCCTTGGGAACGCCGGCCATGGTGTTGTCCTCGGCACGCCCACGGCAACACCGCCCCGTTGGCTGCTCGACAAGCACCCTGACATGCTGGCCATCGGTGCCGATGGACGTCGGCGCGGTTTCGGCTCCCGCCGCCACTATGACTTTTCGCACCGCGGCTACAGGGAGGAGTGCCGTCGAATCGTTCAACTCATTGCCGAGCGATATGGCCACCACGGGGCGGTGGAAGCCTGGCAGATCGACAACGAGTACGGTTGCCACAACACCACCCTGTCGTATTCGCCCGCCGCTCTGTCAGCGTTCCGCGAGTGGCTGGAGGCCCGCTACGGTTCCATCGATGCCCTCAACGAAGCTTGGGGAAACGTCTTTTGGTCGATGCACTACAATCGCTTCAACCAGATCGACTTCCCCCACGCGACTGTCACAACGCCGAACCCCGCTCACAGCCTGGACTTTCGCCGATTTGCGTCCGATGAGGTGGTCACGTTCAACAGGGCGCAGGTGGATATCGTGCGTAGGTTTTCGCCAGGTCGAACGGTGCTCCACAACTACATGGGCCGGGTCCTCGATTTCGATCACTTCGCGGTCGGACAAGACCTCGATGCGGCCAGCTGGAATTCCTATCCCCTTGGCTTTCTGGAAGACCGGGTCACAGCGGACGCAAGCCACAAGCACCGTTTTGCCCGCCAAGGGGACCCGGACATGCAGGCCTTCCACCACGACCTTTACCGGGCCGTCGGAAAGGAGCGCTGGTGGATTATGGAGCAGCAGCCGGGACCAGTGAACTGGGCGCCGCACAATCCCGCGCCCCACGCCGGAATGGTGCGCTTGTGGTGCCTAGAAGCGTTCGCCCATGGCGCCGAGGTGGTCAGCATATTCCGCTGGCGCCAAGCCCCGTTCGGCCAAGAGCAGATGCACGCG
>JBCCYN010000244.1:0-3784 GCA_039189655.1 Pseudomonadota bacterium | reverse complement strand
GTGGCATCGAACTGCATATCGACGACTACGGCACGTCGCATTCCTCCATATCCAGTCTGCTCTTGATCCGTCCAAAGCGCATCAAGATCGACCGTCAGTTCTGCGCCCGGGTCGCCCAAAGCAAGGAGGCACGCGACATTGTCCGCCTGACCGTTGCGCTCGCCAAATCGCTCGGCATATCGGTCACCGCCGAAGGTGTTGAAGACTTTGAAACGGCAGAGCGGTTGGCGGGTCTCGGCTGCGACATGTTGCAGGGGTACCTTTTCGGCAAACCCTGCCCCGCCACCGCCTTTCCCACCCTTCTCCATGGCCTGAGCGGCGAGAAAATCGCCTGACGCTTATGACACGTGACGTAGCCTTTGGGTCATTCTCCCAAGCGCACGCTTTATTAGTGTCATTCGACACGCCCACCGCAGCGCGGCGTCCTTCCCACACTGCGCGTTCGGCGCAAAGCAGCAGCGCGCCCCAAAAAATCACAGTGGAGAGGACGGTGTCGATCTCGGAAAAGCACCAAACTAATTCGCTAAAATAGAGCTAAATGCCATCCGACTTGCCCCTTCCGCGCCGATACTCTGGCCTAAACCCCTTTCATCCCCCGGCTATGTGACCGCAGAACCCGACGGACCGGCCACCGGCGCGGCGCGCTCAACGCCAAACGTCTGCCGCGCAGCGCTACCGGTAACGCCCCACCCATCGCAGCGCCAGGGCCAGGCGTGTCGAACACCCATTGAACAACCAACTGCAGACAACGTTTAGCGGCCAATCCAGAAAACACCTACGGACGCCCCTCCGTTGGCAACATGCTCCAAAGCCGGGCGCTCTCCTCCCGGCCTGTGTCGCCCGGGTTGCACCGCCAGACGAGACACGCCGGGCGACCACACCGCCCGGTCACACCCCACGTCACTCCAACGCATGACCTTTCAACACACCGCTTATTGAAGGCGATATCGCCCAGACCTTTCAAGCCACATGTCAAATCTATTTCTCAAAACGCCAGCACGACGCCCATTCCGACCCCGGATTGTATGCAACTGCTGCCAAGACACCCCGAGCCCCGCCCTCGCGCTATCCCCCGCACGCCAAGCCTTGCCCTCCCGAAGAAAAAACTGTTCCACTCAGGCCAATGGACTTCGGACCCCATCTCCTGCTCGCGATCCTCGAAGGTGCCGTCGGCGCGGCGGTGCTCGCGCTTACGGCCGTCGGGCTGAGCCTCGTCTTCGGCGTGATGCGCGTGGTCAATGTGGCTCATGGGGAATTCTACATGCTCGGCGCAGTTCTGGCCTGGGTCGTCGTCACGGCCATCGGGGGCCACCCGGCCCTCGGCTTTGTCGCGGCTCTCCTGGTAGTGCCAGCTATCGCCGCGATCATCGCCGCCCTTGCCGATATCATCGTCCTGAAACGCGTGGACTACGATCCCGAAGCCACCATCGTTGCGACCATCGGCATGCTCTACATCATGCAGCAAGCGGCGCTTATGTGGTACGGACCCGAGGCGCGTGCCGTCGAGCCCCCCTTCAACCACCGGCTTGCGATACCCTGGTTCGAATGGGGCGAGCACGGTTTCCAGTTTTATTACCCCTGGGGCCTCTCTACCACGAGCTACAAACTGTTCGTCATTGCCGCAGCCCTTGCGATCCTGCTCGTGCTTTGGCTGATCCTGACGCGCACACGCATCGGTCTCGTCATGCGCGCCACCCAGCTCGACAGCGATACGGCCACGACGTTTGGCATCCCGGTCGAGCGCGTCTATGCACTGGTCTTCGGTCTCGGCGCCGGTCTCGCCGCCCTCGCCGCCGTGCTCATCGTGCCGATCACCCAAGCCCATTACCTCATGGGCGGCGACCCCCTGCTCCTCAGCTTTATCGTCGTCATTATCGGCGGCCTCGGCTCCATTCGTGGCACCCTGGTCGCGGCACTGCTGATTGGCATGTCCGATGGCATCATCTCGGTTTTCTTCTCGCCGACCCTGGCGAAAATCCTCGCCACCTTGCTCGTCGCCCTCGTACTCGTTTTCCGCCCGCAAGGCCTTTACGGCAAAAAGCCCGCATGAGCTTCTTCTGTCCGAATACCTCAGGGGGTGAATGGCCCGCAGGGCCAGAGGGGGACAGCGTCCCCTTGATCCGGGCGACATCCAACCCTTTCGAACAAGGCCACGCCATATCCTGCCGGGCAGCCATTGCTGTGCAATCGCCAGAGGCGCAAATCGCATGAAAAGCGTCCTCCTTCACGGTGCGCTCATCGCAGCGCTGATCGTCGCGGGCGTCCTTCTCCCGGCCTATCACCAAGGCAACCTCGCCCGCATCCTGGTCCTCGCCACGTATGCAATCGGGTATAACGTTCTCTTCGGCTACACCGGACTTCTGTCCCTCGGACATGCGATGTTCTTTGGTGCGGGCATGTACGGCCTCGGTCTCGCCATGCAACACGGGCAAGTCCCGGCACTCCCCGCCTTTGCCCTTGGCCTCCTGGCCGCCGCCGCACTCTCCGCCCTCGTCGCCCTCCTGGCGCTTCGCACCATCGGCGTCGCCTTCATGATCGTCACGCTCATGTTCGCGCAATCGGTGTTCCTGACGGTCCTCTATTTCGGAGAATGGACGCGCGGCGACGAAGGCTTCGTCTTGCAACAGGCGACGCGCCAGATTGCGGGCCTCAACCTCACCGACCCACTGATCCGCTACTATGCTGCCCTCACCCTTTTCACGGTCGCGCTGCTGATAACGGCGCGCATGATGCAAGTACGCTTCGGCCATATCCTTGTCGCCATCCGCGAAAATGAAGAACGCACACGCATGCTCGGCTACAACACCCAGGCCCATAAATTCGCCGCCCTGGTGATCTCGGGCACCCTGTCGGGCGCCGCCGGAGCCGCCTACGCGCTCCTTTTTGGCTATGTCGGCGCGACCTTCACAAGCGTGCAGTACTCGATCTTCCCGCTTCTCTGGGTCCTTCTCGGCGGTGCCGGCACCACCATTGGACCATTCATCGGCACGCTCTTCATGTTCTATCTGATCGACATCTCCAGCGGCGTGACCAACGCTTACCTGATGATCGTCGGCATCGTGCTTGTCTTGCTCACGCTATTTGCCCGCGCGGGCATCATGGGGGAGGTGCGCAAACGTCTCGCACCCTGGTTGCCATGACCCACGTGCTGGAAACCCGAAATCTCACCAAGCAATACGCGGGTTTGACCGCCGTAAGCGATGTGAGCCTCACCGTTGAGGCCGGGGCGATCCACGCGCTAATCGGCCCCAATGGTGCGGGCAAAAGCACGCTTGTGGGCATGATCGCGGGCCGCACCGAACCGACACAAGGCGAAGTCTGGTTCCAAGGCGAAAACGTCACCGCCCTCCCGGCCCATGCCCGCATCCGCCGCGGCATGGCCTACACTTTCCAGATCACCGCCATCTACGGACGTCTCACCCTTGCCGCCAATCTGGAGTTGGCGCTGCGCGACCGGTCCCGTGCCAAAGCGCAAGCCGCGCTAGACCGGGTGGGGCTTGCCGACCGGGCTGATCAACTGGCGGGCGACCTCGCCTACGGCCACCAGCGCCTGCTGGAAATCGCCATGGGTGTCGCGCAAAATCCCAAGCTCCTGATCCTCGATGAGCCCACCCAAGGGCTGGCGGAAAGCGAGATCGCCGAATTCAACACGCTCATCAAATCGCTCGCGGGCAACACCACGATCCTCCTGATCGAGCATAATATGAACGTCGTCATGGAACTCGCCGAAAGGATAACCGTTCTCGAAACCGGCGCGATGCTGGCCGAAGGCACACCGGCCGAG
>JBCCYN010000243.1:0-3890 GCA_039189655.1 Pseudomonadota bacterium | reverse complement strand
GGCTCTTGAAGCACCAGCACATCGGCAGAGTGGGTCTGGTGCATCGAAACGAGCGCATCGCGAGAAACGCCGAGATGCGCCGCGATCCGTGCGCGATTCTCCGCCACCGCATGGGGCTGGTCGCGCGATCCACGCCCGGCGTTAAGGGTGGCGTAGGTGCCCTCCGAGACGCCACCGCGACGCGTAAAAAAGCCGTGGCGCGTTCCGCGTTCGCGCAAGATCTCGGCCGTGATCGTCTCCAGTGAAATCTCGCCCAACGCCAATCCGTCGCCTCCCTTGCCGGCGCGCTCTAACAGGGGCGCGGCTTGGCGACAACCGATAGTCGTTGGTGAAGAGCTAGCGGCCGAACAGCTTGAGGGCGCGCACAATCAGCCAGATGGGAACCACCACCACGGCGCCGAGGATGAGGATGGCGCCAAACTGCTCCACCGTGTCGAAGCCGAGGTTTGAAAGGGAACGAAGCCTGTTTTCCAGCCAAAACAGAATGTCGCCGGGGCTCACATCGAGCGCCCGTAGGATCAGGCCGACGATAAACGAGGTGATGATGAGGCGCACAAAAACGCCCAAAGGAGACCCGCCGAGAACCCGCTCGACACTGGTGCGCTGCCGGTTTGTGTCGCTCATTCCGTCCTCCATCGGGCGTGATATAGGGACGCGCGAAGCGCCGTTCACCGGTGCAGTGCCGGCAGAAGGAAATGCGGAAGAATGAGTAGCGAGCCGCTTTGGCGCCCATCGAGCCCGTCGAAGACCGAAATGGCGCGGCTTGCGGAGCTTTGCGCCGAACGATCGGGACGGACCATAGCGGACTTTCGTGCCCTCCATGCCTATTCGGTCGAAGAGCCCGCCGCGTTCTGGGACACCGTTTGGGACGATACCGGGATCATCGGCGACAAGGGCGCGACGAAGCTCGAGAGCCCCGACGCCATGCCGGGCGCCCGTTTTTTCCCCGAAGGCCGGATCAATCTTGCCGAAAACTATTTGCGCGGCGATCCCTCGGCGGAGGCGATGGTCTTCCGCGGTGAGGACAAGGCCGAGCTGCGCATGACGCGCGGCGAACTATCCGCGGCCGTTGCCAAGATGCAGGGTTTTTTGGCGGACGCAGGCGTTGGCGAGGGCGACCGCGTCGCCGCGATGCTCCCCAACATGCCCCAAACCGTCGTGGTTTGCCTTGCGACGGCGGCACTGGGTGGGGTGTTTTCCTCCTGCTCACCGGATTTTGGCGAGCGAGGTGTGTTGGACCGGTTCGGCCAGATCGAGCCGACGGTCTTCGTGGCTTGCGATGGCTATTGGTACAACGGCAAGGCCATCGACGTGGGCGCGAAGGTGACGGCGATCCATGGGGCATTGGCCCCCAAGGCGACGGTGGTCGTCCCTTACCTTGATGCCGAAAGCGCGAAAAAACTCGCCGGGCAGCTCAGCCGCGGCGCACTCTATGATGACGTCATGGACCGGGCCGAAACCGCACCGAGTTTCCGCCGGGTTCCGTTCAACGCGCCGCTCTTCATTCTCTTCTCGTCTGGGACCACCGGGGTTCCCAAGTGCATTGTCCACGGGGTAGGCGGCACGCTCATCCAGCACCGTAAGGAGCAGCGCTACCACGGCGATATCCGCAAGGGTGATCGTGTTTTTTACTTCTCCACGTGCGGCTGGATGATGTGGAACTGGCTGATCAGCGCCCTTGCCGCCGAAGCCACCCTCCTTTTGTTCGACGGCTCGCCTTTCGCGCCTGATAGCCACGTGCTGTGGGACTTTGCCGCTGCCGAACAGGCAACGTTTTTTGGCACCAGCGCAAAATACATCGATGCCCTCAAGAAAAGTGGCGCACGGCCCATCGAGAGCCATGACTTGTCAGCGCTTAGGACCATCGCGTCCACGGGCTCGCCGCTGTCGGTGGAAGGCTTTCATTTCGTCTATGACGCCATCAAAAAGGACGTCCACCTGGCGTCCATTTCCGGCGGCACGGATATCGTGAGTTGTTTCGTCCTCGGTGTTCCCACCGAACCGGTTTTTGCCGGCGAGATTCAGGGACCGGGCCTCGGCATGGCAGTGGACGTCGCCGACGACGACGGCAAGCATCTGGAGGCGGGCAAGGGCGAGTTGATCTGCCGAAAACCGTTCCCGTGTATGCCTGTGATGTTCTGGAACGATCCCGATGGCGCCCGCTATCGCGCCGCCTATTTCGAGCGTTTTGCGAACACCTGGTGCCACGGCGACTTTGCCGAATGGACGCCGAACGGCGGCATGGTAATCCACGGCCGTTCTGACGCCACGCTCAATCCCGGCGGAGTGCGAATCGGGACCGCTGAGATCTACGCCCAGGTGGAACAGATCCCAGAGGTCTTGGAGTCCCTTGCCATCGGCCAGAGCGCGGACGGGGACGTGCGCATCGTCCTTTTCGTGCGCCTCGTGGCGGGCGCAAAGCTCGACGAAGCGCTGGAAAAACTGATCAAGGCCAAAGTGCGCACCGGCGCGTCGCCCCGCCATGTGCCCGCGAAGATTGTTGCCGTTGCGGACATTCCGCGCACAAAATCAGGCAAGATCGTCGAGCTGGCGGTGCGCGACGTGGTGCACGGCCGGCAGGTGAAAAACCAGGAAGCCCTCGCCAACCCCGAAGCGCTGGATCTTTTCAAAGACTTGCCGGAGCTGCAGGCGTCCTAGCGTTAGCGGCGCGCCATCCTGGGCTAGGCCCAGATTGCGATGCGCAGGCCGTTCTCGTCGATGCCGGGCGGGTCGGGAAACGGGGTGGCGGTGCCGTCGGCACAGCGCCGCGCGATGAGCGCAAGGGCTGCTGCGTCCACCAGATCGATAAGCGGGACGTGCTTGGGCGGTTCGTCGAAAAAACTATTTTGGAATCCGTGGCGCTCCAGGAGGGCGATGCGTTCGGCCAGTCCCTCCCGCGCCGGAACACCCTTGACCCGCTTTGGCGTCGGCATCGGTTCCTCACCGTTGAGGCGCCAGAAGGCCAGCTCGGCGTGGGTCTCGAAGACCCGGGTTTGGTTTTGGCGGTCGAGAAGCCCATCCATTTCGCGCACCTTGGCGAAAATCTGAAACGCTTGCTTGCTCACCTTGCGCAGCGGGTTCGAGGTGGCAGCGGCGAGCCGGCACGCCTCTTCGTAGGAGTTGGCGTAGACGGCGGCGCGGGACGGGATGGAGAAGACGCTCGATTGGCGCTGGCCGAGGAGCGGCCGCACCGCCTGCTCCGCGACCCTGCCGGGTCCGGAAATTTTTGCAGGTAGACCCATGGGAATGTCCACCGAGAGGATCGCGCCGGAGGCCACGAGGGGGTCGAGGCGCTCGAAAAGTCTTGCCTCTGGGTCTAGTCGTCCCTCGCGGTTGATCCCCACCACCGCCCAGCCCCGCAGGCAGCCATCGACGCCAAAAACCCGTTCAGCCACCGATGACCAACGACAGGTCGGGGCTCACGATGGCGGCTTGGTTGGCGGGAAGGTCTAGGGCGACGGACCCGGAGCCAGCCACCACGCCATAGGTGGCAGCCGCAGCGGTTCGTGCGGCGGCAGTGACGTTGGCCGGATCGTCCAGGAGCGCCGACGCAAGGACAGCGCTGAAAAAGTCGCCTGTGCCGCGGGCGGGTTCTGCAATCCGCGGGTGCTTGATCTCATCGCAACCATCGGGCGTAACCACCCAGGCGCCAATCTTTTCAGTCTCTTGGATGGCTGAGGTCACCACCACCGACCGCGCGCCCATTTTTCGCGCTGCCTCGATGCTCCCGTCTGCGGAAAGATCGCGCAGTTCGTTAATGTTGGGCGTTGCCACATCGGCAAGGGGCAGCAGATGGTCGCAGATCGCCTCGATACTGGCGGATGGCGAGGTGATCCCGCACAAAAGGCGCGCGCCGACCGAGGCAGAGCTGGCCGAGATTTCGACCTGGT
>JBCCYN010000242.1:0-3970 GCA_039189655.1 Pseudomonadota bacterium | reverse complement strand
GGGGCTGCGCCTTGGCGGGGCCAGCCCCCTCCATCACACGATAAGAGGTCGGCTTGGGGGCCGTACGACTACCCGCGTCCCGTTGGGCACGCGTTCGTAAAGGTCGATCACGTCCTGGTTCAGCAGCCGGACGCAGCCGGACGACACAGCACGACCGATGGAGTAGGCTTCCATGGTGCCGTGAAGACGATAGAGCGTGTCCACCCGCCCCTCGAAAAGGTAGAGCGCCCGCGCGCCCAGGGGGTTGTCCAGCCCTGGGGCCATGCCGTCACGGTATTTTTCCAGTTGCGGCTCCCGGGCGATCATCTCAGCCGGCGGTGTCCAGGTGGGCCAGGCGCGCTTGAACGGAATACGAGCATCTCCATTCCACTCAAAACCTTCCCGACCTAGGCCCACTCCGTAGCGCATGGCCTTGCCATCCCCCATGGTCCAGTAGAGGTAGTAGGTGCCCGTATCCACGACCACGGTGCCGGGTGGCTCGCCGGTGGGATCACGCACTTCGCGGCGCCAGTACTGAGGCTTTACCTGGCGCAAGTTGACGGCCGGGAGGGCAAAGCGCTCGTTGGGGCGCGGGCCGTAGATGCTGCGATAAAACGGCGGCACAACGGTGCGGGTGGTGAGTTGCTGCTGGCCGGTGGTGGGCGACTGGGCAGTGGTGCAGCCGGCAAGGAGCGCGGCGCCGCCACCGAGAAATAGTGTCCGACGGTCAATCATCGTCAGTCCTCAGTTCCAAAATTATTGACTGGGCAGGGCCGCGGAAAAAACGCCTGGCATGGCGCCTGGGCAACGGCCCTCGGTCGGATCCGCTGCATGGACCGCGAAACTGGTCGCGGTGCGGCACGGCGCTCAAAGTGCCACATCAAGCTCGCCGCAGGCTCTCGCCGGTGCGCGCGGATCCTGCGAACTCCGCTTGTCGGCATCGCGCGTGGGGGCCACCGTCTAAGTCCCCCTTCGCCGGCCGAAGCCGACAGGCATATGTCTTTCTTGGGCATGATCCCCTCATGGTCGCTGTTCCGAACCGTTCAAGCGCCTAAGGCGCAGCGGGATCAGCGAGGTGGGGGAACGGCCACCTTCCGTGCAGCGCCACTCATGGAATCTTCGCTTGCGAGTATCACCATCGGCCGCGGCCGATCGGCCCGCTCGGCCACCTCCCCCGCCGGGGAAAGGCTCGCCACGGGGCATGGCACTTGGGATGCTAGGCACCCTGGAGCGCTCTCGGCAATGGTACACTCCGCGCCGACGCAATCCACCGGCGCTGGGATGAGCGACAACCGTTGTAGGTCCGGCGCTAACGGATGAATGGTGGCGCTAAACGGCGCGGTTTCGTTTGATACCATCGGCGCGCCGACGCCTCCATGGACGCCTGCGGAAGCGTTGGCCAACGCCGCGAGCGACACGGTCAAGCATATGAATAGGATTCGCACCACACCTAACGGTCTGGTTGCGGCATAGTGGTGTGTCAAGGTGGTTTCCCGCTGGCCACGATCACGCTTGCGGCATCTCCGTAAAGAGCCGGAACGAGCGAAGGCCGGCGAACTGAGGAGCGGCTTTTTCTCGGTTTGTGCCCTCCTCCCACTGCAAGATGGGTTACGCTGGGGCCATGAAGCGCTATGAGAATGGTTGAGAGGGGGGCGGTTAGCTCAGTTGGTTAGAGCGACTGGTTTACACCCAGTAGGTCGGCGGTTCGAATCCGTCACCGCCCACCAAATTATTTCAATAGTTTAGGTTCTATTCACTAACGACAGGCGCGACTTTGCGGACCGTTTCGCGGACCGTTTTCCACCTGCCAGTGCGATGTGAACGCTCGACTGATGGTCCGGGTGATGATGTCCATAGACCTGCTCCAGGATACGGTGCGACATCCCGAAAAATCCGGCCGCTTCCCATTTGTCGGCGCCAGCCTGCATCGCCCAAGTTACCGCGGTATGACGCAGCACATGCGGGGTGACGTCAGCGCCGAGCTGCGCCTCAGTTCGCGCCCCCGCCCAAGCGCGCTTTACCGACCTGACCGGGCGACCGCCCCACTCGACTACAAACTGCGCGTGGGGGTTGTTCTTGCGCCAACGACGAAGGTGCGCCAGTAGCGGTCGCGGTAGCCGAATTGCAGGCTTACGTTTGTTGGTTTCGCGTTCGCCATCGGCGGCACGGTGGAATACCCCACCATCGACATCAATCCATCCACGCCCGGGCTCTGGCTTCCAAGTCGCGTCAAGAATAGCTCCGGACCTGGTGCCCGCGTATCGGGCAATCAGGATGAACAGTGCCAAATGGCGCCGATCGTAGACCGGCACGCCGCGCACATCTCGATGATGTCGCCATCTCGACCACAATAGCCGCGCGACCTCATCGCGGGTGAGCCATCGCTCCCGTGGCCTGCTCTGCACCGGAACCCATACCGGGACGGGATGAAGGATCTGGCGCTCTTTGAAGGCAAGGTTGGTCGCCGCCTTGAGGACGATCAACTCAAGCGTGGGTGCCCGCTTTCCGTTCCGCTTCCGGGCATATGCTTCGCAATCTGCTCGGGTCAGGTCGCCGATCATCATGCCACCCAAATTGTCATTAAGTCGGCCGATCTGACTCTGCAATTCCCGCGGCCGCGCGACGCTATCCCGCTTCGCCTGCCAATAGGTCATCAGAACGTCTGCGATGGGAACGGTTGTCGGACAGCGGTCTCGCGCTGCGGACGCCTCCCGCGATACCTTGGTCGCGATGTGGTACGCTAGGGCTTGTTCGGCGCCTTCAATATCGTTCGAAGCGCATCCCGTGCTGATACGCCGGCCGCCGTCTTTGATGACCCAGACGGCATCGCGCCCGCGCTCGGCAGGTTTGAGCCAGAGCCTGGCACCTTTCGATCGCTGCGGCATCTTTCTCTCCAACGCTTTACTTCGTGCGGTGTGACGAGCCGCGCCCGCCCCGGCTGCTCAAAGACAAGCTCGCCGGATCGGCAGGCGCGATCAAGTGTTCGTTCGGTGACGCCGGAATTCGATGGGAAGAGTTTTCGAGCAGCATCTTTCAGCCGCAGCGGCGTGTTCTCATCAACTCCTGAGGTCGAACCCGGACGGTCATTCACCGGACAAGGGCTCCCGTCTTTGGCCAAATATTCGGCTACTTGTCTTACCCGTACTCGCTGAGGGCGCGGCGCATGGATTTGAGAAACGCTCTGATTTCGCGTCGTCTCTCGACTGCTTTGGCGGAGTAGTAGGCATACTTTCGAGCGTTCTCATTGCCCTTCGGCGCCCCCTGGGAGGTTTCGCCGTGCATCCTGCAGCGACCGTTCGCCATCGAAGGCGAAAGGCACGGCTTCCCGCTTCGGGTTCTCGCGCCACATCGACGACTGAGATGTATCGGTAATATCTTTGGCATGGGGTTGTTCCCCGACTTTGTTGTGATCCCGCCCCTGTTCATCTACATTTCTGACGAGAGCTTGACCGCCATCCTGGACGTGGACGTGCTCCACTGTGACCTTCTGTTGGCCCTTCCCACGATGCTTGTTGAGCGTGTCGAGCAAGGCTGCCCACGTGCATGAGAGATTGTTCGCCTGATTGAGCGCTTCGCGCCGGCGTTCAAAGGACTTGTCCGCCATCATCGCGCGTCGAAAGCACTCCATGACGGCGTTGTGGCTCGCAGTAATCTGCGCGACAGCCACGCTTTCGAGCTCGTTCTTCGGTGCGATGCTGGCAAGAGCCGAGACGGCCGCACCATACTGCCGATCGCGCTCTTGTGTGTCCGAGTATTTGACCCGCACGGTTTGATGCGCCTGATCAGTGATGGTTTTGTTCCAGTTGTTGGAGTCGGAGCCGCCAATTGACGTTAAGGCACCCTTTAGCTTCTCAGGATCGTTCGCGATCAGGGTTTTTACTGGCTTCTTATTTGAGTTTGTTTTGCGAGCCATCACCGATTGCCCCGCTTCTTGATTCCAAGGTCTGACAATGCTGCGGTAGCGCTTTCCAATTGTCGTGCGTGCCCGGCG
>JBCCYN010000241.1:0-4008 GCA_039189655.1 Pseudomonadota bacterium | reverse complement strand
CGAAGTCTCTGTAGATGGACAAGATCCGATTTTTGATTTCCAAGCATTGGGACGCGATCTGGTATTCGGCAATGAAGATGTGCGCATCGTCCTGAGTAAAGGCGCGCACCCGCATGAGCCCGTGAAGCGCGCCCGACGGCTCATAGCGGTGGACCTTGCCGAACTCGGCCACCTTTGCCGGCAGATCCCGGTAGGACTTCAGCCCGTTCTTGAAGACCTGAACATGGCCGGGGCAGTTCATGGGTTTGATGGCAAAATGCCGCTCGTCCTTGGGCTCGGTCAGGTACATGGCCTCAGCGAATTTCTCCGCATGCCCCGACGCTTCCCAGAGGGAAATGTCCATCAACTCGGGCGTGTTGATCTCCTCATAACCGGCACTCTCGTTGCGGCGGCGCATATAGCCGATCATCGCTTGGAAGGTGCGCCAGCCCTTTTGGTGCCAGAACACCGCGCCGGGCGCCTCCTCCTGGAAGTGGAAGAGGTCCATCTCACGACCGAGCTTTCGGTGATCGCGCTTTTCCGCCTCTTCGAGCATCCGAAGGTGCGCCTCAAGGCCATGCTTATCGGCAAACGCCGTCCCATAAATCCGGGTTAGTTGCTCCCGATCCGAATCGCCACGCCAATAGGCTCCGGCCACTTTGGTCAGCCGAAAGGCCTCACCAACGTTGCCGGTGGAGGCCATGTGCGGTCCTCGGCAAAGGTCGAACCAATCGCCCTGGTGGTAGATTTTGAGGTCCTGCCCCTCAGGGATGGCGTCCACCAGTTCGACCTTGAAGTGCTCGCCCATGTCCCGAAACGTTTCGCGCGCCTTCTGGCGCGACCACACTTCCTTGGTGAAGGGCCGGTTGGCGGCGATGATCTCCCGCATCTTTCGCTCGATTGCCGGTAGGTCGTCCGTGGTGAAGGGCTTTTCCCGGTAGAAGTCGTAGAAAAAGCCGTCCTTGATCACGGGCCCAATCGTCACCTGGGTGCCGGGGAACAGCGATTGCACTGCTTCGGCCATGACATGCGCGGCATCGTGGCGGATGAGTTCTAGCGCCTCAGGATCCTTGCGGGAGATGAACCGCACGTTCGCGTCCCGGTCGATGGGATCGGCAAGATCGGTGACGACGCCGTCCACCGCCATCGCGACAGTTTTCTTCGCAAGGGATTTGGAAATAGAAGATGCGACTTCCGTACCCGTCACACCGGACGCGTACTCTCGCGATGCCCCATCGGGGAACGTGATACGAACCATGGCCCTCTCCGCCCACTCGCTGCCCACAAATGCAGGTAAGCCTCTCCGTCATTGACTCTTATTGGCGCCCGATGCAACGGCGCATCGTCTGTTGACTTCGTGCTCCAGGAACAGCGCGAACAGGTCCGGCCGAAGAACCGTCGCGCCAGAGCCAACAACCAACATTTCCCGCCCAACCTTGCCCCGCTGAGGGCAAAGTGCGATGTCGAGCATCGCGGAGACACCTCGGCTGCACGAAAGCTGCGCATCAAGCAGAGCAGTGTTCCCCGCACTTTAGGACCGCGGCATCGCCGGCGACGGCAGGAAAGCGGCGCCAAGTCGGGTGCGGTGAAGGACAGTGACCCGTCGAGTGTTTTCCCGGTGGCAAGAAGCAAACACCACGAACCGCCAGTTCTATCCCCCACCGATGGATTAACCGTTCAGCCAAAGAAGATTTGCAATGGGCGGAACACGCAAGGTTTTTATGGCATTAACGTTCGTCGTGAATAGATTTGCGCAGAGCAACGCCCTCGCGGATCAGGGACGGCGGTGAATGCGGAGGGGCGAAACCGTGGGGTGGCCTTTAACGGGAACAGGACGGCAAACCGGGGGATGGTCTTGAAATCCCCCGATGCGCGCCGCGTTCTCCTGTTGCAAGGGCCTCCATCGCGCTTCTTCAACGTGCTCTCGCGCGCGTTTTCGAATGCCGGCATTCCGGTCCTGCGCGTAAAGCTCAATGCCGGCGACGATCTGCGTGTGGGTAAAGGCATCGCCTACCGCGGCAAACTTGAAGACTTTGCGGCTTTCCTAACTCGTCTCATCCGCCGCGAAGCGATCACCGACGTCCTTTATTTCGCCGACCGCCTCCCCTACCACCGGATCGCGGAGAAGGTGGCAAACAAACTCGGTGCCACACCTTATGCGGTGGAAAATGGCTACCTTCGCCCCGACTGGCTGACGCTAGAGCCGGGAGGCATGGGCGCTTTCTCCCACTTTCCCGCCGACCGCGCCCACATCGAGGCCATCGCCGATGGGGCCCCCCCCATCGATGACGACATTCGCTTTCGCCATGCCTTTGCGAGCGAAGCGTTCTTCGATGTGAGCCACACCCTCGCCCGGCTCGCCGGTGTCCGTCGCTATCCGCACTTTGAGCGCGACCGCGCCAACCACCCCTTACGGGAGTACATTTCCTGGTTGCCGCAGTTGGTGCGCCGGCAATGGGCACAGCAGCGGGCCCCGGCTCAAATGCGCCGCGTCATGGGCGAAAGCAAACCCTACTTCCTGTTTCCCATGCAGCTCCAGGAGGACTATCAAATCAGGCACAACTCTCGTTATGCCGATCTTGCGACGCTGGTGGACGAGGTTTTTGCCGCGTTCGCGCGGGGTGCGCCAGGCGACGCGACGCTCCTGGTCAAGATCCACCCCCTCGATAACGGTCTTCAGAACTGGCACCGCACCCTCAAGCAAGCCAAGCGGGACTATGGTCTAACCGGGCGTATCAGGCTCTTGTCGGCGGGACCGCTCCTGGAAATGCTCCAGCACTGCGAAGGCGTGGTCCTCGTGAACTCCACGGTGGGCCTCACCACTTTGCGGGTGGGAAAGCCGCTAAAAACGATGGGCGCAGCGGTCTATGACATCGAGGGCCTCACCGATCGTCAGCCCCTCGACAGCTTTTTTGCTGCGCCGCGCGCGCCGGACGGGGAGTATGTGGACCTGTTTGTCCGGGCCCTGGCCAGGGCCACGCAACTAAAAGGGAGCTTTTATAATCCGGCCGGAATGGAGGCGGGTGCCCGCGAGATCGTGCGGCGGGTCGCCACAGGGATCGGCACGTCGAGTTGGTTTTGTCCGGTGCCGCCACGGCTCGAGCGCGCCAAAGAACTCGGAGTTCCCCTGGATCCGCCGGTGGGCCGCACCCACTTTAGGATCACCGCTTGACCGTGGTGGATACGTTTTGTTCGTGATAGAGACATCGGATTGCCAATAGCATCTTAATTTTTGGGGCGGGTGGGCGACGTGGGTAGCGCAACGATAACGCAAAAGATCATGAAGACCGCCCGAGGCGCGCTCATCGCCATCGGCGTGTTCTCGTTCCTGATCAACCTGCTTATGCTGACCGGCCCGGTCTACATGCTGCAGATCTACGACCGCGTCCTTGCCTCGGGCAGCATACCCACCCTCCTGGCGCTGTCGTTCATCGTGGTCGCCCTTTACGTTTTCATGGCGATCCTCGACCTCATTCGCCAGCGCATCCTTATTCGGATCGGTCACAAGTTCGACGACGAGATCGGCGACACCGCCTTTTCCGCCTATGTCGATGCGCCCATGAAGCTTGGCCCCCTGGGTGCCAACGCCCAGCCCATCCGAGACGTCGATCAGCTTCGCCAGTTTTTTGCCTCCCCGGGCGTGACGGCGATCTTCGATATGCCATGGATGCCGCTCTATCTGGGCGTCGTCTTTATGATCCATCCCTATCTGGGGCTGTTGGCGACCGGCGGCGGTATCATCCTCATCGCCATTGCCATCACCACTGACCGGCTGGCCCGGAAGGCGGTGGCCCAGTCCGGCGAACTTTCCAACAAGCGCTCAAGTTTTGCGGATTCGTCGCGGCGCAACGCGGAAGTGGTCCGCGGCATGGGGATGCTCCAGGGCATCGGCACCGTCTGGAATGACGTCAACCGCAGCTTCCTGCGGGCCAACGCTCGCGCCGCGGAAATCATCTCCACCTCGTCCGTCTCCACAAAGGTGTTCCGCCTCGCCCTTCAATCCGCCGTGCTGGGCCTTGGCGCCTATCT
>JBCCYN010000240.1:0-4048 GCA_039189655.1 Pseudomonadota bacterium | reverse complement strand
GATCGCAGTAATATTGCCGTTGGCAATCCAGCCAGGTTCGAGGGAGACGTCAATCTCGTGGGATTGGCCCGCATATCGCATCTCAGCCAACAGTTCTGGAACCGCCGGACCGTCATGGCCCTGCTCCTCGCGCAGCCAGTGTTCCCCGTCGGCTTGGAGACGGTCTAGCGTCTCTTTCAGGGCACCCAGTGCGCCCTCGCCCAGCGTTTGAAACAAGGTGCCGATAAAGTCGGCCTTGAGATCGGCCACCAAACCACCCAGCGCACTGACAACACCCGGGCTGTGGGGCACCAGCACGTGGGCAACGCCGAGCTCACGGGCGAGGAAACAGCCCAGCATAGGCCCGCCCCCACCGAACGGCATCAGCGAAAAGTCGCGCAGGTCGATCCCCTGGCGGGCGACCAGCTTGTTGATCTCCACAAACATTTCTGAGACCGCCACTTCAATGATGGCCGCTGCAGCCCGCTCTGGATCGGTGTCCAATGCAGCAGCCAGCGGCGCGATGGCATCGTAGGCGCGGGCGGTGTCCACAGTGAGTTGATCGTAGGCGAGTGGGGCTTGGCCGACGAAGCCGCAAACAGCCATGGCGTCGGTGATGGTCGGCTTGGTGCCGCCGCGGCCGTAGCAAGCGGGGCCCGGCGAGGAGCCGGCACTTTCCGGACCCACCTTCAACACGCCAGCGCCGTCGACCCAGGCGATGGAGCCACCCCCTGCGCCAATGGACGTCACCGAGACGCTCGGAATGTGGAGCGGAAATTCTCCGATCGTCTCCCCGGTGCCGAACTGCGGGTTGCCGTCGATCACAAGGGAAATGTCCGCACTGGTTCCGCCGACATCAAGGGTCAGCAGCTCCTTGGCGCCCGCCCGACGCCCCAGGAAAGCGGCGCCCATTACACCGGACGCAGTGCCCGACAACAACATGCTGACGCAGTTCGTCTTGCCAGCATCAATATTCATGACACCGCCGTTAGACCGCGTAAGCATCGGCTGGGCCGGGACCCCTTTGTCGCTGAGCGTCGTTTGCAGGTTGTCGAGATAGCCCGCGATGCGCGGATGTACGTAGCCGTTGAGGATGGCGGTGGTGGTACGCTCGTATTCGCGGATAACAGGCCACACCTCCGCCGAAGTGAATACGAACAGCTCCGGTGCCAAGCGCTCGATCTCACCTCGTGCGGCAGCCTCGTGGGCGGGGTTGCGGTAGCTGTGAAGGAACGAGACGATCACCCCATCCACATCGCGCGTCCTGATGGCGGCGATGGTCTCGCCCAGCGCGTCAAAGTCGAGGGGTTCGACCGGTATGCCGTCGGCGCCCATGCGCTCCGGCACGCCGAACACACGGTCCCGGGGAACGAGCTGCTCGGGTCGGGCACAAAACAGCGAATAAACATCAGGCATTCTGAGCCGTGCCAGCTCGATCACATCTTCAAAGCCGGCGGTGGTGAGAAGGGCGAGGCTCGCACCCTTTCGCTGAATTATGGTGTTGATGCCGACCGTCGTGCCGTGAACGAAGCCGTCCACATCATGGGGGTCGAGGCCGCCATCTCGCTCCAAGAGCGCAATGCCGTTTGCGAGTGCGTTTCCGGGCTCTTCCGGTGTGGTCAAGACTTTGAGAGTCGCGAGGCGATTGGTGCGCGGATCGAAGGCACAAAAGTCCATAAAGGTGCCGCCAATATCCACGCCGATCCGCATGTTCACCCCATTGTTGGCGCCACTGAAGCGGGACACGCGATCATCTGAGCGCACGAACCGCTGTGCTCTTCTGAGTTTTCAGCGCGGTCCAGGCCGCGACACGATCCCATTCGCCCAGAACCACTCCGAAGCGCTGCAACGCTCGCAAACCGCCGGCGCCGCAGCAAAGACGAAAAAACGACCATCCATAAGTTCTACTTATGCATGGGTGGCCTGCCAGGCGTCGATGAGGTGCTCGCGCAAGGTCTGATGCCCGATGGAAAGCGGATAGCGAGGGTTGGTCAGCACGCTGACGGGAAGGCGTACGGACGGCACGAACGGCACCGCCGAGAGGCCCGGAAACGTCGACCAGGGAACGAGCCCGTCGACCAAGGCAACACCGAGCCCCTGTTGGACGAACGCCAGCGCGGAGAACGACATGTCGATCTCAATGTCGGGCCGTAGCGTCAAACCTTCCGCATCAAGAGCTTCGGTGAGGAGGGCGCGGGGCTGAGTGCCTTGGCGGTAGGAAATTAGGGTATCGCCAAGAAGATCACTCAGAGACACCGCCTTGGCCGCGCAAGGATGGGTTTCTGGCACCACGCAAACGATCTCAGTTTCGCCGATGACGTCTACTTCGATTGGCCCTGAAGGACGATCCGTAAGCGCCACACCGAGCCCGGCTCGGCCAGTGTCGAGCATGGACAAAATACTCTCCACAGGCAGCACATAGGACAGGACCGGAATGTCCGGATGGCCGCGGCGGAGCGCTTCGACGGCCCTCGGCACGAAGGACAACGAGGGCGGCGCGGACGTCGCCAGCCGGATTGCCCCGGCTTTGCCGTGCCGCATCTCCAGCGCACGGCGACGCAGTCCTTCGAGGTCCTGGAAAATCCGGTCCGCCTCCGGAAAGAGTTCGTTGGCTTCCGCGGTCGGATAAAGCCGCCCGCGGCTCCGCCGGAACAGCTTAAAGCCGAGGCTGTCTTCGGTGTGCAGCAGGATCTGGCTGAGCGCGGGCTGCGAAACGTTGAGCGCTTCGGCCGCCGCGGTGACGGTGCCGCAACGCATGACCATCCTAAAAACTTCGAGCTGGCGCGCTTTCATAAACCCATAGACTATAGATAAAACTTATGTACTGCCAACAACACCGCCTTTGACCCTGAGCTGGTGCTCGCGCAGGTTGGTGCCGTCGAAAACCGGCTAAAGGCATCCCATGAGCGTGCGCAAAGTCGATGTTTTGATCGTCGGTGGCGGTCTGGTGGGCACTTCGACCGCATTCTTCCTGCGCCAGCGCGGCCTTTCGGTGGTCGTTCTTGAGCGAGACCGCATCGGCGTCCACGCCAGCGGCACAAACTTTGGCAATGTGCGCAGGCAGGGCCGCTATCTGCCGCAGCTGCCTCTGGCCAATCGTTCCCTTTCAATTTGGAACCGACTACCCGAGCTGCTCGGCGAGGACGTGGAGTTTCGTGCAACGGGCCACATCCGCGCAATTTTGGACGAGCACTCGGCCACCATGGCGGAACGTTTTGCTGCCGACGCCTTGCCCTACGGGCTCGAAATCGAACTATTGGGCCACAACGCCATGCGCCAGCGGTTCCCGTTTTTCGGGGAGCGGGTCATCATGGGCTCCTTCTCGCCATCGGACGGGCAAGCCAATCCACGGCTCGCGGCGCCCGCCTTCGCCAGGGCCGCAGAACGCGCCGGCGCTTCGATCATTGAAGGCGCCACCGCAGCAAGCATCGAGCGTGTCGGCGATGACTTTTTGCTGGCCACGCCACGTCACGGCACCTTCCGCGCAAGCGCTGTACAGATTTCTGCCGGCGCTTGGGGTGGAACGCTGACCGCCGACCTTGGCGAGCCCGTTCCCATGGCGCCAGGTGCGCCACAAGTGGCTATCACCGAGCCGTTGTCCACCGGCATTCCTTCGGTGGTGGGCGTGTGGACGTCGGACAAAACGCGCAACGTCTACTGCCGGCAGGTGGAGCAAGGCAACTTGGTGTTCGGCGGCGGCATTCGCGGTAAGGCGTCCATCGAACCCTCCCGCGCGACCGTCGACCCAAAAAATACGGAACGGCAGATCGCAAATCTCACCGATCTCATTCCGACCCTCGCCGATGCGCGGGTGATCCGCAGCTGGAGTGGCGTCGAGGGTTATATTGACGACGACCTGCCCGTAATGGGCCCCAGCGCGAGGCAGCCCGGGCTGTTCTACGCCTTTGGGTTCTGCGGCTACGGCTTTCAGCTAGCCCCTGGAGTTGGCGACGTGATGGCCGAACTCATCGCAACCGGGCGCACCGAAACTCCCATCGATGAATTTACCCTCGACCGGTTCGGGTCGTACAGTAGCGGTCGAGATCGCGCAGTGCAGCCTGCAAGCCAG
>JBCCYN010000239.1:0-4119 GCA_039189655.1 Pseudomonadota bacterium | reverse complement strand
GCGTCCACAAGGGCGTCGATGACAGCCTTGTTGGCGTCGCCTTTCTTGCCCTCGTCGGTGATGACTTGGCGGCCTTCAAAGCCGGGCGCGTCCTTGGTGAACCGCCCATCTGCGCCGACAGTGTAGGGGATCGCGGTGCTGATGCCTGCCGCTTCGATATCGGCTTTGTGGGCCATCCAGGCCTCAAAGTCATCCACGCCATGGCCTGGTGCGGTGTGCACAAAGCCGGTGCCCGCATCGTCTGTGACGTGCTCGCCTGGAAGCATAGGGACTGAAAAATCGTAGCCCGAGCCCGCGAACGGGTGGGCAAGGTCGAGAGCGCCCAGTACGGCCGGGGCAATGTCGCAGATCCTCTGAGCTTTGGCGCGGGCGTTCCCAAGAACCTCGGCCGCGAGGCGGTCGGCGATGATGTAACGGGCACCGAGTGCCGCCCAGGGGCTCGTGCCGTCGGGAAGCAAATCCACCTCGGTGACCTCATAAAGGCCGTAGTCGATGTGATCCGAGTAGCAGACGGCGCGGTTGCCCGGGATGGTCCACGGCGTGGTGGTCCAGATGAGGACGCTGGCGTTGTTCGCTTGACCCGCTTGAGCCTGAAGCTTCGACAATGCCGGTGCTGGGCTGCCCCGAAGTTCGGCTGGTGCGTCAAGACCTCGATGCTCGTGGTAGTCGCCGAGTTCTGCCATCAACGCTTCGTCGAATGATTTCACCGGGAAGGCGGCGGTAATCCAGTCGCTCTGGTAGTCGTGGTACTCCACCTCCGCCTCGGCCAAGGCGGTGCGCTCCACCACGGACCACATCACAGGCTTTGAGCCGCGATAGAGCTGGCCGGAGACGGCAAACTTCATCAGTTCGCGGGCGATCTGCGCCTCGGCCGCAAAACTCATGGTGAGGTAGGGATCGGCAAAGTCACCGATTACGCCGAGCCGTTGAAATTCTTCCGACTGAACCGCGAGCCACTTTTCCGCAAACTCGCGGCACTCGCGGCGAAACTCGACGACGTCCACCTCGTCTTTGTTCTTGCCCGAAGCGCGATAGGCTTCCTCCACCTTCCATTCGATGGGAAGGCCGTGGCAGTCCCACCCCGGCACGTAATTGGAATCGTAGCCCAGCATCTGGTGGGACCGGGCCACAAAGTCCTTCAGGATTTTATTGAGCGCGGTGCCAATGTGGATGTGGCCGTTGGCATAGGGCGGGCCGTCGTGGAGCACGAATTTTTCCCGACCGGCGGCGGCTTGTCGCTGCTGAGCGTAAAGATCCGTCCAGCGGGCGAGGATGTCCGGCTCCTTTTTGGGAAGGCCGGCGCGCATGGGAAATTCTGTCTTCGGAAGGAAGAGGGTTTTTGAATAGTCGCGCGCCTCTTGCCCTTCGGCCGCGTCGAGTGTCTCGCTCATGGGAAGGCTTTCGAAATTGTCCGGCGCCGCATTGCGCCGTTGGGACCTAGGCATTCCTGCCCTTTGAAAACCGGCTGCGCAGCCGGCACACCATCAAAGCCTCAAGTGCACCCTATGGGTTCCCGTACCGCCGACGGCTTCGGATCGGCGGACGGGCCCGAAATTCGCGGGTGCCTTATGACGGTGCGCTGCATCACGCCATCTTCATACACAAAGCCCGTGCGCGATGCGAGCGGCACCCGGGCGGGAGCACGGCCGGCGGCCGCACGCACATTTCTTTTGGCGCCCGGCACTAAAAGTGTGCCCCGCCGGCTCCAGGCGCCGAACACGCTGGCGGTGAGGGCGCGGCTAGAGCTGGGGCAGCAGCGCCGCTGCGCCACTCGCCTTCGCTTCGGTGGGAACTTCTTCAATGTTCAGGACTTTCACAACGCCATTTTCCGCCAGCATGGAAAAGCGCTTTGACCGAATGCCCATGCCAAAGCCGGATGCGTCAAGCTCGAGGCCAACGGCGCGCACAAAATCCGCCGAACCATCGGCAAGGAACGATATCTTGTCGCCCGCGCCCGATGACTTGGACCAGGCGTTCATCACGAAAACATCGTTGACGGAAACCACGGCCACCTCGTCGACGCCCTTGCCCTTTATCGCGTCAAGGTGCTCCACAAAGCCCGGCAGATGATTGCGGTCGCAGGTGGGTGTGAATGCGCCCGGAACGCCAAAAATGACGACTTTGCGTCCGGAGGTCAGCTCTTCGGTTGTGACATCGGCCGGCCCGTCGGGCGTCATTGTCTTGAAGGTGGCGGCGGGAAGTGGGTCGCCAACGGCAATCGTCATCTTGTGGCTCCATGGATTTCGGTTGCGTTCGTGGCGCGTTTTAGGTCACGCGCGTTTGCCTGGCGAGGGGCTTGCTTACGTCTCGTGCAGGGTGTGCTAGGCTACAAACGTGGTGCGGGAGGCTTTGGATGACGGCGACAGAGGGTTACCTCGAAGGCAACTGCCTTATCGCAATGCCGCAGATGGGCGATCCCCGTTTTGAGCGTGCGGTCGTGTTCATGTGCGCCCACTCGGCGGACGGCGCCATGGGCATTATTGTCAACAAGCCGGCGAAGCACATTTCGTTTGTGGATCTTCTGACCCAGCTCAACGTGATCGAAGAAGATGACATCCGCGTCTCCGAAGCGGCGCTTCGCGTCCCCGTGCACGCTGGTGGGCCCGTGGAGACGGGCCGCGGCTTCGTCCTCCATACGTCTGACTTTCGCCTCAACGAGGCGACGCTCGAAACGCCTGGCGATGTTTGCCTCACCGCGACGGTGGAGATCCTGCGAGCCATCGCGCGGGGTTCAGGGCCGAGCCAGGCGCTCCTTGCTCTCGGCTATGCCGGTTGGGCACCGGGGCAACTGGAGCAGGAGATCAACAACAACGGCTGGCTCCACTGCGAGGCCGACCATGACCTGCTGTTCGCGCCCGATCTCGATACGAAGTACGAGCGGGCCATGGGAAAGCTTGGTTTCGATCCCCGTCTGCTTTCGTCCACCGCAGGTCACGCCTAAATCAGTGGGCGGTTGCTGACGCCGCGCATCCGGGTCGTCGGAAAGGTTTGACGCGGCCGACCGGCCCCGCCACCTTGCCGTTTATTGCGTCAAATTGCCTTGGCCAAGCGATGCGCCAGGGCAAGGTGCGATATGCTGGTCAGGCGGCCGGTTGACAGATGACAAGCCGTGGCGCTTGTGGCGGGCAAGTAGGAAAAGGACCAAAGCTTGCAGTATGTGTCCACACGAGGTGAGGCGCCGCCGCTGCGCTTTACCGATGCCATGCTCGCCGGGCTCGCGCCCGATGGTGGGCTGTTTGTGCCGCAGTCCTACCCCGTGTTTTCCCCAAATGCGCTCACTGCCCTGCGCGGCCGTCCCTACGAAGACGTCGCGTTTGCGTCCATGGCGCCGTTTTCCGATGGCGACATCGCAGACGACGCGCTTCGGGCGGATATCAACACCGCAATGGCGACGTTTGTGCATGCCGCCCGGACCCCCCTCGTGCAGATCGGCCCGCGCGACTTTCTGCTGGAGCTTTTTCATGGGCCGACGCTCGCGTTCAAGGACGTGGCGATGCAGACCATCGCCCTCCTCATGGACCGCGTCCTTGCAGCGCGTGGCCGGCGCGCGACCATCGTAACCGCCACTTCCGGCGACACGGGCGCGGCAGCGGTCCAGGCCTTTGCCGGTCGCTCCGCCATTGATGTCTTCGTCATGTATCCGGACGGCCGCGTTTCGGACGTTCAGCGCCGACAGATGACCACGATCGACGCGCAAAATGTTCACGCCCTTGCCGTGGAGGGCGATTTCGATGACTGCCAGCGCATCTTGAAGGCGCTCTTTGTCGACCGCGCGTTTAACGAGCGGGTGGCGCTGTCGGGGGTCAACTCCATCAACTGGGCCCGGGTGGCGGCCCAGATCGCCTACTACGTTTTCGCTGCACTTGCCCTGGGCGCCCCGCACCGTCGGGTGGCGTTCAGCGTTCCCACCGGGAACTTTGGCGATATTCTTGCCGCCTACGTGGCAAACCGCATGGGCCTTCCCATCGAGCGCCTGGTGATCGCCACGAACCAGAACGACATTTTGGATCGCACCGCGCGCCCCAGGTATGGAGCACGCTGGTCATGCCGATGCGGGCGCCAAGATGCTTGGGGTCGGCCGCAATAGCCAAAAGCGTCTGGGCCGATGCCGTGAACAAG
>JBCCYN010000238.1:0-4173 GCA_039189655.1 Pseudomonadota bacterium | reverse complement strand
GCTCTTCCGATCTCCCCGGAGCACCGCAGGATGAAGGTGCCTGCAAGAGGCCGTAGCCGAACACCGGGTCGCGGCCTTCCTTGCCAAGATCGAGTGCGTCGCGGGCAAGGGCGCGGGTCAGTTCCTCTAAATCGAGGGAAGGGTCCCGCGACTGCAGGACTGCCACCACTGCGGTGACAAAAGGCGTGGCGAAGGACGTGCCCGTCCTCGGCTTCACGCCACGCACCGAAGCGGCAGTCCAGACTTCGACCCCCGGGGCTGCGAAGTCCACCTGGTCGCCCTGGTTCGCCCGCCGGAAGATGCGGTTGGCCTGATCGACGGCAGTTACGCCGATCACGTCGGCATGGGCAGCGGGGTAGAGCGGCGCGGCACGGGGACCCGCGTTCCCCGAGGACGCCACAATGATGACGCCGCCGTCCGCGATGGCATCGATCATCCTCTCCACGGTCGTGTTCGGCGGGCCTGCAAGACTGAGGTTAAGCACCGTGATCGGCTGTTCTGCGATGACGTCCATGGCCCGCACGAAAGTGAAGGCATCCGTGCGCTCATCAGGCACCTTTCCCGCTGCAACTGTGCGGAAGAACGCATCTACTGCAAAGACTTTCGCATCGGGTAGAAGGCCCGGCGCGCGGCTCTTTTCGCTCGACAACAAGATCGCGGTGACGGCGGTGCCGTGGATGGTTTTCGAGTCTTTGCCGTTTGGGCGTCGCGCGTCGAACGGAAGGACCGTGAGGTCGGCATCGGACAGCGCATCGTGATCGGCGTTGATGCCGGTGTCGATGATCCCGATCACCGATCCGGCAGCGCATTGATTGCGCGATCCCGGCCGGACCGGCCACGCGATTTGCTGCGCCGCGCGGCACGTGAGGGCGCTGCATTCGCTATCCGCGCTGCTTTGCCCAGGCCGGTAGAAGTGATTGAAGTCCGCGACGGCGTCGGGGTTGAGCGCGCGGACGGCCTCCCGGGCCTCCTCAAGGCCGGTTCCGTCGGGCACGGAAAGCCGCAGGAGCGTTGCGTTGACTGCGGCAATCTCCTCCTCTTGTAGGATTTCGTAGCCGTCGGAGATGAGCTGGGCGACCTCTTCGGCGTTGAGGCCCAGGGCGATGATCTCGGCATCTGCCCGGCTCGGCAGCACGACGGCGGGACGCGCATTGCGCCGCTGGGCTGGCCGGGAACGGCGGCCCCGTCTCACCCGGCGGGAACGCGTGCGGCTTCGCGTTGCCTTGCTGCGCTGGCGGAAGAGGTTGAGAATGCTTCCGCCGCCAGATCCGCCGCGCTGATAGCCGCCGCTGCCACCTTCGCCGCGGGCGCCGCCACCACCGCCAACGCCGCCGCCGCCGCGGCCACCGCCACCGCCGCGCCCTCCACCGCCGCCATCGTCATCGCCGTCATCATCGTCGTCGGCGAGGGCTGCGGTGGACAAAAGCACAAGCCCGACGCTCAACGTGCTCACGCAAATGCTGAGCGACAAGCAAACAGCGATCGCGTACAAGCAAGCCGAGCTGATCCCCCAACGCTTCAGCATCCCAGCCATGCCCACTCTCCTTTGGCATCATCAGCATGTGGCAAGTGGATCGGTCCATGGATAGATTGGACGGACCCCGCACCAAAGCGGCCTCTCGTTCCACCCACAGGGCGGCGCCAAACCCGTGAGCGACCCTTTCCTCGAAGATTTGGTCGCTCTGCTGCCTCGACTGCGTCGGTTCGCGATTTCCCTAGCACGCTCGCGCGATGTGGCGGACGAGCTGGTTCAAGCAACCTGCGAGCGCGCTTTGATGAGTCGCGCCCAGTTTCAGCCAGGCACGCGCCTTGACGCCTGGACCATGCGCATATTGCGCAACTTGTGGATCGATCGCATGCGCCATCCAACGGCACGGGAAACGTTCGTGGATGTGGAGGACGCCTACTACCTCGTGGGCGAGGACGGCGAGGCCCGGAACGAGGCGAGACTGAAGCTGGCGGAGGCGGCAAAGGCCATCGGTGAGTTGCCGGATCAGCAACGGGAGGTGCTGCTTCTTGTGTGTGTTGAAGAGTATAGTTATCGCGAGGCTGCGGACATCTTATCGGTTCCCATCGGCACCGTGATGAGTAGGCTGGCAAGGGCGCGCGCAGCTCTTGACGAAATGTTGGAATAATTGCGGTCAACGCGCGTTTTTTAGTCGGGCTCACGCCCAGGAGAAGGACGAATGTCACGGCCTGAACTCGGCGGGGAGACGCTCATGGCCTATGTGGACGGTGGTCTTGATGTGGAGACCGCGCGCGCCGTCGAGGAAGCGGCCGCGCGCGACGAGAGCGTGGCTGCGCGCATTGCCGCCCTGAAACACACGCGCGACGAAAGCAAAAAGGCCCTTGCGCCGCTCCTCGCCGAGCCGGTGCCCGACGAACTGGTGGCCAAGGTGCGCGCGTTCGCGGCACGCCACCAAACCTCGTCGCCGCCTGAAACGCCTGCCGCTGCTGGCCTCGACACCGACAACGACGCCGAACGGGGGTCTGTCGTCCCGTTTGCTCCGCGCGTGCGCAGCCCCCGATGGGCGGGCTCGGGTCTTGGTATGGGCCTTGCGGCGTCCCTCGCCCTTGTCGTCGGCCTCGGTGGAGGGTTCTTTGCCGCCGGCGGTGCAGACCGCTTCGGCAAGCGGGTAGAAACGCCGCAATTTGATCAGCCTGGGCTGCTGGAAGCCCTTTACGGCGGGCTCTCTGGCGAAGAGCGGACGCTGCCTGGGGGCGAGCGATACCGTGCCATTGCCACCTTCGCGGTAGACGGCGGAACCTTGTGCCGCGAGTTCGAGGTGGATGGCACGGACGCAAACACGGTGGTCGCCGTCGCTTGCCATGATGATGGGGCGTGGCGCACGCGCTTTACCGTGGCGTCCCGGGCGACCGGAGAGGGCTATGCGCCGGCCAGCTCCCTGGACGTTCTGCAGGCTTATCTCTCCGCCGTGGGTGCCGGCGATCCGCTCGATCTGCCAGCCGAAACCAAAGCACTCAATGCGTTGCGCTGAACCGGTACGGCTAGCAGAATAAGAATTCGCCGTCCGATGCAGACGCAAAAATCCGCCCGCGCCTTTCAGGCGCGAGCGCTCGTCAACGAACCCCATCGTTAGGATCGAGCGTAGTGCCGCTGCGGGCTCGCCGCTGCACACCGGTCAAGAATGCGCTGCGCCACCTTCGGCTTGGATAGCTCCGCGGTGGACAGCACCGGTACGCCCGCCGCGCTCGCCTCCCGGGCGGCGAGTGGTGAGGCGGTAAAAACCCCCGACACCGCCGCCACGTTGTGGCCAAGCGCTCTGAGCTTCTCCGCACCGGCGGTGGCACCCAGAGCGTCCCCTGCCGCAAAAAGGGTCGCCGACAGGTGATCGGTAAGACCGCTGCTTTCGGCAAGGGCGGCCGTTTCGCTTTGGTAGAGCCCGTCCGCCACCTCAAGGACCGCCACCTCGCAGCCTCGGGCGCCGATGGCTTTGAGAAGTTGCATCGACGCCGACAGGATTCTTGGGACCGGCACCATGAACGTGCTCGCCAGTCCGGCATCGGTAAAGTCGAGCGCTGAGACGGCACCGCTGTCGCGCATCAGGAAGACGTCGCCCCCTGCGCCCGTGCCGGTGATCTTTGCGAACCCGACCGAATGCCCGAGCGCCGTCAAGCCGCGAACAAGGTTTGCCGCAACGGTCGACTTGCCAGCGTTCATCGACGTACCGAAGACGCCAAGAATCTGGTTCGGCAGTGGCCATGCCGGCGTGCTGATTGCAAAATCCTCCAGATTGAGCGGTTTGAGGTCGGCCCCTCCCAAAACCCCCAGCGGCTCGATGCTGGTGGGTCCGGACAGGCGGTCATGCCAGCTCACGGCCTCAGCCGCGATGCCGCCTGCCGCCACCATGTGGCATGGCCTCAGATCGTCAGGCACGTAGGCCTCGTACTGGGCGGGAGCGTATCGGTTGCCGTAGGCCAGCACCACCTCGTCGCCGGGCGCCAGCGCCGCCTTTCGCCCGCTTTCCAGCTCACTTGCCTTGTGGGAGCCGATTTTGGTGACGCGCGCCAGAACGATGTCACCTGCGTTGGGCCGGTGCGAGTGGGTGATCAGCGTCTTTGCAGCCGAGAGCGGCACACGGCGCGTGACGAAGCTTTTTTTAGCGGCGCCAAGACGCTTCTGGGAAACGATCTGCATGATAAATCTCTCCG
>JBCCYN010000237.1:0-4246 GCA_039189655.1 Pseudomonadota bacterium | reverse complement strand
GGCAGACGCGGCGGTCGAAGCAGGTCACGACCGGGCGTTTCCCATGCCGCTGCGGTTTTTCTTTTACTTGCCCTACGAGCA
This sequence comes from Pseudomonadota bacterium, assembly GCA_039189655.1. Taxonomy (GTDB): domain Bacteria; phylum Pseudomonadota; class Alphaproteobacteria; order Rhizobiales; family Amorphaceae; genus Acuticoccus. The sequence goes on along the minus strand of JBCCYN010000237.1, from coordinate 4,165 downwards.
CGCCGAGGACGTGGCGCTCCAGCAGCGGTGCCTCGATCTAGTCAGACCTTTGAAGAACCGCGAACTTTACTACTGGGCGCTGGTCCACGCCGATGCCATCTACCGTTTCGGCCGCTTTCCCCACCGCAACGCGTTGTTGGGCCGAGAAACGACGGCGGCGGAGAAGGTGTATTTGGAAAGCGGCGGGTTCGGCGCCTGACGCATAGCGTTTTGTTGGATTTAGGCTAACTTTGTCTGTTGACCGGCAGGCGCGGGCTCAGTAGAGCTTGAGATCTATCGGATGAATTTGATCCCTCGCTCGACTAGCCCCTCCCTGTTTATCTTTGGTGTGGGAGAAAATTTTTCTGGAATACTATGGAAACACTTCTTGTTACTCCGCCTGAAACAGTAAAACTGACGGCACATAGCGCTCCGCACTACATTTTTCAGAGAACGACGTATGAGGCACCTCGCCAATATGTCTACGCCATTGAGAACGCAGTCATCGAGTTCCAGCACAGACCTGGGAACAGGAGCTCGTTTCGGATCAGCCAATCGCTGTTTAACCACGCGAGCGACGCGCGATTCGACGAGATAGCGTTCATTGACGACAAGTACACGAAATTCAACATCTGCCATTTTTTGTTCGATAAACTAACGCGGCTAATGCTTTTAAAGAAAGCCGGTATCCTACCAAAAGCAGTTCTGCTTTTTTCGCGAAATAAATACACTCACTATTGGATCAACCAAGTACTTGGGTATACGCCTAGATACATTGTGAGAGACAAAGGGACCATTTCCACGAAGGTGCTCTATGTGGTTTCAAGTTCGTTCCACCTAAGGCATCCGGGAAATTTCATGCCGGCCGATATTGTGGACGCATTGAGTGCGTTGGGCGGGTCCTCGCCGGCACACAAGGCCCTCTACATCTCTCGCGAAGACGAAGCCACCCGAAATGTCCTCAATGAGGACAGCATCGGAGAAATAGAAAAGGTTCGCGCGCAGGATATCACACCAAGCGCGCAGCGAGATCTATTCAATGAGTGTTCGGTGCTGGTTGGTCCGCACGGGGCCGGCTTGGCGAACCTGCTTTTCATGCCGCGCGGATCGACGGTCATCGAAATCTTGCCACCCTACTACGGTACCGCTGCCTTTTATATTGCTGCGGAGCGGCTAGGACATCGATATGTCCCGATCGTCGCCTGCGATCCGACCGATGGGGTAGGCGCATCGCCGAAGGAATGGACGCACGATTCCACGTACAATCGAAGGCATATGATCGCTGATCCGCGCGCGGTGGCCGACGCCGTAAGCGAGGCGCTCAGCCGGTCGGGCGAGGCAGCCAAGCGGCCTCAGATCACAGGCGAACTCGACGGCCGAACGCTACGCGGGATCATCGCCGCCGATCACTGAAGTTTCGTCAGATGCCGGCGCGATTTCCGTCCCGTCACCCTCCTCGTCATACCCCAGGAGGTGAAGCGGGCGCGCGTTGATCCCCATGGTTTTCGCCCAATGGCAAAGCGCTTCCTCTTGGCCATGGGTGACCCACACCTCGTCGGCCCCGGTCTCCACGATTGTAGTGCAAAGATCTTCCCAGTCGCCGTGGTCGGAGACGACCAGCGGAAGCTCCACCCCCCGCTGACGGGCCCGGGCGCGTACGCGCATCCAGCCGGAAGCGAAGACCGTCACGGCATCGCCGAAGCGCTGCGCCCAGCGGTCGGCCAACGACGATGGCGGACACATGACGAGCGCCCCCGCCAACTCTTTCCGGTCAAGACCTTTGACCGGCTGCAGGCAGCCAAAGTCGATACCGCTGGCGACGTAATGGTCGGTGAGCCGCTGGAGAGCGCCGTGCAGGTAGATGGGACGGTCATAGCCGGCCGCGCGAACGAGGGCGAGCACGCGCTGGGCTTTACCCAGCGAATAGGCACCCAGAAGGTGGGGCCGGTCAGCAAACAGGGAAAGGGAGCCGAGAAGTCTCTCCACCTCGTCCGCCGCCTCCGGATGGCGAAACACGGGAAGCGCAAACGTTGCCTCGGTAACGAAGAGGTTGCAGGGCAAAAGCTCGAAGGCGGCGCAGGTGGGATCGCTTTGGCGCTTGTAGTCGCCCGACACGACGGCGCGAAAGCCGTTTCGTTCGATGAGCACCTGCGCCGAGCCAAGGACATGGCCCGCCGGGTGGAGGCTGACGCTCACCTCGCCCACGGTGGTGGCCATGCCGTAGGGCGATGACTGACGGGTGGTGCAAAAACCCTCGCCGTAGCGCACCGCCATTATGGCGAGGGTTTGCGGGGTCGCCAGCACCTGTCCGTGACCGGCCCGGGCGTGGTCCGCGTGACCGTGGGTGATTACTGCGCGCGGTACGGGGCGCACCGGGTCGATGTGAAAGTCGCCCGGGGGGCAATAAAGGCCTTCATCGGAGAGGCTGAGGATCGGCTCGCGCACCATCTTGCCCTTGCCTATAGCGATCCTGCGGGATTGCGCCAAACCCTTGCCTGCGCATCAAAAATGACCGAACACTCCCGCGCCCAATGGGGGCTCTATTCCGGACCAAGGACAACGGCATGGCGACGACGGTTGAGGGTGTGGAGATCAAAGGCGCGATGGGACCGCGCTACGACGAGGTTTTGACCCACGACGCGCTTAGCTTTCTTGCATCCCTCCACCGCACCTTCGAACCACGGCGGCAAGCGTGCCTTGCTGCCCGGGAAGAGCGCCAGAAAGCCATCGACGCCGGCGCTTTGCCGGACTTTCTGGAAGAGACCAAGGAAATCCGCGAACGGGACTGGACCGTGGCGCCCATCCCGGCCGACCTCCAGGATCGACGCGTTGAAATCACCGGGCCCGTGGACCGCAAGATGATCATCAACGCGCTCAACTGCGGCGCGAAGGTGTTCATGGCCGACTTTGAAGACGCGTCGTCGCCCACCTGGGCGAACATGATGGATGGTCAGATCAACATGATCGACCGGTGGCGCGGTAAGATCGACTTCACCGATGAGCGGGGCAAAGAGTATAAGCTCTCCGCCAACCCCGCGGTGCTACTTATCCGACCGCGCGGTTGGCACCTGCCGGAGGCGCACCTTGAGGTGGACGGCGTGCCGATGTCGGGCAGCCTCTTTGATTTCGGCCTATACTTTTTTCACAATGTAAAAGAGCAAATCAAAGCTGGCACCGGTCCCTACTTCTACCTCCCCAAGATGGAGAGCCACAAGGAAGCCGAGCTTTGGAACAATGTGTTCATTTTCTCCCAAACGCTGCTTGGCGTTAAGAACGGCACAATCAAGGCGACCGTACTGATCGAAACGCTGCCGGCAGCGTTCGAGATGGACGAGATCATCTTCGCGCTCAGCGATCACATGGCGGGTCTAAACTGCGGTCGCTGGGACTATATTTTTTCCTTCATCAAGACGCTCCAGGCAAAGCCCGAGTATGTCCTGCCGGACCGAAGTCAGGTGGTCATGGGAAAGGCGTTCTTGAGCGCCTATTCAAAACTCCTCATCAAGCAATGCCACCGTCGCGGGGCCTTCGCCATGGGGGGCATGGCGGCGCAAATTCCCAACCGGCGGGATGAGGCGGCCAATGCGGCGGCGCTGGAGAAGGTCCGCGCCGACAAGGAACGCGAGGCGAAGGAGGGCCATGACGGCACCTGGGTTGCCCATCCGGATCTCGTGCCAGTGGCCATGGAAGTGTTCGATCGCGAAATGCCGACGCCGAACCAGCTGGCTCGAAAGCGCGAGGATGTGACGATCGGCCAGGCCGAGCTTTTGCAGGTGCATGATGGCGCCAAGACGGAAGCGGGTGTGCGAGACTGTATCCGCGTAGGCGTTCAGTACATTGAGGCTTGGCTAAGGGGTCGCGGTGCGGTGCCGCTCTACAATCTCATGGAGGATGCAGCCACCGCGGAAATTTCTCGGTCTCAGCTTTGGCAGTGGTTAAAATACGGTGCCACGCTTGAGGATGGGCAGACGGTGACGCGCGAGCTGTTTGACCGGTGCTTGGGCGAGGAGATGGCGCGGGTGCGCGGCGAGATCGGCGAAGACGCTTTTGCCGCGGGCCGCTTCGACGAGGCGGTGGCACTCTTCCGCGAGCTGTCCACCGCCGACGAGCTCTCCGCATTTCTCACTATCCCTGCCTACAAACTTCTCTGACGAGAGAGGTTGGTGGCTCGGGCGACATCCGCGAG
>JBCCYN010000236.1:0-4280 GCA_039189655.1 Pseudomonadota bacterium | reverse complement strand
TCGCCTTCGGTGAGGGTTGGACGATCGTCGTCCTGGAGCTGGAGGGTGACCTTCTGATCCAGTTTGGTGGCGTCCACGCCATCGAGCTTTGCAAGGCTGAGACTAAAAGCTTCCGTTGCGGCTTCCTCGTCATCGTCCTTGCTGATGTTGACGACCGCGGCGACAGCCACCGAGTACACTTTCTTACCGTCGTCAATGGAGACGTTGACGTCCTTGCCGGTGATTTCGAACGCAATGGGTCCAGTGGGACTGAAGGTCTGCACACCCGCTGCGGCGTTCACGGTGATGGATTGGAAGTCGGATGCGTCCGTACCGCCGTGGTCGAGCACGAGCTCAACGGCCATGACATCACCGTCATGCAACAAATCTTCAGCTTCAAAATCGAACAGTCGAAATGACAGCTGGTATATTGACTGAGGTGTCGAATTGTCGTCCGGATCTCCCTCAACAATGGGCCCTACGGATTCGGAAGACAGCAATACATTGAAAGGCATTTAACTTCTCCAAAGCAATATTTTTTTGAGACGCTACCGTTGAATTGGTTCTGCGTCGTAGTGGATACGGCGGACGGTAGCGGTTGGATCTTATCGGTGAATGTTTTTTACGATCCCACGATGGCGCCGTTGACCATTGGCCGAGGGATCTCAGGTGCGGAAACCGCGTGTTAAGGCAAAGCTGTTTGGGTCTGGCGCACCACGGATTGCTCGAAATGCCCACCCGCCAACGCCGCCGCTCCCGCTTTGCGTTCCTCGTCCTGCCGCTCGCACTGACGCTGGTCGCCGGCTATTTCGCGTTCCAGTCCACCCGCGGCACCTACAGCCATGACGCCCGCGATGCGCTGAAAATTGAGCGGGCGGAGCAGGAGCGGACCCTCGCTCAGCTGGTGGCGCTGCGCCAGGCACTGGAGGATCGGGTGCGGCGCCTGCGCACCGATGCGCTGGACGCGGACCTCTTGGATGAGCGTGCCCGAGCCAAGCTAAACATGGCCTTTGCCCACGAGCTGGTGATTTTCCATAAGCGCAAGCCTAACGAGGCCACCGCGCTTGCTGCCCACGGGCGGTAGCGCCCCTCGCCGTCGCGAGGGTGGTCAAGTCTCTGGTATAATTGGATTGTTCTAAACCAACCACGCCCACCTTTCCTAAAGGCGAGGCGCGCGATAGGTTGCAGCCAACATGGATACGGAACAGCCACAATGACCCAAGACAGCGCAGTCGTTGAGCCTCCCGCGAAAGCGAGCGATGCGCGTGGAAAGGCCGTGAAACTCACGGCGGACGAGTATCGGCGCGCGTATGAGGATATGCTGCGCATCCGCCGCTTTGAAGAGAAGGCCGGCCAGCTCTACGGCATGGGTCTGATCGGCGGGTTCTGCCACCTTTATATCGGCCAGGAGGCCGTCGTGGTGGGTGCGCAATTGGCCATGCAGGACGGTGATCAGGTCATCACCGGGTATCGCGACCACGGACATATGCTCGCCGCCGGGATGGAGCCCAAAGGCGTGATGGCCGAGCTGACCGGTCGCGCCGCCGGCTACTCCAGGGGCAAGGGCGGCTCGATGCACATGTTCTCGGTGGAGAAGAATTTCTTCGGCGGGCACGGCATCGTCGGTGCGCAGGTCTCGCTGGGCACGGGTATCGCCTTTGCCAACAAGTACCGCGAGAATGGTGCCGTCAGCCTCACCTATTTCGGCGACGGTGCGGCCAACCAAGGCCAGGTCTACGAGAGCTTCAACATGGCCAAGCTCTGGCACCTGCCCGTGGTCTACATGATCGAGAACAACAAGTACGGCATGGGCACCTCGCTGGAGCGCGCTTCGTCCACCACCGACCTTTCCCAGCGTGGCGCATCCTTTGAGATCCCCGGTGAACAGGTGGACGGGATGGCGGTGGAGGCCGTGCGGGCGGGCGTTGCCAAGGCGCTTGCCCACGCGCGCAGCGGCAAAGGCCCGTTCATTCTTGAACTTTTGACCTATCGCTACCGCGGCCATTCCATGTCCGACCCCGCCAAGTACCGCACTCGCGAAGAAGTGAATGACTACCGCCAGCACCACGATCCCATCGATCACGTGCGCGAAATCCTCCTGAAGACGCACAAGGTGAAGGAGGATGACATCAAAGCCATCGATAAGCGGGTGCGCGAGGAAATCAATGCGGCGGCTGAGTTCGCCCAGGCCGAGCCTGAACCCGATCCGTCCGAACTTTGGACGGACGTGGTGAGCTAACCCATGGACGTTTGCGGTATCGTCGGTCTAGGGGGCTGGTGCCATGAGGCAGCTCTCGGGGAACCCGCGCCACCGCAAGGCTTGCGGGACAGCACGGCAACCAACACCATCGTGACGAAAAACGGTTCGAGCGGCCGGAGCGCCGTATCGCTGCCATCGGAAAAAAACCTGCGCGGACACTGACAAAGAAATGCCCACCCAAATCCTGATGCCCGCCCTTTCGCCCACCATGGAAGAGGGCAAACTCTCCAAGTGGTTGAAGGTCGAGGGGGACGACGTTGCACCCGGCGACGTCATTGCCGAGATCGAAACCGACAAGGCCACCATGGAAGTGGAGGCGGTGGACGAGGGTAAGCTCGGAAAAATCCTCGTCTCCGAAGGGACCGAAGGCGTGCCGGTGAACGCGCCCATTGCCGTTCTTCTGGGGGAGGGCGAGAGCGCGGCCGACATCGCCGCTGCCGCCGCACCCGCCCCGACGCCGGCAGCAGCCGCGACGGCCGAAGCGCCAGCGCCCTCAACGGTGCCAGCACCGCCGGCGGCTCCGGCCGGTCTTGCAGTGAGCGAGGAAGAACCCGACGAACCTGACGTGCCGGCCGGCACCGAGATGGTTCACATGACCGTCCGCGAAGCCCTGCGCGATGCCATGGCGGAAGAAATGCGCCAGGACGAAGACGTTTTCCTCATGGGCGAGGAGGTGGCAGAGTACCAGGGCGCCTATAAGGTCAGCCAAGGCCTCCTGGAAGAGTTCGGCGCCCGCCGGGTCGTGGACACGCCCATCACCGAACACGGATTTACCGGCCTTGGGGTGGGGGCAGGCTTTGCCGGCCTAAAGCCCATCGTCGAGTTCATGACCTTCAACTTCGCCATGCAGGCCATCGACCAGATCATCAACTCGGCGGCCAAAACCCATTATATGTCCGGCGGCTTCATAAAGTGCCACATCGTGTTTCGGGGGCCGAACGGCGCGGCGGCGCGCGTTGCCGCACAGCACAGTCAGGACTACGCGTCCTGGTACGCCCACGTGCCGGGTCACCGGGTGATCCAACCCTATTCGGCCATGGACGCCAAAGGCCTTCTTAAGGCAGCGATCCGCGACCCGAACCCTGTGGTCTTCCTGGAAAACGAAATTCTCTACGGCCAGAGCTTTGACGTCCCCAAACTCGACGACTTCACGCTTCCCATCGGGAAAGCCAAAGTGGAGCGCCGCGGCACCGACGTAACGCTGGTCTCCTTCGGCATCGGCATGACCTACGCCATGAAGGCTGCTGAAGAACTCGCCGGCATGGGGATCGAGGCCGAGGTCATCAATCTGCGCAGCCTGCGTCCCCTCGACATGGAGACGGTGATCCGTTCGGTGCGCAAGACCAACCGTTGCGTGACGGTGGAAGAGGCCTTCCCCACCTGCTCCATTTCCTCGGAGATCGGCTTCCAGCTCATGCAGCACGCCTTCGACCACCTTGATGCGCCGGTGACGCGCGTCACCGGTAAAGACGTGCCAATGCCCTACGCGGCGAACCTTGAAAAGCTGGCGCTGCCCAGCGTGGCGGAGGTCATCGATGCGGTGAAGGCGGTCACCTACACCGCTTAGCGCGCTGGTCGGAGAGTTTTTCCAGCGCGGGCGCGCTTCACGTTAAGCCACCAATTCGTTGAGGTAGATGGGCAGCATCTCGCGCCAGGTGGCCCAGTCATGGTCCCACTGCGTGCCCCAAGGGTCGACCCGGTTTGGCACGCCCTTGGCGCCTAAAAGGTTGGCAAGGCGCCAGGTTTCGTCCGGGTTCTCCCAGCGCCCTTCACCGTAGGCAAGAATGAGAAAACGCCGTCGCAGCTGCTGCAGAAGCGACCCGTCGAGGTCTTCGAGAAACGCGAGCGGAGCCGAAAAGAAATAGTCCTCGTTGCCGCGAAAGCCGAGGAGACATTCAAGGTCGTAGGTCCCGCTCATGCCCACTGCCGAGCGAAACAGCCAAGGATAGCGGCAGATCATCGCCGTCGCCTTGAAAGCCCCGATGGATGCGCCGGCCACCACAGTCTCGATGTTGTCGTCCCTACAGTCCGTGCGGATCGC
>JBCCYN010000235.1:0-4302 GCA_039189655.1 Pseudomonadota bacterium | reverse complement strand
TTTGTGGTAGCGGGAGAAAAAGCCGAAGCGCGGATCGGCGCCGCGGCGGCGGACGAGAAGTTCCCCCGGGCCATCGCCGGCGGGTGCGCCATCATCACCGGCAATGCGAACGTCGATTTCCTCGCCCGGACGACCGATGGATTTTGCGCCCACGCGGCGGGGTGGACGGTTGGCGGCAATGCAGGCCCCTGCCCCGGTCTCGGTCATCGCCCAAGCTTCCACCAGAGGAAACCCGAAGCGGGCCTCGAAGGGCGCGTGAAGGTTCGGCTCCACGTTCGCACCAAAGCCAAAGCGTATCTGGTGCTCGCGGTCCCCGGCGCTGGGCGGCGCTTTCATCAAGATCGCAGGCATCACGCCGAGATAGTGGATGGCGGTGGCGCCGGACTCGCGAACGCTCTGCCACCATGTGCGTGGATGGAACCGGTCTAGCACGGTGAGCGTACCACCCACTTCCACCGTCGCCATCACCGAGAAGGCGAGCGCGTTCATATGAAAGAGCGGCAGCGGTGTCAGCATGCGCTCCCCATCATCGAGCGCACACAATCCGCCCGCAGCGGCATACCACCGCCCCGCCTCGATAAAGTACCCATTGGAAAGGACGCACCCCTTGGCCTTCGCGGTGGTGCCGGAGGTGTAGAGGAGCGCCGCTTCGTCTTCCTGACCGGTCGCCGCGTCCGCGCCGGTACCGCACCGGGGGAACTCATCATCTTCTTCGACCACCGAACAGACGCCAACCGCGCCGCTCGCATCCCGAAGGTCAGCAACGCGGCCCTTGGTCGACACCGCAAGCACCGGCTCTGCGTGGCCAAAGATGTGCTCAAGTTCCGTGCGCCTGAGGTCTGGATTGAGGGGAACGATGGATGCGCCAAGTCCATTGAGCGCAAAGAAATGGGCAAGTATCGCCGGCCGATTTTCCAATAGAAGCGCCACCCGGTCGCCCGACCCGATATCCGCGTCCAAGTAGGCGCGCCGTAGCCTCGAAACGGTTTTGGCCATCTCACCATAGGCGACTGGCCCTGGGGATATCCCGTAGGCTTGCGCGGTTTCATCCAGAACGTTCAAGAAGGTCCGCCCGGGCCAACGAACGGCCGCCCGGTCAAACGCCTTGGCGACCGTCGCGGTCACGTGCTGGCATCGTGATGAAGGACGAGCTTGCGCAAAAGGTCCCGCAGGAGCTCCACCTCGGCGCTATCCAGCGCTTGGGTGGACTGTCGCTCCAGCGCCGCCGCTTCGCGCAAAAGTTCCGCAAGACGGGTCCGGCCCGCCTCGGTGATGTTCATCTTCGCCCCATCCGCCGTTGCGAGCGCCCCGGCGATAACCCGCTGGCGTGCTTCGGAAAAGCTCGACCGCGACAGCATGGTGCGCGTGAGGAGCGGCTCCGCCTCCAGCGGTCCCGCCGCCGACAGAAGCGCCAGGATGCGCATTTCCGCGCCGGTGGCTTCCTGGTTGCTCAGGGTGCGGGAAAAGGCCCGGAACATGTGGTTGTAGGCGCGGAAAAGCAGGGGCACCAAGAAGTCGTCGTAGGGGTGCATGTCGGCGGCATCTTTGCCCGCCCCGGCCATGGTGCCTGGGTCGGGTGCCACGGCGCCGTAGCGGCCCTGGGAAAACACCAGCGGGCGGCGCGTAAAGCGATGGAACGCGAGCACCTCCCCCACAATGATGAGGTGATCGCCGCCCTCAAAGGTGGCGTGCTGGCGGCACTCGATGTGGGCCGCAGCATGGTCGATGAGCGGCACACCCTCGCGCCCCGCCGACCATCCGCCAGCTGCAAATTTTTCTGTGCCAGGCGATGCGAAGCGGTTGGAAAGGCCCGCCTGATCCTGCGCCAGCACCGAGAACGCGAACGCCTTTGCCCCCGCAAAGACATCGAAGGAGCGTGCCGTGCGGTCCACCGACCACAACACCAAAGGCGGATCGAGGGAGACCGACGCAAAGGAGTTGGCCGTCATCCCCACCGGGTCTCCGTCCGGCCCGAGGCAAGTCACCACGGTAACGCCGGTCGCAAACTGACCAAGGGTCTGGCGCAGCGCCCGCTTGTCGATGCCAGCCTCGCGAACGCCGTCACTCATGGCGTCGGCTCAATGAGGAATGAGCAGATTTCGCCCCCGTCCGCCGCAATGCAGGAGACCTCGCGGGCGGTGCAAGGAACGTCGAGCACAAGCCCGCCCACCGCTTCGCACATCCCCACAATGGCGTGGCACGCCTTCTCGCTGAACTGGGCGTGGGACGCAAAAGGGCTTTTGCGCACCGAAAGCGCAAGGCCGGGCTCCCGATCCTCGAAGCGCCAGATGCCCCAGCCGAGATCCGCCGCCGTTGCCTCAATCACCGTAAGCAATGCCCGATCGCCCCGCGGCGCGCCGTAGGTGGACGCGGAATGACGGCCATGCTCCGTAATCGATTGGCCGAACGCGGCAAGCGCCTCTGCCCTTCCGTCCGGCGACAGTCTTGCAAAAAGGCTCATCAGCGCATCGGGGCGGATCATCATGTAGCGGATGTCGCCATCGAAATACGCGCCCTCGCCCGGCTCGTGGCGCAGACGTTTGCGAAAACTCAAGCGATCACCGAAATCACAACGGACATAATCGAAAACACCCCGAGCCAGTGGAGGGCGTCGATGACAGTGAGGTCCCACCTGAACCCCTGGTAGCGATGGTTCACAGCCATCGGCCCGGCGGTGAAGACGAACCAGGTGGAGACCGCCACGATGAGCGCCGTCCCGATTGATCCATCCGTGGCCGACGCCGCCAGGATCACGTAGAGACCGGTCGAAATCACCAGCAAAATCACAAAAGTGGTGGCAAAGAGCGCCGGCGACATGTTCGCATCGGCCGGATCAATTCGCGCCGCTTTCATCCACGGCTTGCCAAGAGCGCTGTACCAAACTGCGCCGAACGCAAAGGCTGCGACGGCGGCACCGAGAATTGCCACCAAACTCAGCATGGACCACTGGGGCATTTGCCGTTTCCTTCGTTGCCAGAGCGTCGGTAGAACACATACGCAAGGTGAGGTGAAGAGTAGGCAAATCCCTGTGACAACCACCACGAATGAGGGCCAAGGGCGGGTCCTGGCAGCCCTTAGCGACGCGTTGGGCGCTGACCGGATCGCAACAGATGCGGAAGTCCTCGCCCGGCATCGCCAGGATTGGAGCGGCGAACCCGGCGAGACACCCGCTGCGGTGATCCGGCCGCGCAATGCCGAGGAGGTTTCAAGTTTCCTTCGCCTTTGCCACGAACACAGCCAGCCCGTCGCCGTCCAAGGGGGGCTGACGGGGCTATGCGGCGCCGCATGCGTCAAACCCGGCGAACTCGCCCTTTCCCTGTCCCGGCTCAACGCCATCGATATTGCCGACGGCGCAATGATCGTGGGGGCCGGCGTAACGGTGGAAGAGGCACAAAAGGCCGCGCGTGACGCAGGCTTTGAATTGGGTATTGATTTCGGCGCCCGCGGCACGGCCACCATCGGCGGCGCCATCGGGACCAACGCCGGCGGCCTTCATGTGATCGAGTCGGGCATGACGCGAGCCCAGGTCCTCGGCCTGGAGGTGGTTCTTGCCGACGGCCGCGTGATCTCCGAACTGACGCCCATGGTCAAAGTGAACACCGGATTTGACCTCAAGCACCTCTTCATCGGCTCGGAGGGCACGCTGAGTGTCGTCACCCGCGCCTGCCTCGCGCTGCGCCCCTTGCGAGAAGGTTTGTCGATGGCGGTCATCGCGCTCGCGGCTGAAGATGCGCTGGTCCCCGTCCTCACCGCCGCCAAACGCACCTTCGGCCCGGACCTTTCGGCCTTTGAGGCCATGTGGCCGGAATTCGTCCATACGATGCGCGCCCGCACCCATTTTACGATGCCCATCGACGGCCCGCTCCTTGCCATCATCGAAGTGCGTGACGGCACGAACGAGGGCGCCCAGCGAAAGATGGAGGCGCTGCTGTCCGCCGAGATGGAACGCGGCACCGTTGCCGATGGCATCATCGCCCAGAGCCATTCTCAGGCCCGCTCCTTGTGGGCAATGCGTGATGAGGGACCCGCCACCTACCACCAGGTGTTTGCCGACAATATCGGTTTCGACGTTTCAGTGCCGTTGTCGCGCATGGTGGAGGCGGTCCACAAGATTGCAGCACACACTCGGAGCCGAGCCGGGTTCCACCCAATGTTTTATGGCCATATCGGCGACCAGAATCTCCACGTGGTCGTCGGCGCCGACGAAAAGTTCACGAAAGCCCAATCCGATGCCATCAAAGACAGCGTCTACGAGCCCGTCGTTGCGCTGGGCGGCACCATTAGCGCCGAGCACGGCATCGG
>JBCCYN010000234.1:0-4419 GCA_039189655.1 Pseudomonadota bacterium | reverse complement strand
CAGCGCTTCCATCTCCACCCCGGTGCGGCCCGTGGTGGTTACCGTTGCTGAAACGCGGATGCCCGGCAGCGCATCGTCGAGGGAAAGATCCACCGAGACACTGGTAATGGGGATTGGATGACAAAGGGGGATGATGTCGGCGGTCTTCTTTGCGGCCATGATCCCGGCAATGCGTGCCACCGCCAACACGTCACCCTTTTGAATGGTGCCCTTCTTTATGGCGTCGAGCGTATCGCTCGCCATGGTGACGGAGCCGGATGCCACCGCACGGCGCTCCGTCTCGGCCTTCTTCGCCACATCCACCATGTGGGCCGATCCGTCTGCGGCGAGGTGGGTGAGCGTGCCGCCCAGCAGGGATCGGGTGGCGGCAGCAACGTCCTCGTGGCGCATGAGGCTTTCACCCACGAGGAATGCCGAGACCCCCGAGCCGGCAAGGCGCGAAAGATCTGCATGGGTGAAAATGCCCGATTCGGAAATCACAAGCCGGTCGGCCGGCACCTGGGCGGCGAGGCGTTCGGTCACCGCAAGGTCCGTGTGGAACGTACGCAGATCGCGGTTGTTGATGCCCAGAAGTGGCGATTTGAGCTTCAATGCGCGCTCAAGATCGTGCTCGTCGTGCACTTCCAAGAGCACCGCCATGCCGAGAGAGAGCGCCGCCTCCTCAAGCGCGTGCGCCGCCGCGTCGTCCACAGCTGTCATAATGATGAGGATGCAGTCTGCGCCCCACGTGCGGGCCTCAAAGACCTGCTCGGGGACGAACATAAAGTCCTTGCGCAGGGCGGGCAGCGCCACCGCGTCGCGGGCGGCGGTGAGAAACTCCGGCGCGCCTTGGAACGAGGGCGCATCGGTGAGAACGGAAAGGCATGCCGCACCGCCGGCTTCGTAGGCGCGGGCAAGGGCCGGTGGGAAGAAATCGGTGCGAATGAGACCTTTGGATGGGCTCGCCTTCTTTATCTCCGCGATGAGCGCGGGCTGACCGGCGTCGGTTTTGGCGCGCAATGCGGCGACGAAATCCCTTGGCGGCGGCTCGGCTTCAGCGCGGCGTTGCCATTGAGATGCGTTTTCCAGGAGACCAGCATCGGAAATCTCGCGGCGTTTGTAGGCCTCGATGCGGCGCAAAATGTCAGGGCTGCCGTCCATCAGGGGGCAACGGCGGACGCGACGGCCACGAGCGCGTCGAGGCGTTCCTTGGCAAGACCCTCATCAAGGAGCCGGCTTGCCTCTGCGATCCCGTCTTCCAAGCTCTCAACCTTCTCCGCCACCAGGAGCCCGCCGGCCGCATTCAACACCGAAATGTCTCGATAGGGGCCGTGCTCTCCGGCGAGGACGGCGTTTAGGGCGGCGGCGTTGTGGGTCGCATCCCCCCCTTTCAGCGCTTCGACAGGGACCGGCGAAAGGCCGAGGTCCGCCGCGTTGACCACGTATTCGCTCACCTCGCCGTCTACGATGGACGCGACATGGGTGGGCCCGGTGGTGGTCATTTCATCAAGGCCGTCTGAGCCATGGACCACAATAGCCCGTTCGGTCCCGAGCGCCGCCAGCACATCGGCGATGGGCCGTACCCACTCCTTGGCGAAAACGCCCACAAGCTGTCGTTTTACACCGGCGGGGTTCGAGAGCGGCCCCAGAAGATTGAAAACGGTGCGCGTGCCAAGTTCCACCCGCGCCGGACCCACATGCTTCATGGCCGCGTGGTGGGCGGGTGCAAACATGAAGCCGATGCCCGCCTTTTCGATGCAAGCGGCGATCCCAATGGGTGAAAGGTCGATGCGCACGCCGAGGGACGTCAGGACGTCTGCCGCGCCGGACTTTGAGGAGAGCGCCCGATTGCCGTGCTTGGCCACCGGCACCCCCGCCGCCGCCACGATGAACGCCGCGCAGGTGGACACATTGTAGCTGCCCGATGCGTCTCCGCCCGTGCCGACAATATCCATCGCGTTGTCCGGGGCGGCGACCGTGGTCATCTTGGCGCGCATCACTTCCACGGCGCCAGCAATTTCCTCCACCGTCTCCCCGCGCACGCGCATTCCCAGAAGGAGCGCGCCGATCTGCGCCGGTGTCGCCTCGCCCGACATCAAGACATCGAAGGCGCCGGCGGCCTCTTCGCGCGACAGTCGCTCCCCGGCAGCAACGCGGGCAATGGCGGTCCTTAGGTTAGACATTATTCGAACCCGACCCGCGGTAACCGTTCACCGGTACATGCCGCCCATCCCGCCGTGCTGGGGATCGGCAACGCCGATGAGCACGTCAAGGACGGGTTGGTTCACGGTCGCTCCCACCTCAACCTGCCGATTGTTCACAAACTCCAAGATCAGCGTTTCGGCTAGATCCTGGTCGAGGGTGAGGCGAGCATTTTGAAGGTCCGCGTCGGCCTCGAAGAAGGCGGGCTCGGAAACCTCCGTCACCGCAAAGACGATGTGGCGGCCATCGTCGTCCACCACCGAGCCCGCGTGCCCCAGCGGCCCTTCGAACGACGCCACTGCTGCAACCTGCGGCACGTCAGTGTCAGGTTCGGAGCTGCGAGAAAAGGCGTCCGACACCACCGCTGTGGCGCCGAGCTTTTGGGCAACGTCTGTCACCGATGCGCCGTCGACAATTTCGCCCACCGCCTCCTCGGCAAAGGTTTTGAGCTGATTTTCCTTTTCGGCCGCTGTCCAGGCCACGATCACATCACCGGCCACCTCGTCATAGGGTCGGTCGGCAGCGGGAGTGACGTCATCCACCTGCACCCAGGTGAAGTCTTCGCCAATTTCTATCGGGATAGCGTCATCGCCGGCTGCGCCAGCGAACGCCGAGGCAAGAATCTGGGACGGCACCGCCGGCTCCGGGGGCGTGCCGGTGCGCAGGTTGCCCTCACGGTCGATGGCTTCAAAGGTACGCGTGGGCAAGGAGAACCGCTCGCCGATCTCAGCCACCCGCGCGCCGCCTGCAACAGCGTCTTCCACGCTGTCGAAGGTATCGCGCACCTGGTCCTGGGCTTCTTCCAGAGCCAGTTGCTGCCGGATCTCGTCCTCCACCTCCGATAGCGGCCGCTTTCCGGCCTGCTTGATTTCGCTCACTCTGACGACAACCGGGCCGAAGCGTCCGTCCACCGCAGCGGCGGTGTTTAACTCGAGCTCGAACGCCGCCTCGGCAACGGCGGGATCCACCAAGTCGTCCCGTTCCACGACGCCCAAGTCCACATCGGCGAAAGAGCGCTCCAGATCGGCGAGCACCGTTTCAAATTCGGTGCCGTTGTTGATGGCAGTGGCCGCTTTTTCCGCGTCGGTCCGGTTCGAGTAAATGACCTGCTGGACGCCGCGCTCTTCCGGCGAGCCGAACGCGCCCTCCACCTCGTAGGCACGGCGCACGTCGTCGGCGCTGACGGCGGCCGGGTCGGCCAGGGCGTCGGCGGACAAGGTCACCAGCGAAACACCGCGATACTCCGGCGCCCGGAAATCCGCCTTGTGCTCGTCATAGTAGCTGCGCAGCGCCGCTTCGGTGGGATCGGCGATGGGAGCAAGCTGATCTTCGCCAATTATGAAATAGGTGATGTTGCGCGTTTGATTGGTGAACCGGTTCACAGCCCGCAAGTACGGGGTTGGCGCCTTCAGCCCGCCCACGAGCGCGTTCATGAGCATTTCCTGGGAGGCCGTATCGCGCTGAAGTTCGATGAATTCGGCTTCTGTGTAGCGGTTGCTGGCGATGATGTCGTCAAAGCGAAGCCGATCGAACCCGCCATCGGAGCCGAAGAAGACCGGGTCCTGGCGGATTCGCTCGGCCAGGGCGTCGTCGCCCAGATCCACCCCCAAAGCGCGGGCCGCATCCACCTGAAACGCCTCGCTCAAGAGCTGAGCCAACACTTGGTTGGGAACGCCCAGCGCCTGCGCTTCCTGGGGTGATAGGGCCCGGCCAACCTGCTGGAACGTCCTGTTCATGGTGCGCTGGTAAACGCGTGAGAATTCATTCGCCGATACCGGCGTGTCCCCCGCCCGCGCCACCTCGGTGGGATCGATCTGATTGACGAAATCGGAGATGCCCCAGACCGCAAAGGACAGAACGAGAAGGCCGATCAGGAGCTTGGCAAGAGTGCCTTTGGCACCACGCCTCAGTGCGTTCAACATGGCAGAGTACTCGACTTCGTTGAGATCGCCGCGTCCGCGCGACCTGGAGGATGATAGGTTGGGCCTTGATGGGCCGCAAGCGCACCGGTAGAGGCGAGCGTACCGGTCACCGCCATAGGCGCCCAAAATCTTTAAACGACTGCGAAGGCCCCACCATGCTGATTGTTGCCAACTGGAAGATGAACGGTGATCCCTCCTCCATGGAGGAGTTCGGCAAGATGGTGGCGCGCGCCCCGGAAGCGTCCGCCAAAGGCGCCCGACTTCTCGTCTGCCCGCCCTTCGTGCTCATTGCAAAGTTTGCCGAGCGGGCAACGGT
>JBCCYN010000233.1:0-4507 GCA_039189655.1 Pseudomonadota bacterium | reverse complement strand
TGCGAGGGTGGCGCGCGACAGTCAGGAGAACCTCATCATGGCAACGATTGCCTTTCTGGGCTTGGGCAACATGGGCGCGCCAATGGCCCGAAACCTTGCCAAGGCCGGGCATCTCGTCCGCGGCTTTGACGTTGCCGCCGAGGCGCGATCGGCGTTTGCGAAAGATGGCATGGTGGTCGACAGCATCGCGTTGGCTGTGAGTGGGGCCGACGTGGTGATCACTATGCTGCCTGCGGGTGAGCACGTGCGTACGGCTTATACCGAGATCGTGCCGAACGCCTCGAGCGGCGCGGTGTTCATCGACTGCTCCACCATCGACGTTGCGACGGCAAGGGCGGTTTGCGCAGAGGCCGAAGCGGCGGGTTTTTCCATGTGCGACGCGCCCGTGTCCGGCGGTGTTGCCGGGGCCGAGGCGGCGACGCTTACCTTCATGGTCGGCGGAGCGGACACAGCTTTTGCGAAGGTAGAGCCGATCCTCGCCACCATGGGGAAGACCATCGTGCACGCCGGCGGTCCAGGGGCCGGACAGGCAGCGAAAATCTGCAACAACATGATCCTCGGCATCTCGATGATTGGGGTCAGCGAAGCGTTCAATCTTGCTGACGCCCTGGGCCTTGATCGCCAAAAGCTCTTCGATATTTCGAGCACCGCGTCGGGCCAGTGCTGGTCGCTCACCACCTACTGCCCGGTCCCCGGTCCGGTTCCGACGTCGCCCGCCAACCGGGACTACGCGCCGGGCTTCACGGCCAAGATGATGCTGAAGGATCTTGCCCTTGCTGCCGATGCCGCGGCCGGAGCGGATGTGGCAACGCCCCTTGGTGGGGCCGCCAGGTCCGTCTACGAGGCCTTTTGTGCCGACGGGGGCGAGGGCACTGACTTTTCCGGCGTGATCGGGCACCTGCGCAGGGGCTGAGCGGCTGTTGTGGCCTTCCTGCAACGGCGGCCTCGTTCAGATTCGATTCACCTTCGCCCTTAAGTTCCGATTTAGCACGCCCGCCCAACCTTCCGCCTCAAACGCGCCCCGAAAAAACGCGCGAAATTTAAGAGGCAGATGATGAACCTGGCAGTGCGGCAAATGGAGGGCGCCACCCTCGAATCGACGGCGCTCGATGGGTACATCGAGGCGATACGGCTCATCGAGCGCACCCACCGACGCTTTCTCGACGTCGTCAAGGACGAGCTCGATCGGATCGGCCACGAGGAGGTAAACAACGTCCAAGCGGTGCTGCTGCACAACCTTGGACGGGAGGTCCTCACCCCCAGCGAGTTGAAATCGCGGGGCTACTACATGGGATCGAACGTTTCCTATAACCTCAAAAAGCTTGGCGAACTGGGCTATCTGACCCAAGAACGTTCCACCCGCGACCGTCGCACCGTGCGCATCACCGTCACCGAAAAGGGCGCCAAAATCGCCAATCTCGTGGACGGGCTTCTGGCGCGTCATTTGCAGTCGCTTGGGCCCATTGGCGGCGTCGACGATGATGCCCTTTCAAACGTCACCCAGATTTTGCGGCGCCTGGACCGGTTCTGGAAGGATCAAGTCCTTTACAGGCTATAAACGCCACAACGTTGTCGCTGGCCGATCCACCCAACTCCATTTGATAAAACTGCGCGTTGTGAATGGGGCAAAGCCGTGCTAGCGCCTCAGAGTTATTTGCGTACCTCTGGGGAGGCTGGGCCGTGTCGGATGATAATTCGCGCAATGGGGTCATATCGCGCCGGCGTGCATTGAAGCTGATGGGCCGAACGGCGGCATCCGCCGCGATCCTGGCGCCGACCGTGGCCGCTGCCCAAGATCCCCTGCAAAACCTCATTCGCTCCAACCGCCAGGCGGAATGGACCGACAGCTTTGATGCCACCCTTCCTGAGGTGCGCGCGGTCAACTCGTTGGCGCCGACGCTGACGCCAGAGGCCCTCGGCCGCATGCAACTCGCCACCGCCCGCTACGGCGCCCTCCAGACCCGCGGCGGATGGCCTTTCGTTCGTCCCACCAAGCGCACGGCGTTGCGTCTTGGTTCGCGCGACAAGGTGGTAACGGTGTTGCGCGAACGGCTCACCTCGGCAGGGGATTTGCGCCAGGTGGGCGGGCGCGGTGACGTCTACGATTCCTACGTGGCGGCGGCGGTGAAGCGGTTCCAGCTGCGCCACGGCCTTCAGGCCCACGGGATTTTGGACCAGCCCACCATCGACGCCATGAACGTGCCGGTGGGTGTCAGGCTGCGCCAGCTGGAAATGAACATGGGCCGCATCGCCGAGCAGTCCCGCCAGCTCGCCGATCGCTACGTCCTCGTCAACATTCCGGCCGCCGAGATCGAGGCGGTGGCGTCGGGCCGAGTGCGTTCGCGCCACACGGGCGTGGTGGGCAAGGTGGACCGGCCCAGCCCCATTCTCACCTCAAAAGTGCACGAGATTAACTTCAACCCTTACTGGACAGTGCCCGTCTCCATCATCCGCAAGGACCTGATCCCACGGATGAAGGAGGACCCGTCCTATCTCGCCAACAACCGCATCAGGATCTACCGGTGGGGCAATACGGAGCGGGAGTTCCACTACACGGAAATCGACTGGAACACCGACGAAGCCACAAAATACATGTTCCGCCAGGACCCGGGCGAGCTGAACTCGCTGGGTACCGTGAAAATCAACTTTCACAACACCCACCAAGTCTATCTCCACGACACGCCCGATAAGTCGCTGTTTGGTGACGGCGACCGCTTCCACTCGTCAGGCTGCGTGAGGGTTCAAAATGTGCGCGAGCTGATCACATGGCTGCTCAGGTCCAACGGCTGGGACCGGGCACAGGTGGATTCCACCATTCGCTCCGGCCAGCGCCTCGACGTCAAAATCAAGCAGCCGACCCAGATTATGTTTGCCTACATCACCGCCTGGGTGAACGCTGACGGCGTGGTACACTTCCGCGACGACATTTATGGCCACGACGGCATGGGGGCCCTGGCGCAACGCTGAGGGTTGACCCCAGAGGGCGGCGACACGATATATTCGTGCATGAAAAGTCGTGAATGGTGAGGAAAATGACCGTGAGGTTGAACCATACGCGCAGTGGCTGGGGCGGGCTCTCCCGCTAGTCTGCCAAAACCGCAGGCATTCTGCGGTAAAACGCCATTATGATTGGTGAACTGCCGGCCACCGTGTTTCCCGCGGCGGCGATTTTGCTTTCCACAACCGTCGCGGTGGTGCTGGCAAGCTGGAGCATTCGAGCCCAGCGAAAGATCGCCAGGCAGCGCGCGGCGATGGATTTCTTGGCAAAGTCCGACCAGGACGGAGACTTGATCAAGGCGCGCCAAAAATTCATCCAGCTCGCCAGGGACAAGGACGGGCTCCTCCCTTGGGCCGATATCAGGTGCGAAGGCACCATAGAAACTGAGGCCGTCCGCACCACGCTGAACGATCTGGAACTCCTCGCCATCGGCATATCCAACGACATCATCGACCGTGCCATCGTGGTGGCCCACCGCGAGGATATGATCCTGTCCTATTTCGAGGCGGCCCAACCGTTCATGGCGGAGGTGGAAGGGCGCCAGCCCGGCAGCTTGCAGCTCTACCCCCAATTTTCCGAACTCTACCGGTCGGTGCGCGCAGAGAACAACTTGCGCCGGCTTTGGCATCGTGGCACGGCAACTTCCACTCCTTAAACCTTTGCCAGCCGCGAGTAGGAAAGCCCATGAGCCTGCGCGAAACCATTGAAACGGGCGGATTTTTCACCGGCGACCTCGCCGATTGCGATCCGGAAATCGCAAGTGTCGTCGCCAAGGAACTCGACCGGCAACAGACAGAAATCGAACTCATCGCATCGGAAAACATCGTCTCCAGCGCGGTCCTTGAAGCGCAGGGCTCGGTGCTCACCAACAAGTACGCCGAAGGCTATCCGGGCCGGCGCTACTACGGCGGCTGCGAATTCGTCGACGTCGCGGAATCCCTGGCCATCGAGCGGCTCACGCGGCTCTTTGGAGTGGGCTTTGCCAACGTGCAGCCCAATTCCGGCAGCCAAGCGAACCAGGCGGTGCTCTTGGCCCTCGGCAAGCCTGGCGACACGATCCTGGGCATGAGTCTTGATGCGGGCGGCCATCTCACCCACGGCGCGCGCCCGAACCTTTCGGGAAAATGGTTCAACGCGGTGGCCTACGGGCTCGATAACGAGACCGGCCTCATCGACTATGAAGAGGTGGCGCGCCTCGCCCACGAGCACAAGCCGACCTTCATCATCGCCGGCGGTTCGGCCTATTCGCGGCTAATCGACTTTGCAAAGTTCCGGGAAATTGCCGACAGCTTGGGCGCGATCCTCCACGTGGACATGGCGCACTTTTCCGGGCTCGTCGCCGGTGGCGCCAGCCCCAGGCCCTTTCCCCACGCCCACGTCGTCACCTCCACCACCCACCAAACCCTGCGCGGCCTCGTCGTCGGTGAGGATGATCCCGCCGCGGGGGCCGCGCAGGGTTTTGTGGGTGGTGGAGGTGACCACGTGTGCGTGGGGGAAGGGGCTCGGGAT
>JBCCYN010000232.1:0-4549 GCA_039189655.1 Pseudomonadota bacterium | reverse complement strand
TGGCAATCTCCAAGCTAGCTATCAAGTCGAAGTAGCGCCGATATTGCAAATGCAATGTTAGCTGGTGTTAGGAGGGCTGTACGCTGAAAACAGACACACAAACATTCGCTTAAAAGATGGGCTCTCTGCCGCCTGACGCCCATTCAGCAATCACGCGGAGCACGGCTCCACAGAACCCGCCTTTGCTGGGTCAGTGCAGACGGGGTTGTCAGAAGAACACTGCATGAGGCAGGGCGGGTCGCTGGTGAGCGTCGTCTAATGGCCAAACGATCCTTTTTTCGCTACTTCAAAACGAGCGCTGAGATCATTCGCGTGGCGGTGATGCTCTACGTGCGGTTTCCGATGTCGCTTCGGACCGTGAAACATCTGCTTTATGAACGCGGTGTCGATATCAGCAATGAAACGGTCCGCTATTGGTGGCACCCGAACGAGATGTTCGTAAACATCAACTGAGAGCGGCACTCCCTCTGGCGCGCCTTGGACCATGATGTCGGGGTGCTGGAGAGTTTTCTGACGACCACCCGAGACAAGAAGGCCGCTTTGAAGTTCCTCAGGAAGGCTAAGCGTAAGCAGGGTCAGCCCGAGGTCGTCGCGACGGACAAACTCCTATCCCACAGGGATGCGTTGCAGGACATCGGCGCTGGCGACCGTCACGAAACAGGGAGGTGGCTGACCAACAGAGCCCAGACCTCACACCTACCTTTCCGACGACGAGAGCGAGTTATGCTCCGTTTTCGGGGATGCGAAGTCTTCAGAAGTTCGCCGCCGTCCACGCCTCGCTCTACAATCAATTCCACCAGGAACGCAGTCTCTGTTTTCGACACGTTTTCAAGCTAAACGGAACAGCCACTTTGACCGCAGGCGCGGCCTTTGCACGGAGTAGTGGCAGCGTCGCTGTCCCATAGGAGACTGTTTCTCATTCCTCTGACAGCACCGGGCTATGGGCTCATACGTCGAAAAACACGGTTTCGTTCTCGCCCTGCAAGCGGATGTCAAAACGATAAGTGGCCAGCCCAGAGCTGTCGTCCCGCGCGGCGATGAAAGTGGCGCGGCGGTGTTCCCATTCGATCAAGTTGAGGACCGGGTCTGTCGCATTAGCCACCGTCTCATCGGCGAAGTACATGCGCGTGTTAAGACCGATATTGATCCCCCTTGCCACGATCCACAGGTTCAAATGCGGGGCTTGCGGGCCTACATTCCGCCCCGGCGTCAGGCCAGGTTTGATCGTCTCCAAGGCCCAGTCCCCGGTGGTAAAATCGCTGATCACGCGACCCCAGCCGCGAAAGCCTTCCTCCACGGCGCTCCCAGCTTCAGGATGCGCGTAGACGCCTTGTGCGTTCGCCTGCCAAACCTCAAGCAGCACGTCCTTGAGCGGTGCGCCCATGCCGTCGATGACCAGTCCTTCCACCCGGAACCGCTCCCCTTTGGCATTTGGGCCCGCAATGTCGCGGCCGAGTTCCTTCTGATAAATGTCAAACCCAGCTGCCCCAGGGGCGAGACCGATGTGAACGTAGGGACCGGCGGTCTGCGATGCGGATTCGCGCAAGTAACCGAGCTGTGGCGCCATAATTCAGTTCCCCGCGAGCCGGTTTTCAAAAAGCGTCGACCGGCGACCGCGCAGCACGATGTTGAATTCGTAAGCGATGGTATCGAGCGGAACCGTGGCGTTGAGGTCCAGCCGCGCGGTCAGCTGCTCAATCGCCTCCTGATCCGGGATCGTCTGCACCATGGGGCAAATCGGGATGAGCGGGTCGCCCTCAAAATAGCATTGCGTAGTGAGCCGCTGCACGAAACCAGAGCCAAAGACTGAGACGTGGATATGGGCAGGCCGCCAGTTATTCACGTGATTTCGCCAGGGATAGGAGCCGGGCTTCACCGTGCGAAAGTGGTAATAGCAGTCCTCGTCAGTCAGCGTGCGCCCGCAGCCGCCGAAATTCGGGTCGATAGGGGCCAGGTAGGTGTCCTTCTTGTGCCGATATCGGCCACCGGCGTTTGCTTGCCAGATTTCAAAGAGCGTCCGGGGAACGGGCTTGCTATTCTCGTCCAAGACGCGGCCATGGAGGATGATACGCTCGCCAAAGGGGCTTTCACCGGGCCGGGCGTAATTTGTCAGAAGATCGTTGTCGCCCGAGTCTATGTCGTTTTGATCGAAGACGGGCCCGGTGATCTCTGAAACTGAATTTTGCAGCGAAATCAGAGAGTAACGCGGACTTCGGGCGACCGACGTTTTGTAATCTGGCGTGAAGGCGGGCGGGTGCAAGGTCAGGTCCCGCTGGTAATACTCCGCCCCGGGCAAGGTGGCTTGCTCCGCGCTTTCTTCCGGGGCGCCATGGTTTGCCGTTGGGACGTGATAACCTCGCCTCGCCTTGTGCCGCTGGTGATCTTCGACGGGTCTGCCCTTGGATGTCACCGGCACTTGCATGGTCATACCCCTAGAACGGCAAACCGGCGTAGTTTTCAGCCACGCTCACTTGGGCGGCGCGCGACGACAGGAGATAATCGAATTCCGTTTGCTGCATGCGGCGACCGAACTCTCCTGTTTCCGGGAAGTCGTGGAGCAGGTTGGTCATCCACCAGCTAAACCGCAGCGCCTTCCAGACACAGGTGAGGGCCTTGTCTGAATAACCGTCTAGTCCGCTTTCATCGCCCTCCTCGTGGTGTTGGAGCAGGGCCTCGTAGAGGTAGTGGATATCAGAGGCCGCCGAGTTAAGCCCCTTGGCCCCGGTGGGCGGCACGATGTGGGCGGCGTCGCTCGCCAGGAAGAGAGTGCCATACCGCATGGGTTCGGCCACGAAGGACCTAAGCGGCGCGATGGATTTCTCGATGGAGGGTCCGGTTTCCAAGCGCGCAGCCACCTCCGCCGGAAGGCGGCCTTTAAGCTCTTCCCAAAATCTGTCATCGGGCCAGTCTTCGACCCGGTCATCGAGCGGCACCTGGACGTAGTAGCGGCTCAGCACGCGGGATCGCAGCTAGCAGAGACGAAGCCGCGCTCGCTGCGAGAATAGATCAACTCGTCACAGACCGGCGCGGTGCGCGACAGGATTCCCAACCAGCCAAACGGATAGACGCGCTCAAAGACCTTGATCTTATCGGCCGGGATCGAGCGCCGCGAAACGCCATGAAAGCCGTCGCAGCCGATGATGAAGTCGCAGTCCACGCGGTGCTCTTCCCCGTTCAGATGTTAGGTCAGGTAAGGCGCATCTGTGGTGACATCGTGGGGCGTGACGTCTTCGGCCTCGTGGATGACAATCCCGCCCATGGCGTCACGCGCCTCGTAAAGATCACGCGTCACCTCGGTTTGACCGTAGGCAACGACCGAGTCGCCGGTGAGCGAGGTAATGTCGACCTTGGTCATTTCCCCGTCGGATGCGATGTCAAATCCCGCATGTACCTCGCCCTCAGCCTCAAGACGGTCGGCGACACCTGCCTGTTTCATAAGGCCCACGAAGCCTTTCTCGAGGACGCCGGCCCTGATGCGGCCGAGCACGTAGTCGCGGCTCTGCCGTTCCAGCACGACCGATGTGATGCCCTTAAGACGCAGAAGCTGCGACAAAAGCAGGCCCAACGGCCCACCCCCGATAATACCAACCTGAGTCTTCATGGTTCCTCCGCGCGGCTATGTGGCTTGCGGTCTGGCGCCTTCGTTTGGTCAGTCCTTTTTGATGGATTTGTCGAAGTAAGGCGCAGGCGCCACGGTCATACGGATATCCACCATCTCGTGCGCCTCAACGCCCGGGCGACCGGCCGTCGGATCTCCCCATCGCAGGGTCAGTTCTTTGCCGGGAACGGCGTGCTCGTGCTTGAGGAGCGCGAGCGACAGGAACGCGCGGGCGTTCGAGGAGTAAGCCGCGAACATTGTGGCGTGCCCCCATCGGGTGGTCCGGTTTGATCGTTAGTGCACCGGCGGCATTACACCACTCGGCAACCGCCGAAGACACCGACGCAAAGGAGGAAGAGAGAATGGGAAAACTTGGCGAAAACATAGTCGGGACCAGTGCCCTCAACCCCTTCTCTTCCGTCGCCAACAGCGATGACATCCCCATCGTTGCGCCCGACAATCGAAAGGGCGACGCCGTCCGCACTTGGGTCCGTGCCCTCAGCGGTTTCCAAAAAGAAACGCTTGTCCGTTCTGCGCTCACAGGGCGCACCTGGCGGCTCGTCTCTGACGGGGGTGCTTATCTCAACGGCCACGACGCAGCGCCATGCCGAAACGCACCATGGTGGGCGGGGCCGAGAACATTGAGTGGACGGTAGAGGTCGACTGCGATCTCGAAGATGGGGCGCTGAACGACTTCCTCATCCGCGCGACATATGCCTCGCCGCTCAACGGGCTGATGCGCGGCCGGATCGACAGCTTTTTCAAACTCGGCAAGAATGGACATGAGCTCCCCACCGCATACGCGCTAGAATTCGACGCCCCGCTCTATCCCGACCCCGGCAACCGCTTTGCCATGGCCGAGGCCGGTCCGAGCGACTTGACGCTCATGGAGCCCATTGGGCTCACGCCAAAGAAGGAGGTGGCTTTGGGTACGAGCGCAGGCGGGTCCTC
>JBCCYN010000231.1:0-4692 GCA_039189655.1 Pseudomonadota bacterium | reverse complement strand
GGTGACACACACTTTTTGTGATGTTCGTCACACTTTTATCGATCCCTATAGGGATTTGGTAATTCCATAGGAAATGCCTTCAAACTTGTGGCGAGCCACGATCCGCCTGCGCTCTGGCCTCGGCACAGGGTCCCAACGCGGCGGCCAGGGGCGGCGGTCCTAGAGCAGGTCACACGATCATGCGATCGCATGACCTGCTCTAAGTTCTTGTCTTTCCGCGCGGTTCTATTCGCGACATGCTTCCATGTAGCTGAAACGCGCTTTAGCGAGACGGTGCCAAAAACTCGGCGATCACTGCGGCGGGGGCCTTCCCTTGCTCGCCCGTGCGCGACAGGCGAAGGCCGTTGAGGTTTTTGAGGCGCACTGCCGTTTCGGCCGCCATCACAGTCACCGGCAGACCGTCAAGGACGGGGGCTTCGCCAATGCGATGGCCGTTGACGCGCCCGAAGAGGAGCATCGGAATTCCGCCGCCACTCACAATCACGTCACAGCCGTCCTCCACCAGCGGCAGCGCCTTGGCGTCGAAGTCGTTCTTGCAGGCGTCAAAGCGGGCAGGATCGTCGAAGGCGGCCATTATCTCGCCGGGCTCGAAGGTGATCGCCGAAATGCCGGTAACCCGATGCTCTAGGCCATAGGCGCGCACTTGGCGGCGGATCCAAGGCACAAACCGTGGATTGATGGTGACGACGCCGATCCGCGCGCCGAGCTGGCAGGCGTGGAGGAGGCTGGCTTCGCCCAGCGAAAGGACGGGAATGTCGACGCAGGTGCGTGCTTCCAAAAGGCCGGAATCCTGAAAGTGGCCGATGACGAACGCGTCGTAGCCCTCCTCTTCGGCGCGCACGGCGTTGGCGATCATGGCCCTCGCGCACCGATGTTCCATCAAGGGGTGGGCGTAGGAGTTGGGCGGCGAGATGCCGTGCACGTCGACGGTGGTGCCGGGCAGTGCCGCTTTCGCAAGATGCGAGCGCAGGGCGCCCAAGTATCCGGCGCCAATGGTCTCGTCCACGTACGACTGCCAGAAGATGCGCATGGTTTTTTGCCCGTGGTTGCCGCCGATATCGGCGCGTGTAACAAACTGCGAAGCTGAAAAGAACAAGCTTGAAAAATGCGAATGAGGAGCCCTGTGATGAAACGCTGCTTGCTGGCCGCGGTGGCGGTCGGCGTTGCCCTTTCCGGCAGCGCCAAGGCCGAAGACGTTATCACCGCCGTCCACGCCTTCCCCACCAGCCTCGTCTACACCAAGAGCTTTTTGGAGTTCGTCGACAAGGTGAACGAAAAGGGCGAGGGCGTCGTGCGCATTGACGTGCGCGGCGGGCCTGAAGCCATCGGCATGTTCGAGCAACCGGCTGCTGTTCGCGATGGGATTGTGGACATGGTCTATACGCCCGGCTCGTTCTACGGCGGCGTCGTTGCGGAAAAGGACGCGCTCGTCGCCTCGAACATGACGGGACCGGAGGCTCGGGCGTCAGGCGGCATCGACTTTTACAATCAAGCCCACCAGGACAAGATGGGCGTTTACTTCCTCGGTTGGATGGATTCTGGAATGCCGTTCAATCTTTGGATGACCGAAGAACCGCAGGTGGATGCGGACGGTAATCTTGATATTACGGGCGTAAAGCTGCGCGGCAATCCGATCTACAACGCGTTCTTCACCGATTACCTTGGCGCTCAGGTGCTCAATCTTCCGTCCACCGAGCTTTATACGGCGCTCCAGCGCGGGACCGTCACGGCGACGGGTTGGACGTCCATCGGCGTGATGGATCTTTCCTGGGATGATTACTTAAAATATCGGGTCGATCCGGCGTTCTTTTCGACCGATCTAGGGGTGATCGTCAATCTTGATAGCTGGAACAACCTGTCGGACGAAGCAAAAGCGGTCCTCCAAGAGGTAGCCATCGAGCATGAAGCATCCTCGGTGGAGAAGAACCGCGCACGCATCTCCGAAGAGTTCGCCGAGCTGGAAAATCGCGGCCTGACGGTAGTGACCCTGGAGGGCGAGGCGGCGGACAACTACGTTCAGGCTGCGCGCGAGACCACATGGAACCGCATGAAAGAGCAGTTGGACGCCCAAGGCACATCGGAAAACTACGACAAGATGATCGAGCTCTTTAACAAGTAGTCTTCCCACCTCATGGGCGCGATCATCCGCGTTTATGATGGGATCGTGGTCGCGCTGGCCGTCATCGCCGGCGCGATCTTGCCCACCTTCATGATTATCATCGTCTATCAGGTGATCTGGCGGAATATTGGGTTTCAACCGTCCGCCCACCTGTTTACATTCACCGAATACGGCCTCTTATTCATGACGTTGCTCGGCGGGCCGTGGTTGGTGCGTGAGCGCGGGCACGTCTACATCGAGATCGTGACGGCCGCGCTCCCGGATGGGCTTCGCGCCATCGTATCCCGGTTTGTCTCTGGACTGTGCGTCGTGATCTGCCTGATCCTTGCGGTGAAGGGTGTCGATATTGCGCTCACCAACTTCTTTTCCGGCGAGATGGACGTACGCTCGCTTTACTTCCCGAGGTGGATTCTCATCTCGTCCATCCCCATCGGTTTTGCGTTGATGGGCGTCGAATTCGCCCGGTTCACCTTCGGGCGCGAACTCCTCCACTCCGGCGAGGCCGGGATCCACGAATGAGACGCTGATGGCGTGGTTCGAGGCTCTGGCGCTGCTCCTTGGTATGGTGCTGACGCTGATGATGCTCGGCACGCCGGTGGCGTTTGCCTTCCTCGGGGCGAACATCGTCGGCGCCTACATTTTTATGGGGGGCGAACGCGGGATCGGGCAGCTCATCAACAATGGCTTTGGCGCCATGACCAGCTTTGCTTTGGTGCCGATCCCGCTATTCCTCTTGATGGGCGAGTTATTCTTTCAGACGGGTCTCGCGGCGCGGGTCTTCAACGGCGTCGACAAGCTTTTGGGGCGGCTGCCGGCGCGGCTTTCCTATGTGACCGTGGGCGGCGGTACGGCGTTCGCCACCTTGTCGGGTTCCTCCATGGGCTCCACCGCGTTGCTGGGCTCCCTCATGCTGCCGGAAATGCTGAAGCGCGGCTATTCCAAGCTCATGGCCATCGGCCCGATCCTCGGCACCGGCGGGCTTGCGATCATCATTCCGCCGTCCGCCCTTGCGGTGCTTCTGGCCACTTTCGCCCGTATCGATGTGGGCGCGCTCCTCATTGCGGGGGTGATCCCCGGCCTCATTCTCGCCGGGCTTTATGCTGGGCTCATTTTCATACTTGCCCGGCTCAATCCGGATTCGGCACCCGCCTACGATGTGGTCGAGATGGCGTGGGGCGAGCGTATTAAAATATTCTTTGTGGAGTTGATGCCGATGATTGCGGTGGTGGTGATTGTCATCACCGTGATGGTGAGTGGCTGGGCAACGCCCACCGAGGCCGCTGCCTTCGGTTGCTTTGGCGTTGTGCTCCTAGCGGCGCTCTATCGCTGCCTGACGGTATCGGCGTTCGTGGCTGCGTGCCGGGGCGCCCTTCGAGTAACGCTGATGGCCTTCCTCATCATTTTTGGGTCTGCAACGTTTTCCCAGCTCCTAGCCTTCTCGGGTGCCTCGTCCGGGTTCATCGCCTGGGCCACGTCCATGGATGCGGGACCCTATGTGATGCTCGCGGTAATGTTTTTGATCCTCCTTTTATTGGGCATGTTCATGGATCAACTATCCATGATGCTGTTGACGGTGCCCATCTTCTTTCCGCTGGCGGGCCAGTTGGGGTTTGATGCCATCTGGTTCGGGCTCATCGTTCTCCTTGCCCTCGAAATTTCGTTCACAACCCCACCGTTCGGTCTGCTGCTCTTCGTGATGAAAGGGGTTGCGCCGCCGGGAACCACCATGCGGGAAATCTACGTCGCCGGATTTCCGTTTATTTCTTGCATCTTAGTGTTGGTGTTGCTGCTCGTGGCGTTTCCTCAACTGGCGTTGTTTTTACCAAATCTTGGGCGGTGAATAGGTCCAGCCCCATATTCCACGAGCCTCGCCCGGACGATTGAAATGGCATGGTGGCTCTGGAGGAACGGCCGGGGAAACATGGTTTTTCCGGTTCACCAGAGGAACGTTGTGGGGCTCTCGTTTTGAGTGGTTTGTCCTTTAAAGGTCGAAGACGCGGCCGGGGTTCAAAATGTTCTTTGGGTCGAGTGTTCGTTTCAGATCGCGCATGAGCGCGAGCGCGACCGGACTGCGCGACATCGACAGGTAAGACTTTTTGAGGGTGCCAATACCGTGCTCGGCGCTAATCGTACCGCCCAGTGAGACGACTGTGCGATAAAGGTCGTCTTTAATGGCGCCCGATTGTGCTTCGGTAAATGTTTCGTCGGTCCCGACCACCACGTGTAAATTCTGGTCGCCGATATGGCCGTAAAACATTGGGTGGAGGCCAGGTCGGATCCGAAGCGGCGCTGCAATCTTGTGGACCGCTTCGACCATGCGCGAGAGCGGGACTGACACATCAAAGCCGATGTTGTCCGTAAACACCTGGCTGTAGGTGGCGGGTCCTTCGTCCCGCATTGCCCACAAGGAGCGCGCCTGAGCGTGGCTCTGGGCGATGATGCCGTCCGTGACGGTCCCGTTTTCCATCTCCGCCGAGAGCAGCGCCTCCATTTTTTGCTGGGCACCCCCAATCGTTGCATCCCGCACTTCGACGATGGCAAGGAGCGGTCCCTTGATGGGCATGGTGAAGTGG
>JBCCYN010000230.1:0-4705 GCA_039189655.1 Pseudomonadota bacterium | reverse complement strand
GCCGATCAATCGGCGGCGGCACTGGCGAGCCTCCAAGAAGCCTCTGGAAATCTTGACACCGTCAATCAGAAAGTGGCGGAGGCCGAGGCCAAGCTCGCCGAGTTTGAGAGCGCGGCGGACCGCGCCGACAATCGGGCCGAAGCGGCGAGAGAAAGCATTGCAGCGCTGGAGAACGACACGGACGCTCTGCGCACCCAGTTCTTCGATCTTCAGGACGAGATCGAGGTGGCGAAAGCTGCGGAAACGGCGGCGGCCGCCAAAGCCAAGGACATGGAAGACGCCCTCGCAGCTCTCACGGCGAACCGCGAAGCCCTCGACAAATCGGTGCGCGAACTGAGCGACCAATCCGATACGTTGGAATCGCAAATCGACACGGCACGGGAAACACTCACCAGCACCAAGGGCGAGACCGATGCCATGACCGCCCAGCTCGATGAGATCGCTAAAGACATCGAAGCGATGAACACGACGCGCAGCGATATCATCGCCGAAGTGGAAGCGCTGACGGTGCAAAACGAAGGCCTTAGCGCCGACGCAAGGGCCGCGCGCGATGCCCTCGATCAGGCCAACGTGGAGCTTGAGACCGCGACCGCGCAGCAGCGCTCTCTGGAAGATGAAATCGGAAACCTGACGGACTCACGGGATGCGGCCCAGGCGGAACTTGCCGAGTTGGCGGACGCACAGGCGGCGGCGGAAGCCGAAATCGCCAGACTAACGGCGCAAAATGCAGCGCTCCAGCAAGCCGCGTCTGAAGCCGAGATCCCCGAAAATAGCCTGAGCATCGCAGGGACGTTCAAGGGCGAAAACGTTGTGGCGTCGTTCACTGACGGACGGTTCAAGCTGGAGGCACAGAACGGCCAGACCGTGGATGGGGCGTACACTTTGCACGGTTACGTAATCCGACTGTCCGACGTAACCGGCCCGCTGTCCCCCATGTTTCCGGTCAGTTGTCGGCTTGACCACAGCGGCGACACGCTGGCGCTCGCCCCTTACCAGGGATCCTGCGCCGCCCTCAGCGGCTTGACCCTCACCAAGGAGTAGGCCGGCGCCCCGATGGGTCAGGCGGCTCCAACCGTCCGATAAATTTCGTCAGTCGGAGACGGTTATGGGATCGCCGGCCCGGATAGTGCCGCCGCGCAGGACTTCAGCGTAAATGCCGCAGTCGGCGTGGCCGAAGCTCTCGCGCAACAGGCGCGGCACCGGTACGTCGCGCTCCGCCGTCTGTGGATTGACGGTGGTAGCCGCGCAGCGCTCGGTGCGCAGGAGCACGCGTAAACGCGTTTCTCCCAGCGCAATCGCGCGGCCTTCCAGGGAAAGTTCGTCCCACGCTGCCCAGCCGTCGAAATAGACATTCCCACGAAAGCGGATGGGGTCGAGGGTCTCGCCGGCCCGTGCGCCAAGGTCGTGCACCGAGGCGAGGTTGATCAGCGAGATGGCGTTCATGAACGTCTCTGACACCACAGAGACGTCGGTAAAGCGGTGGCCATCGGCGCGGACTAGGCGCGGCGTGTCCGTCTGGGCCAGCGAAAGCGCTTCAGAAATGTACGCAGCCGCTTCGTTGGCGCCGCTCTCGGTGCCAAGGGAGAAGGTTTTTGGTCCGGCCCCATTGTCGATCTGGAGCGTGTCGGCCGTCGCATCGTAGTGGGTCTTGAGCCGCGCCAGCGATGCGTCTCGCGCCAACATATGGAACATGCCCTTGCGCAGCGGTTTGGGCGCGCGGGGGTCAAACTCCGTCTTCGCCCGGGCAAGGGCGAGGACGCGGTCATGGGGAAACCCTTTGCCCGGTACCAGCGGAGCCTCGGAGAGAGGCTGCGCGCTGAGACCTTTTATGGGGTAGTGGTAGAGCGCCTTAACGGTGCCCTCGGAAGGCGTGCCGCTCACGCGGGCGCAAACGCCAAGGGATCAAGGCGTCGCAGCGCTGGTGGGCGCGCGGGGTCTTCCGGAATGTCGCAAAGCCGGGTGCGTACGCTGAGCCGACCCAGCGCGGGCGACGTGGTGACCACGGCAAAGGGTATCGAAAGGGCAAGACCCGCGATCACCGGCGACGCCCAGGGAAGAATGGCCGGCGCGGTGAAGGCGAGAAGGGCGAACAAGCCAACGCCCCCAAGGGTTTGCGGCCAGAACGAGCGCGCGGCCTCACCCCAGCCGACGGTGCGATCGCCGCGCGGTTGAGCGCGCCAATCGATTGTCTTTCCAAAGATGAGCCCGACCACGAAGATGGCGATGGCGAAGGCCACCACCGGTGCCATCAGCATGGAGACCACCGTTTCGAGGATCGCGCCGGCGAAAACGCGCAAGCGGCCGCCGTAGCGTGCGCTCTCCCGGTTGCTCAGCAATATCCCGACGACGCCCATGATTTTCGGGGCAAGGCTCATGAAGATGATGGCGGCGAACATAGAAAACCCCACCACGGGCGAGACGCCCACCGTGACCCCGTCAAACAGTGTGGCCGCCCCAAGGGCGATGAACGCCATCCAGGCGGGCGGCCCCAGGTACATCATAATGACAAGGGCCAGTTGGACCCGGCTCATGGCTTTCAGACCAGGCGTCCCCAGGAGCCGGAAATACTGCATGTTGCCCTGGCACCAGCGTAACTCGCGGCGGATAAAGTCCGGCAGCGAGGGCGGGTTTTCCTCCCAGCTCTCCCCTTCCTCGGCGATGACGCGCACATGGTAGCCGGCGCGGCGCATCATCACGGCTTCCATCTGATCGTGGCTCATGACGTGCCCGCCAAGGGGGCCGCCGCCGGGCAGCACCGGGAGTTCGCAACTTTGCGCAAACGGGCGCATGCGGATCAGCGCATTGTGACCCCAGTAGGGGCCGCAGTCGCCGGTCCACCAGGCCGAGCCGGCGGTATAGGCGCGCATGCCGTGGCGCATGCCGAACTGAAAAACCCGGGTGAAGAACGCCGTGGAGGGCGTTCCGACCACCAACGTCTGCAAGATGCCAAGGCGCGGGTTCTGCTCCATCTTCCGCACCAGCTGCAGGATCGTCTGGGCCGAGAGGAAGCTGTCGGCGTCGAGGGGTAGAAAGAACTGATAGTCCTGCACACAACGGCGGCAAAATTCCTGAAGATTGCCCGCCTTATAGCCCTGGTTGTCGGACCGGCGGCGATAGAAGATCTGGTCCGGACGCGAGCTGCGCGAACGCCATTCTTGCACCGCCGCTTCTTCGCGTGCTGCGATGGCCGGATCGTTGGTATCGCTGAGGACGTGCACGTCGAAATGGTCGGCGACGCCATTGGCTTCGAGGTCGTCGAACATGCCCTTGAGGCGCAAAAAGGTGCGCTCCGCATCTTCGTTGCGCACGGCCATGACAATGGCGGTGCGCGTGGTGATGGGCGCCTCGGCATTGTGGGGGATGGCCAGCGGATCGTTGGGCGATGGCCCGCGCGCGTTAAGGATCACGCCGATCAGCGCGTTCCAAAAACCGATAGAAAGCCAGGGCAGCGTCACGGCGAACGCCAGCGCCATGCCCACGCGCGGAACCGTCCAACCGCCATAACCCAGCGCGTAGATCATCACGCCGGCAAGGGCTCCCACAGTCAAAACATTGAGTGCGATAACGAACATCCGCCGCCGCAGCAGGATGCGCGACACCCGTTGCACCGTGTCCAGCCGGTTGAGGCTGACGGCCGCATCAGCCGTTTGATTTGTCGGAAGCACGTGAGCCATAAACTACCTTGCAGCGCCTTCTGCCCGCGATGGGCGGATTGTTTCGATCTCATTGAGCGGCTACGGCCCAACCACCGATGAACGACTTAGATCGGCAACAAGCGGGCGATATGGATCAACGAGATCAGACTTCCAACATTTTGCGCCGCGCTAGCGCCCTATGGTGTCAAAACCGTGTCACGTATGGGTTGGTCGATGAGACGATTGAGGCGAAACCCGGATCGGTGCTCTTGGAGGCGCTGGCGTCGGCGGTAAGCCGGGGTACGGAACGCCTAGTTCTGCACGGTAATGTGCCGCCCACCGAGTACGACCGCATGCGTTGCCCCCACCAGGCGGGGGAGTTCCCATTCCCGGTGAAGTACGGCTACGCGCTGGTGGGCCGAGTGGCAGAAGGGCCGGGGGCGTTGAAGGGTCGGACCGTGTTTGCGCTCCACCCGCACCAGGCGCTCGCGGCTTTGTCGCCCGACGATGTCGTTCCCGTGCCCGATGGCATTCCGCCTGCGCGCGCCACCCTTGCGGCGAACCTTGAGACGGCGCTGAACGTGGTCTGGGATAGCGGTGCAGGCCCTTGCGACAATGTGCTCGTCGTCGGCGCTGGGGTCGTGGGGCTCTTGATTGCACGGCTGATTTCAAAAATGCCTGGCGCAAACGTGACCGTTTGTGAACCCGACGAGGGCAAGCAAGACACGGCCGTTGCCTTGGGTGCGCGCTTTGCTCACCCCGCGGACGTCCCGGTCGGCGTCGACATTGCCATCAACGCGAGCGGAACGGCCGTCGGGCTTGCAACGGCCATCGAGGCCGCCGGATTGGAAGCGCGGGTAGTGGAGGCAAGCTGGCACGGCACCAACCAGGCGACAGTACCGCTTGGAGGCGCTTTTCACTCCCAGCGGCTGAGCATCGTGTCCTCCCAGGTGGGCCGACTTCCGCCAGGCCGGGCACCGCGCTGGACTCACCGCCGGCGGCTGGAAGCTGCCATCGGCCTCCTTGACGACCCGGCTCTTGATGGGCTCATCACCCACGAGGTTCCGTTC
>JBCCYN010000229.1:0-4721 GCA_039189655.1 Pseudomonadota bacterium | reverse complement strand
CGCGAAGAGGCAAACCTTCCCATCAAGGATCTGGGCGACGAGGCGCCGGTCTATGAGCGGCCCTACACCGTTCCCCCCGCGCCAGCCCCCCTCAGCCCCACCGACCTTGAGCCACCGGCGGACTTGGGCGCCGCGGTTTTGGCTATGGTGGCAAGCGCCAACGGTTCCAGCAGGCGCTGGGTTTTTGAGCAATACGACCACATCATCTCCGGCAACGTAGCAACCGGACCGGGCGGTGACGCGGCGGTGGTGCGCATCGGCGACGGCCCCCTTGCCATTGCCCTCACCGTGGATGTGACGCCGCGCTACGTTTTCGCCGATCCGGTGGAGGGCGGAAAACAGGCGGTGGCCGAAGCCTGGCGCAATCTCACCGCCGTCGGCGCCAAACCTCTCGCCCTTACCGACAACCTCAATTTCGGCTCGCCCCAACGCCCGGAAATCATGGCTCAGTTCGTGGGTGCCATCCAAGGGATCGGCGAAGCGGCGAGGATGCTTTCCTTCCCCGTCGTGTCCGGCAACGTCTCCCTTTACAACGAGACCGACGGTGCTGCGATCCTTCCCACCCCAGCCATCGGCGGCGTCGGCAAACTCGACCTTTCCCAGCGGGTTGGCCTCGCGTGGAACGACGGCGATTCGCTCTTCATCCTGGGTGGCCACGGGGAGCACCTGGGTGCGTCGCTCTACCTCCAGACCGTGCTTGGCCGCAGCGCCGGCCCCCCTCCCCCGGTCGACCTCCCTCGGGAAAAGGCCCATGGCGACTTTGTGCGCACCGCCATCCAGGCGGGCCTTGTCAGCGCCTGCCACGACATTTCCTCTGGCGGCCTTGCCATGGCGGCGGTGGAAATGGCTCTGGCGGCGGGCGTCGGCGCCCAACTGGACGTCCCCCTTCGCCCGCACATACTGTTATTTGCCGAGGATCAGGCCAGGTACGTCCTCGCCACCGCCAACCCCGACGCGTTGATGGCCGCTGCCCTTGATTCGCAGGTGGGCATTGCCCCGCTCGGCCAAGTGGGCGGTGATCATTTGACCGTTCCGGACGCTTTTCGGTTATCGTTGGCGTCCTTGAAAGAGGCTCACGAGACTTGGCTTCCCGCCTTCGTGGCCAGAACGAGCTGAGGGAAACCGCCGATGGCCATGGACGCGCGCGAAATTGAAAGCCTCATCAAAGAGGCTTTACCCGACGCGACGGTGGAAATCCGGGACCTCGCCGGCGATGGCGACCACTATGCTGCAACGGTCATCTCGTCGCAGTTCGTCGGCAAAACGCGTGTTGCCCAGCATAAGATGGTCTATGACGCCCTCAAAGGCCGCATGGGCGATGAGCTGCACGCCCTAGCCCTACAAACATCAGCACCAGAGGCCTAAGTGTGGGGCAAATAGGTGCCAAGCCAAGGAGTTCTCCCGATGAGCGCCCATGACCAGATCGACGCCGCGGTGAAATCCAACGACGTGCTCCTTTTCATGAAGGGCACTCCCAACTTCCCCCAGTGCGGCTTTTCGGGCCAGGTGGTCCAAATCCTTGACTATCTTGGGGTGAAGTACGGCTCGGTGAACGTCCTGGAGGACGACGACGTCCGCACCGGCATCAAAGAATACTCCAACTGGCCGACCATCCCGCAGCTCTACGTGAAGGGCGAGTTCGTCGGTGGTTGCGACATCATCCGCGAGATGTTCCAGGCGGGCGAGTTGCAGGATCATTTTTCCGGCGCCGGAATACCCACCAGGGACGCCGCCGAAAGCTGATTCTGACCGGCGCCGGCACTTCCGCCAAAAAATCTGTCGGCGCCGAACCAGTACGCCCCCCAGCAACCTTCGCTGACGGCAAGGTCGAAACGCCTATTCGCGCAGGCGGTAGCCGGTCTTGAACATCCACCAGACGATGGTGAGGCAGATGGCCACGAAGAGCGCGATCATTGCCGTTGAAAGGGCAAGGTGCACGTCCGCCTCGCCGAAGAAGCTCCATCGGAAGATGGAGACGAGATAGACCACGGGATTAAAGAGCGTCACCGTCTGCCAGAAAGGCGGCAGCATCCCGATGGAGTAAAAACTCCCGCCTAAGAACACGAGCGGGGTGATCACCAGGAGCGGCACCAGCTGGAGCTGCTCGAAATTGCGCGCCCAGATGCCGATGATGAAGCCGAGCAGCGCGAAGGTGAAGCACGTGACCACCAGGATGAAGAACATCCAGATGGGGTGCTCGATTCTAAGGTCCACGAACGCGGTGGATGTCACCAAAATGACAAGGCCGATCACCAGCGACTTCGTGGCCGCAGCCCCCACATACCCGATCACGATCTCCAGATAGGACAGCGGCGCCGACAGCACCTCGTAGATGGCACCGAGGAACCGCGGGAAGAAAATGCCGAAGGCCGCGTTGGACACCGCCTGGGTGAGGATCGTCAGCATGATGAGGCCCGGCAGGATGAAGGCATCGTAGTCGATCCCATCCACCTGCTGGATGCGCGATCCGATGGCCTCCCCGAACACAATGAAGTAAAGCGCCGTGGTGATCACGGGCGAGATGAGCGACTGGCCAAGGGTCCGCCACGCCCGGGCCATCTCGTGGACGTAGATGGTCCAAACTCCGCGTAGGTTCATGGGGCGCCGTTTCCCGTCTCCACCAGCTCCACAAAGATCTCCTCCAGTGAGCGCTGGTGGGTCTCCAGATCGCGCACCTTAAATCCCGCCGCCGTGACGTCCGACAGGAGGGTTGCAATGTCGAGCCCCATCTGTTCGTCATAGTTGAATTGGAGCGCCGAGCCGTCGGGGGAGAGTTCTAGCGCGTGCTGCGCCAGTGAGGCTGGCACCGCATCGATGACCTCCTCCAGATGAAGACACATCTGGCGCCGCCCGAGCCGGCGCATGAGTAAAGCCTTCTCCTCCACCAAGAGAAGCTCGCCCTGGGAGATCACCCCCACCCGGTCGGCAATGGCTTCAGCTTCCTCGATGTAGTGGGTGGTCAAGATGATGGTGACACCGTCTTGCTTGAGCCGCGAAACCACCTCCCACATCTCCTTGCGCAGCTCTACGTCGACCCCTGCCGACGGTTCGTCGAGAAACAGCACGCGTGGCCGATGGGCGAGCGCCTTGGCGATGATGCAGCGACGCTTCATGCCGCCCGAGAGCTCCTTGGTAATGCTGTTGCGCTTGTCCCACAGGGTGAGTGTGCGCAGGAGCTGCTCCAGGTATTCAGGGTCCGGGCCGAGCCCGAACAAGCCCCGGGAAAACCGGATCGTCTCCGCCACCCGCTCGAACGGCTCCAGCATGATTTCCTGGGGGACGAGCCCGATCATCTTTCGCGCTTGGCGGTAGTCCTTGGAGATGTCGTGATCGGCCACGGTGATCGTACCGGTGGTGGCGTTGACGAGGCCGCAGATGATGGAAATCAGGGTGGTCTTGCCGGCACCATTGGGCCCGAGAAGCGCCAGGATCTCGCCGCGCCGGATCGCCAGCGACACGTCCTTCAGCGCGACCTGTCCCGACTCATAGGTCTTGCTCACCCCATCCACGGACAGGATCATGTCGTCGCCCGCCATCCGGTGCTCCTCCCACGGCGCAGGCGCCTTAGCACAGATCCGCCGTCCCGGCTCACCCCAGCTCACGGTGTCATAAAATCCCGTGATCACCGTGGCGCCATCGTTGCGCCCACCTATGTGCACTGTCTTACCGAGGAGTGGTCGAAAATGATTGATCTTGCGCGCGCAACGGCCGCTGCGGTTGCCGTTGTTTTAGGCTCGGCAGCCGGCAGCGCCACCGCGTCAGAGCCCGCCACAGCCGTCTTCGCCGGCGGCTGCTTTTGGTGCGTGGAGTCCGATTTCGACAAGGTGGACGGCGTTTTAGCGACGGTGTCGGGGTACACCGGCGGCACCACCGATAACCCCACCTACGAGGCCGTGACCTTTAGCGACACCGGCCACTATGAAGCCGTCCAGGTCACCTACGACCCCACCCTCGTGGACTATGAAACCCTTGCTGAATACTTCCTGCGGCACATCGACCCCACCGACGCGGGCGGCCAGTTTTGCGATCGCGGCGCCAGCTACCGCACCGCCATTTTCGTGGCAAACGACGAGGAGCGTGCCATCGCAGTGGCCGCCATCGCCGAAGCCGACCGTCAGATTGAAGCGCCCATCGTGACCCCCGTTCTGGACGCCGCCATGTTTTACGAGGCGGAGGTCTACCATCAGGACTACTACTTGAAAAATCCGCTGCGCTATCGCTACTACCGCTACGCTTGCGGACGGGATGCGCGGGTTGACGAGGTGTGGGAGAATACCGCGCCGCCATCCTAGGCCGGCCCAACCCCGCTCGAGGCGTCACCCAATCCGTGCAGACGACCCCGTTCCCACCCCCTGACGAACCCGACCAGGAGCCCGACCGGGGAAAGCTCGCTGAAAACATTGCCATGTTCGCGCGGGTCCTGCGGGATGCGGGCCTGCCCGTGGGGCCGGCCCACGCCGTGGATGCGGTGCGCGCCGTGGAAGCCGCGGGG
The DNA here is from genome assembly GCA_039189655.1 of Pseudomonadota bacterium. GTDB lineage: Bacteria > Pseudomonadota > Alphaproteobacteria > Rhizobiales > Amorphaceae > Acuticoccus. The sequence continues at coordinate 229 of JBCCYN010000229.1, read as the reverse complement.
GTGAGATCGCGCCAGGACGTGCGCTCGGCCCTCCAGGCGGTCTTCGTCCACAAGCGCGATCAGCTCGTCGTGTTTGATGCCGCGTTCGACGCCTTTTTCCGCGGCCGCAACCTCCTCGACAAGATGATGGAGCTGTTGTCGCCCGTTTCCGACGAAAGGGCGCCTGAGGAAAAACCCCGCGCCGGGGCAGCTCGTGTCTCGGCTGCCATGCAAGCACCGAAGCGTGCTG
>JBCCYN010000228.1:0-4775 GCA_039189655.1 Pseudomonadota bacterium | reverse complement strand
GGCGTAGAGGGTCTCGCGCACGCGGATCGCGAGCATCGGGAGGCCCGGAAGCAACCGCTCCACCAGCGACCAGCCGCCGTCGTCGTGGGCGAGGAGGTCGAAGCCGTCGCGCCGTTTGCCATCCTCCTTGAAGCGAACGCCGTGCTTCAAGGCATCCTGGGGCGAGAGGGAAAGGCTCCTGAGCGCTGCGGCAGCCTCAGCCTTTTGCCGGGATCGCTCAGCGTGGAGGCGCGCGCGTTCTGGACCCAAAATTCCCGCACTTTGGGCGAACGCGGTGAGGCGGTCCGCAGCATTGTCGGCGCGCAGGGTGAGACGGTGCTCGGCGCGGGAGGTGAACATGCGGTAGGGCTCGTCGACGCCGTTGGACACCAGGTCGTCGATGAGGACGCCCATATACGCCAGGTGACGGGGGAGGGTGAGGCCGTCGCTGTCGGCCGAACGGCGCGCCGCGTTGAGCCCCGCCATCAGGCCCTGGGCCGCGGCTTCCTCATAGCCTGTGGTGCCGTTGATCTGGCCGGCCAGGTAAAGGCGGGGGAGGGCGCGCACTTCAAGGGTCGGATCAAGGGCGCGGGGATCCACATGGTCGTACTCGATGGCGTAGCCCGGCTGGGCAATCACCGCCGCTTCGCAGCCCGGCATGGTGTGCACAATTTGAAGCTGCACGTCTTCCGGGAGCGAGTTGGAAACGCCGTTGGGATAGATGAGGTCGCTGAAAAGCCCCTCGGGTTCCAGAAAAACCTGGTGGCTCTCCCGGTCGGCAAAGCGCACCACCTTGTCCTCGATGGAGGGGCAGTAGCGCGGCCCGACGCCCTCGATCGCCCCGCCATACATCGCCGACCGGTGAAGATTTTCCCGGATGATGGCGTGGGTGTCTTCCGTGGTGCGGCTGATGTGGCAGGGCCGCTGCTCAAGGTTCACCGCCACCGTCTCCTCAGCGAAGAACGCAGGGTCGGCGTCGCCCGGCTGCTCGTCGAGAGCAGCAAAATCGATGCTGTCGGCCCTAAGGCGCGGCGGCGTTCCGGTCTTGAGACGGGCGAGGGGAAGCCCAGCGCCGGAAAGACGCGCGGAAAGGGCGGTGGCCGCCGCCTCACCCATGCGGCCGGCCGGCCAGCGCCTCTCGCCCAGGTGGATCAAACCGCCCAGGAATGTGCCGGTGGTGAGGACCACGGCGCCGGCGGTCAGCAAAGTGCCGTCAGGCAAGGAAACGCCCTGAACCTCCCCGTTCTCCATAGAGAGATCGGCTGCCTCGCCGGCAACGACCGTGATGCCGGTCCCGGCGATGGCCTCCTGCATGGCGGCCCGGTAGACGTCTCGATCCACCTGCGCCCGGGGACCGCGAACCGCCGGCCCGCGACTGCGATTGAGAAGGCGGAACTGGATGCCGGCCTGGTCTGCGATACGGCCCATGACGCCATCGAGGGCATCGATCTCCCGCACCAAATGACCCTTGCCGATCCCACCGATAGCCGGGTTGCAGGACAGCCTGCCAATGGCCTCCGGATCAAGGGTGAGGAGGGCGACGTTGGCACCGGCGCGAGCAGCCGTCAGCGCGGCCTCACAGCCCGCATGACCGCCCCCCACCACGATGACGTCGTGTTTCACGTGAAACATTTTTTTCGCGTCAGATCCCCACTCCCCATGCCAAATTCAGTCGCCGCGCCGCAGTGTCAAGGGTCGTGGTGTTTTCCGAGCGCTACCAGCCATGGGCGATGTTTCACGTGAAACATTTTTCAAAAGTCCTGCGGGTACCAGAACGCTCCGGCCGCGCGCTACTTGCCGATGCAAAACCGACCGAAGACATCGTCCAAGATGTCCTCCACATCGATTTCGCCAGTGAGGCGGCCCATGGCGTGGCAGGCCGTCCGGAGCGCTTCCGCCTTCAGCTCCAGGTGAGCCGTGCTGAGGGCTTCTCCGAGGGCATCGTCGATTGCGCTCAAGGCGGAGCGCTGACGGGCCCGGGTCACAAGCGCTGCCTCGGACGACGACATGCCGCTCGCCACGCGCGCCGCTAAGCTCCTCACAAAGCGTTCGATGGACGCCGTATCGGAAATGCTGGTGGCATGATCTGCCTCGGGGCTCGCCCCAAGATCCGCTTTGTGAGCGACCACGATATCCCGATGGCGCAGGGAAAGGGGGGTCGTGTCGGGGCTTTGAACTTCCACGATGAGATCAGCGCCCGAGAGCTCCACCAACGTCCGGTCGATCCCCAACGCCTCTATGCCGCTGGCGCCATCGCGAACGCCCGCCGTGTCGGCAAGGATGACGCGATAGCCCCCCAGGTCGACGGTGACGGTCACCACATCGCGGGTGGTGCCGGCCTCCTCACTCACCAGGGCGACCGCCCGCCCGGCAACAGCATTGATGAGGCTCGATTTTCCCGCATTGGGCGGACCGGCAAGGACAATGCGAAACCCATCGGTCAGTTTCTCGGCGTCCCTGCTGCCCAAAAGGGTTTTTGCAATTTCCTCCCGCAACGGCTCCAGGGCGTCGTCCACGGCGGGGCCACCATCGGGCACATCACCCTCATCGGTGAAATCAAGGTGCGCCTCGCAAAGGGCAAGGGCCGAGACGAGTCGGTCTTTCCAATCGCCGAGGCGCGCGGTGAGGGCGCCCTCCGAAAGCCGCAGCGCCCGGCGACGCTCAGCCTCGGTGCGGGCATCGATGAGATCGGCAAGGGCCTCAGCATCGGCAAGACCCATCCGGCCCGAAAGCACCGAGCGCAACGTAAACTCGCCAGGCTCGGCTGCCCGCACCCCGCTGTGCGCGACCGCTTCGGAGAGGACACGGTCAATCACCGCCGGGCTCCCGTGGCACTGGAATTCCACTACGTCCTCCCCTGTGGCGCTGCGGGGGGCAGGGAAGAACAGGCAAAGGGCGCGGTCGATGGGCTCGCCGTCGTCCGGGCCATAAAGGGTACGCAGGGAGGCTTTGCGCGGCGGCAGATCCGTGGCACCGAACGCGACGGCGACGGCGGATGCATCGGGCCCGGAAATACGGATCACCGAGACGCCGCTGGGTGGCGGACCGGAGGAAAGCGCCACAATTGTCCCCCCTGACGCCTTCACGGTGAGAGGATCTTATGGCCAGCCAAAACCGGCTCGCACACTCGGCGAGCCCCTACCTTTTGCAGCACGCCGACAACCCCGTGGAGTGGTGGGAGTGGGGGCCGGACGCCCTCGCAAGAGCCAAGCGTGAGCAAAAACCGATCCTCCTTTCGGTGGGTTATGCCGCCTGCCATTGGTGCCATGTGATGGCTCACGAAAGTTTTGAGGACGAGGCGACGGCCTCGGTGATGAACGAGCGCTTCGTCAACATCAAGGTGGACCGCGAGGAACGGCCGGACATCGACCAGATCTATATGGCGGCCCTCCATGCCACCGGCGAGCAGGGCGGATGGCCCCTCACGATGTTTCTCACCGAGGACGCGGACCCCTTCTTCGGCGGCACTTATTTTCCCAAGGACGCCCGGTTCGGCCGGCCCCGCTTCGTGGACGTGCTGACCGCCGTTTCGGACGCCTATAAGAACAAGACCGACGCCGTCACCGGCAATGTGGCGGCGCTGAAAGAGCGGATCACCGAGGCCCAGCGTCTGCCGCCGGGAGAACTGCCCGACGACGCCTTCATCAAGGCGGCCCGGCAAATGCTCACCGTGATGGATCCGGTGAACGGCGGCACCCAGGGCGCGCCAAAGTTTCCCAACGCCGGCTTGTTCGAATTGTTGTGGCGCGGGTTTGCCCGCACCGGCGACGAGAATTTTCGCGATGTGGTGCTGCGCTCGGCGAACCGCATCGCCATGGGGGGAATCTACGATCATCTGGGCGGCGGGTTCGCCCGCTACGCTGTCGATGAGCGCTGGCTCGTCCCGCACTTTGAAAAGATGCTCTACGACAACGCCCAGCTCCTGGTCCTAATGAGCGAAGCCTGGTGCGCCACCGGCGAAGCCCTTTATCGCGTGCGCATGGAGGAAACGGTGTCATGGGCCGTGCGCGAAATGCGCATCGAAGGCCTGTTTGCTGCAAGCCTTGACGCTGACACGGAGGGCGAAGAGGGGCGGTTTTACGTCTGGTCTGCCGAGGAAATCAGAAAAATTCTTGGCGATGACGCAACGGACTTTTTTGCCGCCTACGACGTGAGCGACGGGGGGAATTGGGAAGGCACCAACGTTCTGAACCGCCTTGGCACCCGGGCGCTGGGCGAAGATGAAGAGCGCCTCGGTGAAATGCGTTCAAAACTCCTGGCCGTGCGCGAGACGCGGCCGCGACCGGGACGAGACGACAAGCTCCTCGCCGACTGGAACGGGTTGATGATTGCCGCCCTTGCCCGGGCCGGCGCCGCCCTCGGCAGGACCGAGTGGCTCGACCTTGCCGCCGAAACATTTGCCGCGGCCAAGGAAAAATTCGGGCGGGACGGACGGCTCATTCACGCTGCCCGCGGCGATGTGGCCGGCGATCAGGGCTTTGCCCTTGATTACGCCGCGATGATCCATGGAGCGCTCGGTTTGGTGGCCGCCGGCGTCGGTGACCGGCAAGCACTCCTCGGCGATGCTGCCCTGTGGTGCGAGACCCTGGCTAGGCACCACCGCGCCCCAAGTGGCGGCCTTTATTGGACGGCGGACGACGCCCCGGCGCTCATCGTGCGGCCCGATACGCCCAGCGATGAGGCGGTGCCCAATGCCAACGGCCTGATGGTCAAAAACCTTGCCACCCTTTGGGCGCTCACCGGCGACGACCGGTATGCGGCTGAGGCGCGACAAATTTTGCGCGCCCACGCCCGCG
>JBCCYN010000227.1:0-4788 GCA_039189655.1 Pseudomonadota bacterium | reverse complement strand
GATCACCTGCGACCACGCCACCAACCGCGTGCCGCCCGACATCGGCACGCTCGGCCTGCCGGCGGAAGATATGGCCCGCCACATCGCCTATGATATCGGCGCCCTTGGCGTGTCGCTGGCCTTAGGCGCGTTGCTCGATGCGCCTGTCATCCATTCGGATTTCTCCCGTCTCGTCATCGACCCCAACCGCGGGGAGGATGACCCGACACTCATCATGCAACTCTATGATGGCACCATCATCCCCGGGAACCGCGCGATGAACGGGGCCGAGCGTGAGCGCAGACTAAACGCCTATTACCGCCCCTATGACGCGGCGCTCGCTCAGATGACGGCCCGCCGCGACGATACAATCATCGTGTCGATCCACTCCTTCACGCCGCAGCTCAACGGCCGCCCCAAACGCCCCTGGGAGGTCGGCGTACTCTTCGCCCATGATGACCGCCTGTCCCGCGCGCTGATCGCAGAGCTCGCACGAGACAAGAGCCTGACTGTCGGCATCAATGAGCCCTATGCCGGGCACCTCCCCGGCGATGCCGTGGACCGCCACGCGCTGCGCCAGGGCCGCCACAACACGCTAATCGAGCTTCGGCAGGACCTCATCGGTGATGCGAAGGGCCAAAAGCACTGGGCGGACGTCCTCCAAGACACCCTCCAAGCGGCCCTCAAACAGATCGAGCCAAGCTAAGACCGCCACACTCTTTCCCCAAAATCACCGGCAATAAAGCCACATTCAGCGCGCCTATCAGCCCGATCGTTCAAGGGGAAAATACATGCGCGATCAAAGCCTTCTTTCCATCGGCTTCTGCCTCCTCTTCCTCGTGGCAGGCGGGGCAAAGATCATCGAAAACCTCGACGTAATCCGTGACGGCCTGCTCGTGAACAACAACGGCACACCGGTGATGGCCCAAATCGTCTCAAAAGAGATCGAGCGGCCCGCACGCAAAACGGGCGTCCGCGGCGAAAGCGTCGCCGTCAATGGCACGCGCGTCCGCTCGATCCGCACGTATTTCAACTCCTATGTCTTCAACGTGTCTTTCCAGGGCGACAACGGCCCTGAAACAGCCCGCGCGGTGGTCAGCTACGACAGATGGCACAGCACGGCGACAGGCACCCCGATCGAGGTCACCGCGACAGCGGCGGCCCCCGCCTTCGTCGATGCAACCCCGCGCGCGACGCTTATCTACGCGGCAAAGCATTCCGGTATCGGGCTCTTGATCATTCTGGTTGGCCTTGCAGCCCTCTTTTTGCCGGGCGAAGGCGACCGCGGCAGCCAGCGGCGCACCAGCTACTGACCCCGACGCGTCTTGAACCGCGCACCGATCCTCCCCATGATCCGATCATGGATGATCAAACTCGACTAGAACTCGAAGCCGCCGCCTTCCGTCGCCTGCGCCAGCACCTCATGGAAGAGCGCACCGACGTGCAGAACATCGACATGATGAACCTCGCCGGCTTCTGCCGAAACTGCCTGTCGCGCTGGTATCAAGAAGCCGCCAATCAGCGCGGCATCGAAATGAGCAAGGATGAAGGACGCGAGGTCTTCTACGGCATGCCGTTTTCCGAATGGAAAGAGCGCTATCAGACGGATGCGTCCCCTGCCGCGCAGGAAGCCTTCAAAGCCTCACACAAATAGGACCGGCAGGTCGCAGGCGCTCGCCGCCAATGCGCGCGCCACCAACCGTGCGCTAAAACGCCGTGCCCCCACCCTGGGCCAGTCGCTGCGCCTGCGATACCCACCCATCGCGCGTCACCCGCCCCTTGAAGCCCTCAAGGTTCTCATCGACCCACGCCACTTCCGAGGCGCTCCAGGCGGCAATCTGATCGAAATGGAAAAAGCCCAGCCGATGGCAGAGCGCCTCGAGCTTCGGCCCCACGCCGTTGATTTTCGTGAGATCATCGGGCGTGCCACCCCGCGCCACGGTCAAAGTAGTGGGCTTCACATAGCCACCAGCGTCGCTGACGTGCCCCTGCGAAAGGTCAACACGCGGCGCGGCCACGGCATGTCGCTCCCTCACGGACGCTTCTAAAGCCTCAATCCGCGCATCTTTCTCCGTATGCATCGCGCGACATTTCTCAAGATCAGCGCGCAAAGCGGCGGCTTCACCGGCAAGCACTGCATTTTCACCTCGACCGGAAAACACCCAGCCCGTGATGAGCCCGAGCAGCGCCGCAAGCGCCAAAAGACCCCACATCTCTAAAATTAAAAAATTCCAATCTATAAACATGGAAAATTCCCTCTTTAACCTGCCACGCCATCAGGGCGTGGACCATCTAATCTCCGTTCGTCTATTCGCTGCACGCCCTTCGAACGTACCATTATCAGCGATGGGTTCGGTCTCTCCATACCCAGTTGCGGTTAACGCTTCACGAGCAATACCCCGCGCAACGAGCGCATCGAGCACGGCGTCCGCCCGCGCTTGACTGAGCGCCAGATTTCCGTCCTCCGACCCCTGCGCATCCGTATGGCCAGCCACCTCGACCAGAAGCTCCGGAGCTCCCGCGAGGCAGTGGAGGATCGCGCCGGAAAGGGCATTAACCGCACGCACAGACCGCGCGTCGAGCCGCGCCGACGCCGTGACGAAGTTGATCCGCGCATCGCTGAGGATTTGGTCGGTCTCCGAGCCGCATCGCTCAATAGAGGGCGTGAAAGCAAACACCGGCAGCCAGGCCACGCCTGAAAACCGCTCACGTTGACCGGTGATCAGGTTCGTCCGGGTCGCATCCACCGACGGCGGCGTGGCCTCCAAGACCCTGGCCGCCACACCAGTTATCGCGGCGAGCTCCGACGCCAATAGCTCCGCATCCACGCCGGGCGCGGGCGTGACGGTCAACGCCTCAAACCCGGTCGCGCCAAAGCTCACCTCCAGGCGCTCGACCTCCGGCAACCACGCCGCGAGAATTTCAAACGCACTTGCATAGAGACTTGGATCTCCCACGAAACCGGTGGTCGCGGCGCTCTCGAACGTGGCAACGCCGATCTCTTCCGCAATCCTTGCTGCACTCACGCCCCGCGGAAGCTTGCCCGAAAGCGCAACACCTTGGGCCGCGTCAAAGATCAGCTCAAAATCGGGTGGGGAGCCATCATCAAGCGTCGTAATATCCGCGTCAGCCTCCACAGCGCCGAAAGCGGCCAAGGCAGCATCCTTCTCCGCAGGCGTAAGCGCGACCCCAGACAGTGCTAGCTGTGCACCTTCCGCCCCATCGACAATGTCGAACTGTCCGCTTTCAAGGAACGCCAGAGCCTCGAGCCCCAGGGCGGCAAGTGGCAGAAAATCTTCGTCCTGCCCGGCAATCTCAGCGATCAGAACAGCGTCGCCAAAACTCTCCAGCCCAAGCACGGCGGCGTCCGACCCAAAGGGCACCTTACCAGAAAGGCTCAGATTCCCGTCACTGCTCAGCGCCCTTAGACGCATCGGCGTGCCGTCATCGGCAAAGACCACGTCGATCTCAGGCACGATCCCGCCTGGCAAAAGCGCGAGGGCCGCGTTCACCGCAGCAAGGCCCGCCCGCGTTACCTGCCCCTCAAGCCTGAGCCGCGCTGGCCCGCCGGCCTCCACAGCATCCTGCAAAACCATCGTCCCGCTATCGAATGCCGCGAGCGCCCCGATCCCGGCCTCAGCGACAACAACGAAGTCAGGCGCTTTCGCATCGATCTCAGAGGCGATGACCGCCTCCTCGAACGCATCGAGCCCCAGGGATGCCGGCGCCATGCCAAACGGCACCTTGCCCACAAGGGTCACAACCCCGCCGACCTTGTCCGCGGTAACCCCGAGCGGCAGACCGTCGTCCAGAGGCGAAAGGTCCGTGTCGACCACAAGCTCATCGGACAGACCTCCAAGAGCCTCAAACGCCGCCGCGATCTGCGCCCGTGTCCCCTGGCCCGTGAGCGACAACGCCGCGGGCGCGCCATCCGATAGAGATAGCTCCGCTGTTTCGAGCGCGCGCAAGGCCGCGAGCCCCGCCGCTCCCAGCTGTAAAAAGCGCGGTTCGGTGGCATCAATTTCAGCCACGCTCACCGTCTGACCCAACGCCGCAAGACCAAGCGCCGCGGCCGTCGCACCAAAAGGCAGTTTGCCCGCAAGGGCGATCCCCCCCGGCCCCGTCTCCGCCCTGAGCGAGAGCGGCACGCCGTCGTCGAAAATGGTGAAGTCCACCGCAATCTCATACCCGCCGGGTACGACCCCCAGCGCCACCTCGGCCGCCGCGATCTCCGCCCGCGTGCCGAGCCCCGACAGGCTTACCGATGCATCCTCGAACACCAGGCTCCCGCGCTGCAGCACTCCCAGCGCCTCAACCCCAGCCGAAACCGCCGCCACCCACTCCGCCGGAGCGCCCGAAGCCATTTCAAGTTCACCAGCTCCTTCGCCAAGTACGGGCTCCAGAGCCGCCCGCGCCACCTCCGTAGGGACAAACCCCGCCACGGTCACAAGCCCGCCATCTGCCTCCACCAAGAGCGTGAACGGCTGCGCCGCAGCCAAAAGGTCACTTTCATCCCGAACGACCCGGCGCCCTGTCACGTCATCCAAGGCTGCCAAAAGCGCGGCGCGCTCGCCCTCGCTATCGACCAGCCCGATCAATGCGATGTCGCGGCCTGAGACCTCTACGCGCGCCCCATGCACAGACCCGGCAACCACGGCCTCTGCCCGCTCGGCCACCCTCTGCTCGATTTCCACCGCCGCATAGGTCGCACCCCACCAGCCGAGGGCGCCAAGGCCCACAAGCAGCAAGACCAGACCGAGCGAGCCACGCATACACACCCCCAACGCATGATACTGACCGCAAAAAGGG
>JBCCYN010000226.1:0-4792 GCA_039189655.1 Pseudomonadota bacterium | reverse complement strand
CGTCTTTTAGAAATTAAGGAAGGCGTTGCTGTCGACGACATAGCCAAGGTGTTCGCTTAACAAAGCTCCGAGGCGGGTCCTGCCCTCGTAATCTGGCCGCATAACACTTTTTGGTGGCGGACGTCCGGCAGGGCAAGAAACGTACTACGGTCCAAGGCACGGCAAAGCTGCCGGGTGACACTGAGGTGAAACTTACAGGTGTACTTGATATGCGTTCAGCGTACTGTCAGGCGAGGGTCGTCGGCACGCCGTATTATAGTTCTATTAGGACCTACCAATAAGAAATCCGTCTTCTCTTCGAGAGCGGTGAGGAATTGCACCAGATCCGATGCGCGCTCAAACGTCCGAATGGGATTGAGTCCTGTGATCGGAGCAACAAACAAGTATTGACCTAAGTTGGGTCAACGCGCCGTTCGCATGGTGTTGGACGGTGAAGACTGGCGCGTGTCTCGCGGGCGACGATGCTGTCGCTCTCCTCCTCTTCGCGCTCGTTTAACGAAAGATACTAGTCTGTCGGCATTTGCGCCGAGATTCTGACGACGTCACGTTGACGGTCCCAGTCGGACCGACGGGGATACGTGAGGTTGGTTTCCATCAGCGGCGGGAGTTCAGCATGCATCGAAAGACCTTGTGTGCACGCTGCGGTGGAGGGCTAAAATACCGAAGCCACGCAGTCCCACTTCGTTTTAGGCAAACTACGGCACACAGGGTCCCCATCGGTGGGCCCTTGCGCAGCCAATTCTGACCGAGGGGCGCTCCGACACTTTCGGCAAATGTGTGTTTTTGGCGGTGCTGGGGAGGCCTCGGGTCACGCAGGCAGTCAACCAGTCTATAGCGCAAAACTGATCCGTAGATGGCTTCCGCTTTTCATCGCCCGGATTTTCCTCGCATGGCGAGGGTTTTGCCACACTTTCGCGTTGCTTTCGTTTCTGCCGTACCCGGTAAAATCACTTGGACACGAAGGCATCACGATTCAGCGCGCCGGTGAGTAGGGGGTTGCGTCTGGCTTAGTTTTGAATTGGACTAGCAATAGTTCGAACTTTGGATCGAGTACCGGCCGACAAGGAGGCGCGCGCCGTGGTGGTGACGTACGATCTGCCGTTGATCATGCTGTCCGTCGCCATCGCGGTTGTCGGCTCCCACGCTGGGCTGGCCGTGATGCGCCCAGAAGGCCGGCTTGCGACGGTCGACTATAAGGAACGGCTGTTGTTTTCCGCCATCGCAGTCGGTGGTTCGATCTGGGCGATGCATTTCATCGGCATGCAAGCCATCGTCCTGCTTGTGCCGGTGAGCTACGCGATTTTACCCACATTTGTGTCTGCACTCGTCGCCATGGTGCTCACTGGGCTGGGCCTATATTTGGCAACCTCTGGGGTCATACAGCGCCATGCCTGCAAGCTGGGCGCGTTGGCCATGGGGGCGGGCATCACTTCCATGCACTACATGGGAATGGATGCGATCCGCGTTGTTTGCGGGATCGAAAATTCCGTCTTTGGTTCTTTTTTGGCCCTTTCGGTGGGTGTGGGCGCTTCCTGGGTAGCGCTACGCGCCATGACTGCGCCGTCCAACAGCCAATATAGCAAGCTTCTGAGTGCGATCTTCCTGGGCGTTGCGATCTCAGGCATGCACTATGTGGCGATTGCCGATACGCGCTTCGTATTCGACGGCGTGCCGGCCGTTGCCACTGAGCCGGCTATGAATCAATACTACCTTGTTAGCATCGCGGCTTTCCTGGCGTTCTTGCTGTGCGATTTGTTCGTGTTCGTGGTGCTGCCTGAGCCCAAGAGCACGTCACGTTTTATCGCAGGTGCTGGGCCAGCCGCACCCGCCGCCGTCGCGGTAAGTGCGCCTGCACCGCCAGTAGTCGGCGACGGAGTGTCGGCGCCCTCAGAAACATCGCAGGCTACACAAGTCTCGCTTGCAACGTCGAACGGCACCGCGATCATCCCTCTTCAGTCGCTGCTTATGGCGAAGGCGGAAGGGCACTATGCTGAGGTGCATTATGTTGATGAGACAAGCGGCGATGTGAAGGCGCTCTTTGTGTGTGAATCGCTGGGGCGGCTGCGTGAGCGCCTGTGGCCGGATCGGTTTATCCGTGTCCACCGCAGCTACATCGTCAACTGCGATCGTGTGTCCCGGATCGATCGTGCGGGCGGTAGCACCCGGCTCCATTTTGGCGTTGCAGATGACATCGCCGCGCCTGTGGGTCGATCGTATCTGAAGGCCGTATCGGATCACTTGGCTGCGGTGTGAGCGCCCCGCCAATCCTACCCTAGTGCTGTCAACACCCACCAAAACCGCCGGATTTCTGCGATGTCGTTCGCGATTGATGAACGCCGTTCGTGAACGGGCGCGTGTGCACTCGGGCGCACGCGTGCACGATGCCAAAGCGAGGACGCGAAAGCACAACGCGCCGGCAGGGGAAACCAAGAAGGAGGACGCGGGCAATGATCCCAAGCCCGTTCGGGTATTTGCGCCCGGAGAGTAAGCAGGAAGCGCTTACGATGTTGGCTGGCACCGGTGAGGTGCGTCCGCTTGCTGGCGGTCACAGCATCATCCCCATGATGAAGCTGCGCATGGCTGCCCCCGACAAGCTGGTGGATATCTCAAGCCTCAATGAACTCATCGGCATCGAGGTTGGTCCCGCCATCATCACCATCGGGGCATCGACCACGCAGCACGACCTCATCGCGTCCGCCGACCTATTCAAAGTCTGTCCGATCATCCGCGAAACGTCCGAGCTGATCGCCGACCCCCAAATCCGCTATTTCGGCACGCTCGGCGGCAATGTGGGCAACGGCGATCCTGGCAATGACATGCCCGGGCTGATGAAGTGCCTGGACGCCGCCTACGTGATCGAGAGCGTCGATGGTGTTCGCGAGGTCAAAGCCCGTGACTTTTACGAGGCCGCCTACTTCACGGCGCTCCAGACAGGCGAACTCATCACCGCGGTAAAAATTCCGTGCCCGGCGGCCGGTCATGGTTACGCCTACACCAAGCTGAAACGGAAGGTTGGCGATTACGCGACCGCAGCCGCCGCCGTGGTGCTCGAAATGACGGGCGGGACCGTCCGTGACTGTTCCATCGCCCTCACCAACGTCGGCGATACGCCGCTCTTTGCTGCTGCGGCTGTTGACGCACTGAAAGGTGGGACCCTGAGCGAAGCGGAGGTGGACGCCGCCGTTGCCGCCGCCGAAGCCATTGCCGAGCCCGCTGCAGACGGTCGTGGCTCGGTCGAGTATCGCACCAAGATGGCGGGTGTGATGGTGCGCCGCGCCATTGCCCTTGCGCAAAGCCGGGCAGGCGAAGCCGCCCCACGCCCGACGCCGCCGCCGGCACCGCCGGCCGCACCGCCACCTGCGGCACCAGAACAATCGTCGAGTGAGGAGAAGAAGGGAGGGCTGTTCTCATGGCTAAAAAGCTGATCACGCTCAAGGTGAACGGCCAGACCCACGAGGTCGCCGTTGAGGACCGCGAACTTCTCATCCACACGATTCGCGAAACGCTGGGCCTTACCGGCGCGCACATTGGCTGCGAAACCTCCCACTGCGGTGCCTGCACCGTGGACGCGGACGGGCGCTCGGTGAAAAGTTGCACCCGCTTTTCCGTGCAGCACGACGGGTCCGAAATCACGACGGTTGAAGGCATGGCCCACGCCGACGGCACACTGCACGCGCTGCAAAACGCCTTCCGCCAGGAGCACGGCCTTCAGTGCGGTTACTGCACTCCGGGCATGATCATGCGCGCCCACCGGCTTTTGCAGGAGAACCCGGACCCCACGGAGGACGAAATCCGCATGGGGATTGCTGGCAATCTATGCCGCTGTACCGGCTACCAGAACATCGTCAAGGCCATTCAAGTGGCAACCGCTGAGCTTGCTATGCTGGAGGCTGCTGAGTAGAGCCATGACGAAGCAAGATCTGAACATCAAAGCCGAGCGCGAGGCGAAACTCGAAGGCATCGGCTGCGCGCGCAAACGCACCGAGGACATCCGCTTCACCCAGGGCGCCGGCAACTACGTCGACGACGTAAACCTGCCGGGTATGCTTTTTGGCGACTTTGCTCGCTCGCCCTATGCACACGCGCGGATCAAGAACATCAACAAGGAATCGGCGCTGGCCGTTGACGGTGTGATCGCTGTCATAACCGCCGAAGACCTGATCCCGCTCAACCTGCACTACATGCCAACGCTGGCCGGCGACGTACAGGCGGTGCTCGCCCACGAAAAGGTGCTCTTCCAGGAGCAAGAGGTCGCCTTTGTGGTGGCAAAGAACCGGTACGCGGCGTCCGATGGCGCGGCGGCTCTAGAGGTGAACTACGAAGAGCTGACCCCGCTCGTTGATGCCCACAAGGCGATGGATCCCGACGCGCCCCTGCTGCGTGAAGACATCAAGGACAAGACCGAGGGCGCCCACGGCCCCCGGGTTCATCACAACCACATTTTTACGTGGACGGCGGGCGATGAAGAGGCCACCAACGCCGCCTTCGCGAACGCGGATGTGGTGGTGAAAGAGTATCTTGCCCATCCCCGTGTGCACCCTTGCCCACTCGAAACCTGCGGGTCCGTCGCGCACATGGACCCGATCACCGGACAGCTCACCCTTTGGGGCACGTTCCAAGCACCACACGTGGTGCGCACGGTGGCGTCGCTCATCGCCAACATTCCCGAGCACAAAATACGTGTGATCGCGCCCGACATTGGCGGCGGATTTGGCAACAAGGTGGGTGTTTATCCGGGTTATGTGCTGTCGGTGGTCGCTTCCATCGTCACCAAGAAGCCGGTGAAGTGGAT
>JBCCYN010000225.1:0-4805 GCA_039189655.1 Pseudomonadota bacterium | reverse complement strand
TGATAGTTGCTGTGCGGCGCTTCTTTCGGGTACCGGAGGTGAGCTCCGCAACCCTGAGCCTGGCCCTGTCTGTGTACCTGCTGAGCGGGCTATTTTGGGCATTGGCCTATGCCGCGCTTGAGGCGAAACCTGCCAGCTTTTCATGTCGCTCACCACCTGGACGGGCGGCTATCGTGCCTCCACGCGCGGCTGTAACTCGCCTCAGCTGGCCGGCATCAGCTCCTGGGACCTTGCCGGAAAGACCGTGACCCTTAAGGGCGGCGAGGGCGCTGCGCCGGTGGCTTCCCTGGTTGCGACAAATCCGCAGACGTTCAACGGCGCCACGGCAGAAGGCGCCGCCATCACCGTTGCCCGATGAGCCGCCCCGCGCTCGTGCCGCCCGTCTTATACGAAGCGGCCTGCGCTGAGGTCAAGGCCGTCTTCGACGATATTCGCGCCACCCGAGGCACGGATTTCATCAACAATTTCTGGCACGTGCTTGCCAATGATCCACAACTTCTAAAACGCACGTGGGAAGACCTTAAGGCGGTGATGGGGCCGGGCACGATCGATCCCGTCACCAAAGAGATGATCTATATCGCCGTCTCCATCACCAACGGTTGCGATTACTGCATAAACTCCCACACCGCTGCAGCCCGAACGAAGGGTCTTTCTGACGCCATGCTCATGGAGCTTGTGGGCATTGTCGGTATGGCCAACGAAACGAACCGCCTCGCCACCGCTTTGCAGGTGCCTGTGGACGACGCGTTCTTGCAACGCAGTTGAGGCGCGCGACGCCACCGCTGCGCGAGAGCCGTTCGCACGATCACGCGGTCCCATGGCCGGCGCTAAGTTCTTGTTGCACCGCGCGGTTCGAGCCGCAGCATGATCCCATCTCGCTGTAACGCGCTCCAGTTCCGCGATTGAACCGAACGCGTCTTTTCGCAGGCTAGGCTTTGGACTTAGGACGTCCTCACCGGACCGATGGCGTGAAGTTTTCTACCGTGGCACTTCAACCAGGCGCGGGCCGCCTCGTGGTTCGGGTCCAACTTTGCGTTTAGTCGCCAGAAGGCGTGCGAGTGGTTGAGTTCCACCAGGTGGGCCACCTCGTGGGCCGCCACGTAGCGCAGCACCGAAGGGGGGGCGAGCACTAGCCGCCAGGAAAACGAAAGCACTCCTGCCGGCGTGCAGGAACCCCACTGGGCGCGCGTGTCTTTAATCTTGATGGCGCGGGGACGCCGCTCCACCCGAGCGGCAAACTCTGCAACGGCCAGCTCAATATCCGTGCGAGCGGATCTTCGGAAAAAATCAGTCAGCCGGCGGGGCAGGTGCTCCCGTCGGCCCGAGACGAACAGTGCTCGCTCACCGTCGTGGACGCCTTCGCTCACGACACCCCGCGCCGACGGCACACCCACAATGCGCCGCATCTCGCCGCGAAAAGGAACGAGTGCGCCATCGTCGAAGGCAGTGTGCGGCGAACGTTCAGCAAGGCGGGCGGCAAGCCAGCCCTCCTGCTGGCGCACGAACGGCTCCACGGTACGGAGCGAGGCGCGCGGAGGGATGGTGACCACCGGGTTTGCGTCGCCAGGCGGTATGCGCAGCGTCATGCGCTTTGCTCGGGACGCCCGGCGCACATCAATGGTGACGGTCGCCCCTGAAATTTCCGCCACGAGATGCTCGGTCAATGCATCCACCACCCACGCCCAACAACTGATTCGCACCCAGCCATCGTTTCGTTTAGCGCGGCAATGGTGAACGAAAGATCAGCAGCCGTTCCCAATGAACCCCGTTTCCATGGTGGCGACCGGCGTTCCAACTCAGCCAAGCTCTGCCCGCTAGTCCGAAACAACGCCGGCGGGTGCGGTTTCGTGGTGCAACGCCGCCGCCATCAATGCGCGCGTATAGTCCGTCTGCGGTGCATCGAAAATCTGCTCCGTCGTTCCGCGCTCCACGACCTTGCCGTGGCGCATGACGATCACCTCGTTGGCCAGAGCACGCACCACCTGGAGGTCGTGGGAGATGAAAAGGAACGTGAGGTCGCGCCGCTGCTGCACGTCGCGCAAGAGGTCCACCACCTGAGCCTGCACGGAACGATCCAGCGCGCTGGTGGGCTCGTCGAGCATAATAAAGTCCGGCTCGAGCACGAGCGCCCTGGCAATGGCGACGCGCTGGCGCTGGCCTCCGGAAAATTCATGGGGGTAGCGGTGCCGGGTCGCCGGATCGAGCCCCACCTCCTCGAGCGCGGTAACCACACGCGCATCACGTTCTTCAGCGGACAGTGTCGTGTGGATCTTGAGGCCCTCGGCAATAATCTCGGAGATGGACATGCGTGGGCTCAGCGAACCGAACGGATCCTGAAAGACGATCTGCATGTGGCTTCGCAACGGGCGCATTTTCGCCCACGACCTTCCATCCACGGCTTCGCCCATAAAGACGATGCGGCCTTTGGAGGAGATCAGCCGCAAGATCGCAAATCCAAGCGTCGTCTTGCCGGAGCCGGATTCCCCCACCACGCCCAAGGTCTCGCCCTTGCGAAGGGTGAGATCGATCCCGTCCACCGCCTTGATGTGGTCCACCGTGCGGCGTAGCAGCCCCCGCTTGATGGGAAACCAGACTTTTAAATCTTGGGTTTCCACCACAATGGGCGCGTCCGGGCGGAGCGGCGGCGCATTGCCCTTCGGCTCGGCAGCGAGGAGGTGCTGCGTATAGCTGTGCTGCGGGTTGTCGAAGATCGCCTCCGTCTCGCCGCTTTCCACCACCTTGCCCTCGTTCATCACCGCAACGCGATCCGAAACCTTCCGCACGATGCCAAGGTCGTGGGTGATGAAGAGCATCGCCATCCCGAGCCGGGTTTGGATGTCCCGTAAAAGCTCCAGAATTTGTGCCTGCACGGTCACATCGAGGGCAGTTGTGGGTTCGTCGGCTATGAGGAGCTCTGGTTCGTTCGCAAGGGCCATGGCAATCATCACCCGTTGTCGCTGTCCGCCGGACAGTTGGTGGGGATAGCTGGCGAGGCGCTTTTCCGCGTCGTTGATGCCGACCGAGTTGAGGAGCTCCAGTGTCCGTTCGCGCGCGGCACGGTCAGACAGCCCACGGTGGCGCCGCAGGATTTCACCCACCTGCTTTTCCACTTTGTGGACTGGATTGAGCGAAGTCATCGGCTCCTGGAAAATCATCGAGATGTCGTTGCCGCGGATCTTCTGCAAATCTTTGGGAGTAGCCTGCATCAGGTCTCGTCCCTGGAAATATATCTCCCCGGAGGGGTGGCTTGCGGCCGGGTAGGGGAGGAGACGCACCACCGAAAGAGCCGTGACGGATTTTCCTGAGCCCGACTCGCCGACCACCGCCAGCGTTTCGCCCTTTCGGAGCGACATGGAGACCCCATCAACCGCCAGATGGCTTCGCTCTTCCTGTTGGAACGCCACGGAAAGGTTCTTGATTTCAAGAAGGGGACTGCCGCTAGTCATGCCGCTTGGCCCCCCACACGCCTTGGCCGGAGGCCGCCGGGCGGCTTGCGGAGTTCCCCACGCCTCGATCCAAAGTTACCGTCACTGCGCCAGCCTCACGTAAACGTCTTGCGCGGATCGAAGGCATCGCGCACCGCCTCGCCGATGAAGATCAACAGCGACAGCATCAAAGAAATGATCACAAAGCCCGAAATTCCGAGCCAGGGCGCCTGAATGTTGTTCTTGCCCTGAGCAAGAAGTTCGCCAAGGGAGGGTGAGCCGGGCGGCAGGCCAAACCCCAAAAAGTCCAGCGACGTCAGCGTCGTGACCGAACCGTTCATGATGAACGGCAGGAAGGTGAGCGTCGCCACCATCGCGTTGGGCAAGAGGTGGCGCCACATAATGGTGAGATTGCCCACACCAAGTGCCCGGGCCGCCGACACATACTCGAAATTGCGCGCACGCAGGAACTCGGCTCTCACCACCCCGACGAGCGAAACCCAGGAAAACAAGAGCAATATCCCAAGGAGAAGGAAGAAGCTTGGCGTAAACACCGCCGCCAGAATGAGGAGGATGTAAAGGGTCGGTATGGACGTCCAAATTTCGATGAAACGCTGGAACAAGAGGTCTGTCCAGCCGCCGAAATAACCTTGCACTGCACCGGCAGCGACCCCGATGACCGACGACGCCGCCGTTAGAATGAGCCCGAACAGCACCGAGATCCGGAAGCCGTAAATGATACGGGCTAGCACATCCCGGCCATGATCGTCGGTGCCAAGCCAGTTCCAGTGCCAAACATTGCAGGCCGGATCTTCAACGCCTCCCGGTAGCACGGCGCAACGCTCGGCGCGGGTGAACATCCACGACGGGGCGGCGGGTAGCGGCGTCGGCGGACTGTTGTTCACCGCCCGATAGTCGTAGCGGATTGGCGGCCAAATCATCCAGCCATTGGCGTTGATCTCGTCGCGGATGAAGGGGTCGCGGTAGTCGGTCTGCGCCAAGAACCCGCCGAATATCTCCTCCGGGTAGTCCACCAGCACGGGCGAAAGGACCTCACCCTTATAAAGAACGATGAGCGGCCGATCGTTGGCGATGAACTCCGCAAACAGGGTAACAACGAAAATGATGCTGAAAACCCAAAGCGAATAGTAACCGCGGCGATGCCGCTTAAAGAGCCGCCAGCGCCTGGCGTTAAGGGTTGGCGCGCCGCCAAAACTGCCTCCCACCGGGGTGATGGCAGCTTCGCGTTCCGCGGCGGTGGTGTGGCGGTCTTCCGCCGCGCGGTCCTCTGATTGCGGGTCCGCTGCGCGTTGATCCATCCTCAGACCTCCCGCGATTCAAAATCGATGCGCGGATCGACCCAAGTGTATGCAAGGTCAG
>JBCCYN010000224.1:0-4885 GCA_039189655.1 Pseudomonadota bacterium | reverse complement strand
GTAAGCGAAGAGTACTGCTCGCGAAGCGATTGAACTGAAAGGTATTTGAGATGCGGCTGCTGACCTTGGTTTTGCTTGCGTGCCTGGGGTTGTTTGCCACGATGGGTACGGTGCTCGCCCAGGAGAACAATGAGGCAGCAAGCGACAACCCGGCCATTCAGTCCATCGTCGATGATGCGCGGCAAAGCGGAGCAACGGTGGTCGTCATCGATCCGAGCACGGCCGCGAGGGCCACGGCGGAGGCCAGCGAAGAAGCGAGCGCGCTGGCGCAGGCGGTGAAGGTCCGCTTTGAGCTTGCCCAGACCATCAAGAGTATTCCGCAGGTTCCAGGAGCCGTGAGTCGCGCAGTCCAAAGCGCCAGATCCGACGGTTCGCTGGCTTGGATGGGTTCCGCGCTGCTGTTGACCTTGATCACGGTGGTGGTGGCCGGCGCGGTGTCCTTTTTGCTGCGACGCCAGCTTGGCAAGGTGCTCGATGGTCTTTCGCGGCGCTCCGGCACCATCCCCGCCTACCGCGTCACCTACGTCCTTTTACGAACCCTCTTTGCCTGGCTGGGCGACATCGTCTTTCTTGCCGCCGGGATCGCCACCGTCGTCCTCATCGTGCCGACCCCGGGGCCCGCGCGGATCACCGCCATCGCAGTGGTGGCAGCCATCGGCTACTACCTCGTGTTCCGCGACCTCTTCGTCAGCCTCTACCTTCCCAAGAAGCCAAACGAGCGGCTTCTCGCCATCGATGACCACACGGCCCACAGCATGCTTCGCGGCATACTCGCCATTACCGTCTACGCGGCGGTGTTGTTCGGGTTTGGGGGCTGGATCAACGCCTTGGGTGTGGATGAGCACATTGGCGATGCCATTCGCATTTTATCGAGCCTCCTGGGCGCGGTGCTCCTGATCGTCTACCTCTTGGCGTTCCGTAACGTCATCGCCGGGCTCATCCGCGGCGACGTGATGAAGCCCGGTGCCTGGCGCAGGGTCTTGGCCGCCGCGACGGTCTATCTGGTGTGCGTCTACCTTGCGATCGCCAGCATCCTCAACATCGTGAACATGGTTCTGAGCGACGGTTTTCGCATTGGGCCGGTCATCGGCCCGATCATCGGCGCGGTGGTGGGTCTGGGCCTTTATGGCCTCCTGGTGGTCATCCTGGCGCGGCGGTTCGCGGCCCAGGAGGCGGTGCTGCGCTCCGAGCTGGAAGCAGGTGCCACAAACGAGGTCGAGGAGAACGCCGAGGCCGCGCAAGGCGAAGAGGCGGCTGGGGAAGCCGACGTTGCGCCCACGCAACCCGTCACCCTATGGCGCATTCGCTGGCACAAGATGTGGCGCAAGGTTGCCGGCGTTGCCGCCTGGATCATCGGCCTCACCATTGCCGGATGGATCTTGTTCTCCGATCGCCCGCTCATCGTGAATACGGCAAAGGAACTTCTTGGCCTCGCGCTGGTCTTGTTCGCCACCTACGCCTTATTCCAGGCGGTCAAGACGTGGATCGACGGCAAGCTCGAGGAGGAAGCGCCCGCCGCCGGGGCAGGGGACAACGAGGACGGCATGGGCCCCGGGGCCACCCGCCTTGCGACGCTTTTGCCGCTGTTGCGCAACCTCCTCGTGGCGGTGGTCGTCGCGGTGGGTTTCATGGTGGTGCTCGCCGCCATGGGGGTGAATGTCGCACCGCTGTTTGCCGGCGCCGGTGTGATCGGCCTTGCGGTGGGCTTTGGCGCCCAGACCCTGATCCGGGACGTTTTTTCCGGCGCTTTCTTCCTGGTGGACGATGCGTTCCGCAAGGGTGAATACCTGGACGTCGGCGGGGTGATGGGCTCGGTGGAGAAAATCTCCGTCCGATCGTTCCAATTGCGCCACCACAACGGGCCGCTCCACACCATTCCCTTTGGCGAGATCAAGCAGCTCACCAACTTTTCGCGCGACTGGGTGATCATGAAGCTGCCGCTTCGCATCGCCTACGGCACCGACATTGAGCGGGTGCGCAAGCTCATCAAGAAGCTCGGTGTCGATATGGCAGCCGACCCTGAAATCGGGCCGCTTTTTGTGGAGCCGCTCAAATCCCAGGGTGTGGTGGAGATGGAAGATTCCGCCATGATCCTGCGGGTCAAATTCATGACCAAACCCGGCGACCAGTTTGTGCTGCGCAGGCATGTCTTCACGCGCATTGGCGAACTGTTCGAGAAGGAGGGCATTCGCTTTGCCCACCGCCAGGTCACCGTGCGTATTGCCGATGAGGACGACGACATGGAGCCGGATGAGCGCAAGAAGGCGGCGGCAGCGGCGGCTGCACGCACGGCCACCGATTTAGCAGGGCAGGGCGCCTAGGGCAGGGTTAATCTGACGTTTCCCCGTCAGATCACAGTTGCTCACCGATCAAGGGCACGAGCCGTTTTAACCGACGCCATCGATTTCCAGTCCCATCGGACCGGTTCTGCGACGATGGGCCTCCCGCATCGCGGCGGCCAAGAAGAGTGCCTTAGCGGCCCTTAGCCCGCTCCTTCCTTGGGGGATTTTTACGGGCGATCAGGGCAGGGGCGCACGCTGGGCTCGTCCATGGAAACGCGGTGCAGCGACCAACGGCAGCTTTGAACGGTGAGCCCCGGCAGGTTGGGCACGGCATTTGACACCCACACGCTGTCAGCGGCAAAGCCGAACGGCTCGTCGGCGGTGGAGGACGGGAACATGCGCACCAATTCCTGGCTGGGAAAGCTCGCGCCGCAGGAGCTGAAGTAGGCGCTGACGAGGGCGCTGTTTGAGGAAAGCGCCATCTTGCCGCGATAGAGCGTATACTCGTCACCCAGTTCGGCAGTGTCGCGATACTTGTATTCGACGCGGAGGTCTTGGTTTTCCTGGACAATGAGGACTTCGATCGGTCGTGACCACTGCGATGGTACCGCGGCGGTCGTGCTGTCGCAGGCCACAACCCCATCGTAGCGCCCGGTAACGGAGAACTCTTCCGCATGGGCGGCCGAAACCCCGAGCCCCCAAAGAGCGGCAAGTATTGCTGCCGCAGACAATTTCCATCGCCCCATAAAGCGTCCCCAATTCTGCCGCGACACCAAAGGCGGGCGCCGCCCGTCCACGAACGCGGCCGTAGGACCGTTCCCGGCCATGGTGGCGCCCGCATCCCACCGATGCCTTCGCCGAACCGCCTGCTCGGCTATGGCGACGTTTCCGGTCGCGCCTTTCCTTGCTTTGGCTCGGCGCGCATGCCTGAAATTTTGATCCCATGCACTCCCACGAGGCGGTTCCAACTAGGGTTCCATCGCCGGGATCGGCGAGGATGCAGGCGTGTTGTGCGACCGGTCGCCCAGGAGCGGCGGGGCATTCGTTGTGGTGCCAAAGCGCCGTTCGAATGCCGCGCGCATGGCTTGATCCACCTCGGCCATGGTGACCACCCGCCCGAGCGCTGCAAGGCTGGTGACGCCGTGCTCGCGAACGCCGCAGGGCACGATACCGGAAAAGTGCGAAAGATCAGGCTCCACGTTGATCGAGACCCCGTGGAGGGAGACCCATCGGCGCAGCCGCACACCGATGGCGGCGATTTTTTCCTCACCGTTGGCGGTGCGCACCCAAACACCCACGCGCCCGTCGCGGCGTTCCCCGTCCACCACGAAGGCGGCCAGAGTATCCACAAGCCAGCCCTCGAGGTGGTGCACATAGCGGCGCACATCCCGCCCCCGTTGGCGCAGGTCGAGCATCGCGTAGGCGACCCTTTGTCCGGGACCATGATAGGTGTACTGCCCACCCCGGCCCGTGGCGTAGACCGGAAACCGGTTGGGCGCCACCAGATCGGCCGCATCGGCGCTCGTTCCGGCGGTGTAGCAGGGCGGGTGTTCCAACAGCCACACCGCTTCATCGGCCGTGCCATCGGCGATGGCCGTCGCGCGGGCCTCCATGGCGGCAACGGCCGCGCCATAGTCCAGCGGCGTGTCACTTACCATCCAAGAGACGGGCGCGTCTTCCGGGTGTTTCATCCCTGCCTCATAAAGCCCGCAGCGTTCGCTTGAAAGGGGTGCGGTGAGATGCTACTTGCCCGGCTTCGATGCGGTCGTGGCGGAATTGGTAGACGCGCAGCGTTGAGGTCGCTGTGGGGCAACCCGTGGAAGTTCGAGTCTTCTCGACCGCACCATTTTTTCTGCGCTACCGGCCTTCGGCCTACTTGGGCGCAAATGCGCTGAGTTCGCGCTCGCTCCCCAAGGTGCACCATTTTTTTGAAATTTAGTGTTTAGTAGCAGAGGGTTAAAGGCCTCCTCGTATTAAGTATCCCCCAATATGTCCCCCAGCAGCGTCGACGCTTCGATATTGCTATGCTCCGGCCTAGCTTTTGCGTGTATTACGACGACCCGAATCGATCTCCCCAAGCGGCGCGCAGGATCGCCACGACCCGGCGAGACTATCGATCTGAGTTTATATAGAAATCTCTATCCAGCGTTTCCGAACCTCGTGACCAATTGCTGCGGCGCAGAGGGGGGCTAGGGGCCGACCGGACGCGGGTCCCTCTTGCTAGGACCGAGGTGCACCCCGTCGGTTGGACAGTTGGCGGTCGTTTTTAAGCTACTCCCGGGATCTGCTGGTAGGGTTGCTCCTGGTGGGTGGTAGCGTGGAATACAGCATATGGTCTCCGCCCGCCGAGGGCCGCATGCGGTTGGCGCTGATTATAGAACGTGACCCACTGCCCGATGCCGGCACAGGCTTCTCAACCGCCAGACCAGGCGTGGAGATAGACGCACTCGTACTTCAATGAACGCCATAGGCGCTCGATGAGGATGTTGTCGAGGAAGCGGCCTTTGCCGTCCATCGAGATCTTGATCCCGGCCTGCTGGAGGCGTCTCGTCCAGGCCCAGGATGTGAACTGGCTACCCTGGTCCGTATTCATGATCGACGGC
>JBCCYN010000223.1:0-5017 GCA_039189655.1 Pseudomonadota bacterium | reverse complement strand
GTGACCGCTCACTGCGGAGGCTGCCAGGCCGGCTTGCCATCGCCACCATTGCCGGAAACACCGTGTTCGCCGCCGTGACGGGCGTTTCCATCGCGGCGGCCGCCACCTTTTCGCGCATCGCTTATCCCGAAATGCGCAAGGTGGGCTACCGCCAGACCTTCGCGTTGGGAGCGGTGGCCGGCTCAGCGTGTCTTGGCATGCTCATCCCGCCGTCAGTACTTCTCATTGTTTGGGCGATCCTTACCGAAATGAGCGTTGGTGCGCTGTTCATTGCGGGCCTTCTTCCGGGGCTTTTGCTTGCGGTCCTCTTTGCCCTTTACGTGGTGATCGCCGCCGTTAGGACGCCCGCCATCGCGCCGGCCTTTGCCGAACCGTTGGTGGAACCGACGCGGGAGGAAGTGCGATCCGAACTGATCGGCGGCATTGGCATCTTATTCCTCATCGTCCTCGTCATCGGGGGCATCTGGCTTGGTTGGTTCACCCCCACCGAGGCCGCCGGCTTTGGCGCCCTGGGGGCGCTCGTCGTTGGCGTTGTGAAGGGGATGGGATGGCGGCAAATCATCAACGCGCTCCTCACGGCTGGCCGAACCACAGCGCCCATCATGTTCCTGCTCGTGACCGCGCAGATGTATTCGCGCCTCATCGCCCTTGGGGGTGGGGTCAACTACATCCAATCGCTCTTTCTTGAAACGGGACTGGGGCCTTGGGAGATCATCGCGGTGATGGTGGTGGTCTGGCTTGTCCTGGGGATGCTGGTGGATTCGGTCTCCATCATCCTTTTGACCGTCCCCATCTTTGCGCCCCTTGCCATGGCCCTCGGCTATGATCCGCTGGCATTCGCCATCTTCGGGATACTCGTCATCGAAGCGGGGCTTTTGACGCCGCCTTTCGGTCTCCTGGTCTACACGGTGAAGGCGTCGGTGCCCGATCCAACCGCGAGCCTTTCGAAGATATTTGCCGGAGCGACGCCCTATTTCCTACTGATCCTTCTGGCGTCGTTCATCGTCCTTGCCGCACCGGGGCTCGCCACCTGGCTGCCCAAAGCCATGTTCTGAATGAGAGTCCGGCGATCCAAAGACAGGCAGCAGCTGAACACTCCTTTCGCCCCTAGACTTTGCCGCAGAACATCCATTTCCCCGCAGCACTCCTGGTGTGTCGGATCCGCAGGAACGCCGCACTTTCGTTGTCCCCCTGAAAGAACGATACGGGACGGGTGCCTTCAGAACGACGGCCTGCGCTAGCGTAAAAAAACCATGTAGAGTTCGGGCAAGAAGGCGATGGGGACCCATGGGCGGGCACATTCATCTCGATCCTGTTGGCGGTATTGCTGGCGATATGTTCGTTGCGGCACTCCTCGACACGTTTCCGGAATTTTGCGCGCAGGTGTTCGCGGATGTCAGCGCCGTCTTGCCCACAGGCGTTCGCGCCGGTGTCGGTGCAGCATCATCCAACGGCATTGCCGCGAAACGCTTCATGGTCGGCGGTGATCCTGAAGAAACAAGCCCAAGCAGCTACAGCGCGCTGAAAGCCAGGATCGAGGCCGCGGCCCTTTCGAGCGGTACGGCGGCCCGGGCGGGTGACATTCTTCGCCGCCTCGCCGAATCCGAAGCTCACGTGCACCAATGCGCGCTGGAGAGCGTGCACTTCCACGAAATTGGCGACTGGGACTCCCTCGCCGATGTGGTGGCCGCCGGCTCCATCGCCGCTGCGCTCAGTGGTTGGAGCTGGAGCGTCTCGCCGCTTCCCCTCGGCGGCGGGATCGTCCCATCGCGCCATGGGCCGCTGCCAGTTCCGGCCCCGGCAACGGCGGAGCTCTTGAAGGGGTTCGAGTTTCGCGATGACGGCATTGGCGGGGAGCGGGTTACTCCGACCGGCGCGGCGATCCTGGCGCACCTTTGTCCCGTGCCTCGCCAATCGGGGCGATTATCGGCGGTGGGAACGGGGGCTGGGACACGCACCCTTCCCCATACGGCCAACGTCTTGCGCGCCCTCGCCTTCTCGCCCGCCGAGGACTTACCGCAGGGCGAGCAGATCGCGACCATCGCCTTTGCCGTTGACGACATGACGGGAGAGGAAATCGCCTTAGCCGCCGACCGACTGCGGCTAGCCGATGGCGTGCGCGATGTTTCCGTCACGTCGCGGTCGGGCAAGAAGGGGCGACCGGAGCAAGCGTTCGAGCTCCTCGTCGCGCCCCAGGCCGCTTTGATGATTGCCGATCTTTGCTTTGAAGAAACCGCCACACTAGGGCTTCGGCTGCGCAACGAGACCCGGCTTGTCCTTCCGCGATCCTCCCGAACGGTGACAGCAAGCGGGCGAAAAGTACGGGTCAAGGAGGCGAGCCGGCCCAACGGCTCCACCACCGCGAAGGCGGAAAGCGATGACTTGGCAGTCCTCGACGGTCTTCCAGCGCGCCGGCGGCTCAAGAACGAAGTGGAAGGCGGTGCGCGATGAACGCGGCGCTGAGAGCGGTGCTTGGTAACCACGCGCGCAAAGCCGTCGCGGTGAGCGGCGGGGTCGATTCCATGCTTCTCATGCACCTTAGCCATAAGGTGCCGGGCGAGACACTCGCGGTCCATGCAGTCTCGCCCGCGGTCCCGCGCGAAGCCACCGCGCGGGTGGAGCGGCACGCCGCCCGCGAAGACTGGGCGCTCACACTCATCGATGCAGAGGAGTTGTCCGACCCCCAATACTCCAGCAACCCTTTGAACCGCTGCTACTTCTGCAAGACGAACCTTTACGCAAGGATCGCCGCCGTCACCGACGCCACCATTGCCTCCGGTACCAACTGCGATGACCTGGGAGACTTCCGCCCCGGCCTCAAAGCCGCCGCGGAGAACGGTGTCATCCACCCATTCGTGGAGGCTGGGATCGGTAAAGGGAAGATCTACGAGATGGCCGCCACAATGGGCCTTACGGATCTTGCCGAGCTTCCAGCCCAACCCTGCCTCGCCAGTCGCATCGAGACCGGGCTCACCGTGAACCGCGAAGCGCTTTCGTTCATCGACGAGGCAGAGCGGCGACTACGGCGCCTTGCCCCCGACGTCGCGGCGCTTCGGTGCCGCATCACTGCGAGCGGCGTGACCGTCGAAGTGGAGCCTATGCCCGATGGCGCCTTGGGTGCCCGGCTCGCCGCTGCGGCGGCCGACCTTTGCCGCGCGGCGGAGCGACCTTTCGTCGGGGTGCGTCCCTACCGCCGCGGCTCAGCCTTTTTGCAACCCGAAGCGCCATGAGTTTCGTCATGGACTGGGAGCGCGAAACCCGGACCGGCACACCTGAAGCGGTATTTTGCGAGGGCAAGCGCAGCAAAGACATCGACGCAATCCTGGCCGCCGCGCGGGCTCGAGGTCAGCGTCTTCTCCTGACGCGGCTGGCAACCGATCACTATGCCGCACTCTCCCCTGAAAGCCGTGCCGACCTCGACTTTCACCCGCTGTCTCGCACCGCCATCTCAGGGGACACCCCCGCCCCTCGCGATCCCTCGGTGGCGGTGGTTGCAGCCGGAACGAGCGATCTTCCAGCGGCACACGAAGCGGCGCGTTCACTGGCATTTTTTGGCTACAACGCCCCGATTGTTGCCGATGTGGGGGTGGCGGGCATCTGGCGGCTTGAAGCTCGTATTCACGATATCGAAAGCCACGCTGTTGTGATTGCGGTCGCTGGAATGGAAGGGGCGCTTTTCAGCGTCCTTGGCGGTCTCATCGCGCAGCCGATTATCGCAGTGCCCACATCCAACGGTTATGGGGTGGCACAGGGCGGAAAGGCAGCCCTATCCTCCGCCCTCGCCACCTGCGCGCCGGGCGTTACAACCGTTAATATCGACAACGGATTTGGAGCCGCCTGCGCAGCGTGTCGCGTGCTGCGGCTCATCCAAGGCAAACCCACCCAGCCGCGCGGTTGATCGCCGCCCCTCAAACGTGCATCCCAACGCCATGGCAACAGTAGCAATTATCGGCGGTGGCCTTGCGGGATCAGAAGCTGCGTTCCAACTGGCCAACGCCGGCCACCGCATCGTCCTCCACGAGATGCGCCCCATGCGCCCAACGCCGGCCCACCAGACGGGGGCGCTGGCCGAACTCGTTTGCTCGAACTCCTTTCGGTCTGACGACGCCCAGACCAACGCCGTCGGTCTTTTACACGCCGAGCTGCGCGATCGCGGCTCACTCATCATGGCGGCCGCAGATCGCCACCAGGTGCCGGCTGGTGGTGCGCTCGCCGTGGACCGCGATGGTTTTGCCGCAGAAGTAACGGGCACCCTCGAACGTCACCCCAACGTCTCCATTATTCGCGAAGAGGTGGTTCGCTTGCCGCAGGGGCTAGCGATCGTGGCCACAGGCCCACTCACCAGCGATGCGCTCGCCTCAGAAATAACCAGCCTTACCGGGTCGGATGCGCTGGCTTTTTTCGACGCCATCGCGCCCATCGTCTATCGCGAGAGCGTCGATATGGACGTGGCGTGGTTTCAGTCGCGCTACGACAAGCCCGGACCCGGCGGGACCGGCGCCGACTACCTCAACTGCCCCATGAACCGAGCCGAGTACGATGCGTTCATCGACGCTCTCCTCTCCGCCGACCGGGTTCCGTTCAAAGGCTTTGAGGACACGCCCTACTTCGACGGATGCCTTCCCATCGAGGTGATGGCGGAGCGTGGCCGCGAGACGCTGCGGCACGGCCCCATGAAGCCCAGGGGCCTCACCAACGCCCACAATCCGGGCGAAAAGCCCTACGCTGTCGTGCAGCTTCGCCAAGACAATGCGCTGGGAACGCTCTTCAACATGGTGGGCTTCCAGACGAAGCTTCGCTATGGCGCGCAGGCTGACGTGTTTCGCCTCATTCCCGCCCTGGAGCATGCCGAATTTGCCCGCCTCGGCGGCCTCCACCGCAACACCTATATAAACGCACCCCAGCAACTGGACGGTGAGCTGCGGCTAAAGCGCGCTCCCCACCTGCGCTTCGCCGGTCAAATCACCGGTTGCGAGGGCTACGTGGAAGCGACCGCGACGGGTCTTTTGGCGGCGAC
>JBCCYN010000222.1:0-5025 GCA_039189655.1 Pseudomonadota bacterium | reverse complement strand
GCGCCGTTTGCGAAGACGTAAAGGAGCGCAACCAGCCTTGGGGTCCAGGCGGTTTGGAACGTATTCAACGAGTTTACGCTCACCGCCATACCGATTTTCATCCTTCTGGGCGAAGTATTGGTGGCGAGCGGACTTGCCGCCGGAGTTTATAGGGCACTCTCGCCGCTCTTCGCGCGGGTTCGTGGCGGCCTCCTCCATACAAACATCGTCGTGTGTGCGCTGTTTGGCGCGGTGTCCGGCTCCTCCCTTTCGGTGGCTGCGGCGGTGGGGTCGGTGGCTTATCCCGAACTCATTCGGCGTGGCTATCAGCGTACCGCGGTGCTCGGCTCGCTCGCCGGAGGCGGCACCTTGGGCCTTCTCATCCCGCCCAGCCTCTCGCTCCTCATTTTCGGCGCGCTGACGGAAACCTCCATCGGCCAATTGTTCCTGGCCGGAATACTTCCCGGCGTTCTCGCCGCTTGCCTGTTCATGGCGTACATCGCGTGGTCTGCCTGGCGCTCGCCCGCGATCGCGCCAGCGGGGGAGGCGCAGTTGCCTTGGCGCGAGACGTTCGCCTCGCTCGCTTCGGTCTGGCCCATTGTCGTTCTCATCGCGGCGGTTTTGGGAAGCCTCTTCACCGGCCTTGCCACCCCCACAGAATCCGCTGCCGTCGGCGCAGCCGCCGCCATTGTGCTTGGGGCAGTGCGAGGGGAACTGACGGTGCGGCGGCTCCTTGCCGCCTTCGCGTCCACCGCCGTCACATTCACCGTGATCGCAGTGGTCTTCATGGGTGCGGTGGTGCTTGCCCAGGCCATTAGCCTTTTGCAGCTTCCCCAAAAACTCCTCGCCGAGATTGCCGCGCTTGGCGTTCCTGCCTCAGCGACCCTCGGGATCATCATCCTCATCTATCTACTACTCGGCCTCTTTTTTGACGGCCTTTCCATGATGATCATGACCCTTCCCATCGTCTTTCCGCTCCTCACCGGCGTTGGCTACGACCCAGTTTGGGTGGGTGTGATGGTGACGCTCATGATCGAGGTGGGGATGTTGACCCCACCCGTGGGGATGAACCTCTTCGTCCTCGTCGGGATAACGCGCCAGGAGGCGACATTGAGCGAAGCGGCGCGCGGTGCGCTTCCCTACTGGGTGTTACTCATGCTCACCCTGCTGACCATGACGCTGGTCCCCGATCTTGCCACTTTGCTGCCAGGCTTGCTGAGGTAGCCGCTTAGCGCCGTCGGCTACCGTTGCGATGTTGCGACTGCGCCGGGGCACCGGGTGCCGTCCGGTCGCGGTTGTCAGAGTTCGTCGATGGGGACCTTCAAAAAGCGCTTTCCCTCATCGTCGGGCGGTGGGAGTTCGCCCCCGCGCATGTTCACCTGTAACGCAGGGATGATCAGCTTCGGCATCGCCAGTTGTTTGTCGCGCTCGGTGCGGAATTTTATGAATTCATCGCGGGTTTTACCGCCGCCCACATGGATATTGTGTGCCTTTTCGTCAGCCACAGACGTCTGCCAAGAAATGTCACGCCCGTTGGGGCCGTAGTCGTGGCAAATGAAGAGCCGTGTCTCATCGGGAAGCGTGAGTACCTTCTGAATGCTGTCATAAAGGACGCCCGCATCACCACCGGGGAAATCGGCCCGCGCCGAACCGCCATCGGGCATGAAAAGCGTGTCCCCCACGAACGCCGCGTCGCCGACTACGTGGGTCATACACGCGGGGGTATGGCCAGGGGTGTGGATGGCAAAGGCCGTCATCGTCCCGATGGTGTAGGTATCGCCGTCCTCAAACAGTTTGTCGAACTGGGAACCGTCTCGCTGGAATTCGGTGCCCGCATTGAAGATTTTGCCGAAGGTATTCTGGATCTCGGTAATTCCCGTACCGATGGCAAGCTTTCCCCCGAGTTTTCCCTGGATATACGGCGCGCCGGAAAGATGATCGGCGTGGACATGGGTTTCGATCAACCACTCGACTGAAAGGCCCTCGGCTTCCACATAGGCGATGATCTCGTCGGCGCGATGGTAAGCGATGCGCCCAGCGGCGTAGTCAATGTCCATCACCGCATCGATGACGGCACAGGCAGTCGTGGCCGGGTCCCGCACCACGTAGGAGACGGTATTGGTGGCCGGATCGAAAAAACCCCGGACCACCGGCTTTACTGTGAGATCCACTGGATACGCCATATGAGTTCTGCCCTTTGCGCTTCTTGCGGCACTGCACAGCTGGAATGATACTGTACCCAGCGGCTGCCGCGAAGGGCCGCGGTGCGGAACGGGGGATCGCTGGTGGCCAAACATGACAATAGCGCAGGATCGATTTTCCGGGCCTTGCATGAAGAATTCTTTGTCGTGCCCAACCCCTGGGACGCGGCAACGGCACGGTTGCTGGCCCAAATGGGTTTTGCCGCGCTTGCCACCTCATCGGCAGCGATCGCGTGGACGCTCGGCCGCAGAGATGGTCATATCACCCGCGAGGAGGCGATTTCCCACGCCAAGATGATTGGCGAAACCACCGGCCTTCCCGTCAATGGCGACTTTGAATCCGGCTACGGCGATACGCCCGCCGAGGTGGCCGATACCATTTCAGCCGCCATCGATGCAGGCGTTGCAGGATGCTCTATCGAAGACGTTTTTGAAGGTTCCGGCGGTCCTCTTTACGGCGAAGATGAGGCTTTGAGGCGCATCGAGGCTGCCCGCGATGCCATCGAGCGTTCGGGGGTGGACTTCGTGCTCACGGGCCGCTGCGAAGCGATCTTGACCAAAGTGCCCGACGCCATTCCCACGGTGCTGAAACGGTTGCCACGCTATGCGGATGCGGGCGCCGACGTGGTCTATGCCCCCGGTCTTAGCCGGGAAAACGATATTGCCGAGGTTCTCTCGCGCGTTGAAAAGCCGCTCTCGGTGATTGCCGGGTTGGGCGGTGCGAGTGACGACTTGCGATTGCTGCAACGGCTTGGTGTGACCCGTATCACGCTTGGCTCCAACCTTTACAAAGTCGCCTACGGCGCGCTCGCCACCGCTGCCCAAGCCCTTCGCGACGGCGAAGTCGCCCTTAGCGATGCCGTGCCGTCCAGCCTCATCGAGAAGACGATGCCAACTTCATGAATTCCGCCGACATCGAGGATCTTTTTGCGCCCATTGGCGAGGTGAAAATCAAGCGCATGTTCGGTGGGCGTGGCGTCTACTTGGATGGCTTGATTTTCGCCATCGAAGCTTATGGCGAACTCTATATGAAGACGGATGGGGATACGCGCGACCTGTTTCGCGACGCCCAGTCCGTACCGTTTGTCTTTGAAAGCAAGCGCGGCAAGGTCGCCACCTCCTACTGGCGGCTTCCCGCCTCAGCGTTCGATGATGAGGACGCATTACGCCACTTTACCGGACTTGCCGTAGCGTGTGCTCAACGAGCCGACGAGGCGAAGAAACGCAAGCCAAAACGCGGCCGCAAGGGAGATTGATCGTGCTGAAATCGGTGACGACCCATGCCGCCGCCGCTGTCCTTGACGCCCTAGATCCCCTGGCTGGAAAGCGCGACGCGTTCGTGCTTCCGGACGGGGTGATCTACCTCGACGGCAACTCCCTGGGTCCGCTCACCCATGCGGCCAAGGCGCGCCTTGCAACAGCGGTGGAGGGGGCGTGGGGCGAGGGCTTGATCCGATCGTGGAACACGGCCGGCTGGATCGATTTGCCGGCGCGCATTGCGGAAAAACTTTCGCCGCTCATCGGCGTAGCCGCGCAGGATTTGGCGGTGTGCGATTCCACCTCGGTGAACCTTTTCAAGGTGCTTTCAGCAGCCCTCGACAAGGCGGGTGGACGCCGCGTGATCTTGTCTGAGCGCGGCAACTTCCCCACCGACCTTTACATCGCCGAAGGGGTGGCGGAGCTGAAGTGGGCGGAACTTCGCCTCACAGACGATATCTTTTCCGCGCTCGATGAATCCGTTGCCGTCGCGATGGTGACGCAGGTGGACTATCGCACTGGCCGCAAGCACGACATGGGAGCGTTGACGGGGCGCGCGCACGAAATGGGTGCTCTCACCATTTGGGATCTTGCCCACTCCGCCGGCGCTTTCCCTGTCGATCTCACCGGGGCCGATGCCGACTTTGCCATCGGTTGCGGGTACAAATACTTGAACGGTGGCCCGGGCGCGCCGGCGTTTTTGTGGGTTTCGCCAAGACACCAGGATGTGCTGCCCGCCCTGCGCGGGTGGTTCGGCCACGCGGCCCCCTTCGCCTTCGAAGATAGCTTTCGGCCGGCGGACGGCATCAAACGCTTTTTGAGTGGAACGCCTCCGGTCCTTTCCATGACCGCCCTCGACGCCGCCCTCGATGTTTTTTCGGATGTGGATCTTGGGCAGCTGATGGAAAAATCCCAAGCTCTTTGCGAGCTGATGATCGCCAGAGTGGATGCACGATGTGGCAGTTACATTACGCCCGCGAGCCCAAGTATTGCTGCTGAGCGCGGTAGCCAGGTTTCGTTCCGCTTTTCGGACGGCTACGCGGTGATGCAAGCGCTCATCGCGAAGGGTGTGATTGGTGACTTTCGCGCGCCAGACATACTGCGTTTTGGTTTCACTCCGCTCTATACGCGTTATGTGGATGTCTTCGACGCTGTGGAAATACTTTCCGACATCTTGGCGGAACAGTCTTGGGACCGCCCCGAATTCCATCGCCGCGCCGCGGTGACCTAGAGCATCCTGCGTCCAACTGGGCGCAGACAAGATGCTCTCCCTTTTGAATTTAGAGCGTTTTTTCTCGGTCAGGTGATCCAACCTGATCGAGAAACGCTCTAGCGCGACGCACCCGCAAGAGAGCCAGATGCTCGTTTAGTGCGCGAGGATCTGGCTCAGGAAGAGTTTTGTCCGCTCGTGCTGCGGGTCGGTGAAGAACGGCTCTGGGGCGTTCATCTCGACGATCTGGCCCTGGTCCATAAACACCACGCGGTTCGCCACCTGGCGGGCAAAACCCATCTCGTGGGTAACGCAAATCATGGTCATACCGGAGCGTGCAAGGTCCACCATCACGTCGAGCACTTCCTTGATCATTTC
>JBCCYN010000221.1:0-5038 GCA_039189655.1 Pseudomonadota bacterium | reverse complement strand
GGGTTAAAGCCGCGCCTTTCCGAGAAAAACCGAAAGGATGGGACGCAGGTGGCGGCTCATTTCCTAACTTTACAAGGGCCGCCCCTGCGTCCCGCCTTCCCAACCGTCACGCAGAAAATCGCGTGCGGCTGATGACCTGCGCCCCCATCGGGCCAAGCCGGCGCTAAAGCGGGATCCCGTCAAACATCGTCGTCCCGTGGGTATACTTGCCGTAGGTGGGATCAGCGCGAAGGTTGACGATGAAATCATCCACCAGCGTTGTGGGCGGCTCGTCGCGGTTCAGCACATGCTCGGCAATTTCGTAGCCCAGCTTATAAACCTTGTGGGCCGATTTCGGAGAGCCCATCGCCTTCACCGCAAAGATCGATTCGGCAATGAATCCAAGCATTTCGGAAAACAGCGCGTTCATGGTTTTGCCGCGCAGGTCGCAAATGGCATGGGTCGCCTCGTGGATCACCAGCGAGCGGTCGTTGAGGTTAAAACGCAGCGGTCGCGACACCACAAAGGTGTTGGCCGAAACGCTTGTGGGGACCCCATCCATCCCCGCCTTCGGCACATAAAACGCCGCGGCGGCAATTGTCGGATGGACTTCCACGGTAATGGCATCGTCGGAGACCGCTTGGCCGATCTTGTCGTACTCGCGGCCAAAGATCGTCGCTTCGTGCACCACATCGGTGGAAAGCTGGTGCCACTTGAACTTCCAGTTCAGGTGACGCAGCGGGTTGCTCCCGCTGAGCGCCCCCAGCAACACCAGCCGCGCGTTGGCGTCCACGTCCTTCACGTCCCCCGGCGAGCCCGGCGGCAGTGCCGGTAGGCCCATGAACGGGATCTTTTTGTCCCGCAAAAGCTTGTCCATCGCCGTGATGGTGTTTTCGCCGACGATCCCGTCCTTGGAAGCCAGTTTGACGTCTTTTTGGAACTGGCGCACCGCCTCCTTGGTCTCGTTGCCGTAGCGACCGTCAGGGCTCCCAAACTTTGCGTACGTCACCGTCAACTTGTGGCGATACCCAAGGTCCGAAAGGGCGTTCTGGATCAGCCTTACCGCGAACCCAAAGTCACCCCTTCGAATGGGAGGCGCGTTTTTCTGGGCCCCTAGCAAGCGGTCGTTGAATGAAAAGTGCGCCGAAAAAAGTGCCATGCTCTGCCATCCCGATCATATTTGTGACGAAATTATGCCGCACGAGATGAGACCGGCTGGTCGACGTTTCAACCGGCTTTTCAGACAGATACATTATTGAAACACGAAAGGGATCAGCGCCGGCCCAGCCTCATCCGCCCGCCGGGCCACGGGCCAAATTGCTCGCCGCCGGCAGGCTGCCCCCCCAGCAACCCACCGGCGCGTCCACTCGGAGTCTTACAGGTCGCGGAGGCGCCTACTTCGCGGTCAACTGCCGGATCGCCGTCGCCCATTCCTCCACGTGGTAGGATTTTACGATTTTTCCGTCCTCCACCGTGTGGATGTCGATGGTCATTATCTCAAAGCCCTTCCCCGTCGGCGGATCGATCCCGAAGAACGGCTTGACCGGCGTTCCCGTGGCGACGCTGCGCACAATGTACCGGTTGCCGTCCTGCAAAATTTCCTGGGGCTCGAATTTTAAGTCCGGTATTGCGGCACCAAAGCCCGCCAGCGTCTTGGCCAAGCCTTCTGCTCCAGGCCCCCCGCGCGGTGTGGGAATGGACTGCCAATCATCCACCACCACCTCCGACACCTCCGCCATGGTCACGTCGGATGGCGAGGTCAGAAGGTCCGCATAAAAACTCTTGATGACATCCAAGTCGTCAGCCAGCGCGGGACCAACGGCAAGGCTCGCCAGGAGCGCGCCCGCCAAAACAGTTTTTCTCATGGTGTCCTCCAAAAAAGCGGTCTTGAAGAAGATCGTCAGGTGGCAAAAAATTCGGTAGATCAAAACGATCAAAAAGAATGTTTGGAAAATCCGAAGAATGATGCCGCGCGCCACCCATCAGACGCTTCGGCGGCTCACCTATTTCGCTGCCATCGCCGAAGCGGGCTCCATCCGCGGTGGCGCGGAAAAACTCGGGCGATCGGTTCCGGTCCTTTCCGCCATTCTCGCCGAGCTGGAGGCCGAACTTGGCGTCACCCTTGCCAACCGCTCCACCCGCGTCTTTACGCTGACCCCGGCCGGAAAAACCGTCCACGCCATCGCCCGAGACATCCTCGACACGGCCGAAACCGCCTTCCAGTTCCATCAAAGCCGAGAACTGACGGGCCGCGTCAAAGTCACCTTGCCGGTGGAACTCGCCGTCCACTGGCTCCCCGACCGCCTGCAACGCTTCAGTGCTGAATTTCCAAAAATCGTCTGCGATGTGGACGCCCGGGATCAGCTCATTGACCTTGCCGGCACCGACATCGACCTTGCCATCCGCGCCCACCACCAGCGGCCTGACCCAGCCCGCCACGAGGCCCCAAACCTGCCGCTCGCCCTGGTGGCCGCCTCCCGCCCCGAGATCGCGCCAACCGGTGACGGCAGCATGGCCATCGAAACGGCACTCCTGGGTGCGCCGGGAGGAAGCAAAATCACGGCCGCCGATACCAGAAGCAAAAGACTCGTGATGCTGGAATTTGACCGTGCCATAGCCGTCAACAGTCGCGAGACGGCCATCGGCCTTGCCCGAAAGGGGCTCGGCACTGTCCTTGCGACCCGTCTAGCCGTGGAGGATGACCTTGAGCGTCAAACCCTCATCGAAATCTGCCCCGATCTTGCCTTCGGAGGCCTCTCGCTGCGCGCAAGCTTCCGCGATGCCCGCCCGACGCCTGCTGCAAAAGCGTTCGCTGCAGACCTTCTCAACCCGGACGACCTTAACCAGGACGACCCGATGTGAAGGCCTACAAAGCGCGCTAAGGCCGCGTCAGGCCACGCGGTTCATGGTGAACGCGGAGCCGGTGGCCGGTGTACAGGCAAGTTGCGTGCTGGTTAGGAGCTGGCACTCGGCGTTTTTGCGAGTGTTGTCGATGATGCTCGTCCATACCAACGAGATCGTTCCGCCGGTCCGCGTGTATCGTCCGTCTGTGACAACCGTCTCACCCGTGGAAACGACGCGTGACGTAAATGTGCCGGCACCGAAGGTGGACGAGAGCACGCCGTCCGTCGTTTGCCAGGTTCCGCTAAGGCCGCCTCCGAAACGGGCCGACTGACAACCGGCCAGCGCCACTGCGATTGCGACAACCACCATGATGCGCATCGATCTCACCCTCGCCATTGGTTCTCGATCCTCTTTTGGCGATGGTCCTTCGTTTAGCGCAAGTGGGGGGCGACCGTGCCGGGGCGTGGGTGCGCGCGAATATCCAGCGCTGAGGACAAAGGGCAACTATCGCGGCGGTGGGGCGATGACCTCACCGGTCAGGTTGCCGCACCCTTTGCGCCCAGGGCCTCAACACACTGTCGCGCTCCACAAATGCCGAGACTTGGTTGGTGAACTGCGCCGTGACGTCGGCGTCGTCCCATCCGTTCAGCAGCATTGTTCGCCGCGCCTCGTCGATCACGAAAGAATGGATTTGTTCCTCAGCGCCGACGGTCTTTGCATGGAGGTCCACGTGGATCTCTGCCGCCGTGTTTGACTGCACCACGGCAAGCAGCGACCGGGCGGCAGATCCATCCACCAGTGCCGGCACCAGCCCGTTGCGGGCGGCGTTTGCCGCAAAAATATCGCCAAAACTCTCGGCGATCACCACGCGAAAGCCGGCATCGAGGATCGCATAGACCGCCGCCTCGCGCGAAGAGCCGCCCCCGAAATTGCGCCCCACCAGGAGGATTTCGGCGCCCTCAGCGGCATCCACGGGATTATCTCGAGGAGTCCCGTCGTCCTCAAAGCGCAGGTCGTGGAGGAAAGCGTCGCCGTAGCCCTCCTGCCGCCGCCGCTTCATGAAGCGCGCCGGGCAAATCTGGTCGGTGTCCACGTTGTCGAGGCCTAGCGGCACGACCCGGCTCTGAAGGCATGAAAAGGCCGTCATCGGCGATCTTTGAGGAGCGGCCGTACATCGGTGATGGCGCCGGCAACGGCGGCGGCGGCGACCATCTCGGGGCTCATCAGATGGGTGCGCACGCCCTTTCCCTGCCGGCCGCGAAAATTGCGGTTGGTGGAGGAGGCGACTCGCTCGCCCGGTGCGCCCCGGTCCCCGTTCATACCGACGCACATGGAACAGCCTGCTTCGCGCCACTCAAGGCCGGCCTCGCGGAAGACGGCGTCGAGCCCTTCGGCTTCCGCTTGCCATT
Source organism: Pseudomonadota bacterium (assembly GCA_039189655.1). Lineage (GTDB taxonomy): Bacteria > Pseudomonadota > Alphaproteobacteria > Rhizobiales > Amorphaceae > Acuticoccus. The sequence goes on along the minus strand of JBCCYN010000221.1, from coordinate 806 downwards.
TTATCTGCGCAGAGCCTGGTGAGACGATCCCGGGAACCTTGGCGGTGCGTCCCCGAAGGACCCGGGCCGCGGCGCGCAAATCATCGAGCCGCGAATTGGTGCAGGAGCCGATGAACACTCGGTCGATGGTCAGGCCGCTGAGGTGTGTGCCGGGTGTAAGCGCCATGTAGTCGAGGGCTTCGCGGATGTGATCCTGACGCGCAGGGTGGTCTCCAGGGGCAGGGCAGGCGGCGGTGACCGGGAGAGCATCTTCCGGGCTCGTCCCCCAGGTGACGCTGGGCGCAATGTCCTCGGCCTGGAGCACCACGTCGCGATCGAAGACGGCACCATCCTCGGTGGGAAGCGCCAACCACGCGTCGGCCGCTTCATCGAAATTTTCCGGAGCGTAGGCTCGACCCCTGACATAGCCGATGGTGGTGTCGTCGGGGGCGACCATGCCGCATCGCCCACCGGCTTCAATGGTCATGTTGCAGAGCGTGAACCGCCCCTCCATGGGAAGCGCCCGCACCGCGCTCCCTGCATATTCTACTGCGTGGCCTGCGGCCCCATCCGCGCCGATGGTCGCGATGATCGTCAAGATCATGTCCTTGGCGCTGACTCCCGGCGGAAGCGCGCCTTCAACGCTGATGCGCATGGATTTGGGCTTGGTCTGCCAAAGGGTCTGGGTGGCCAGAACGTGGCTCACTTCGGTGGCGCCGATCCCCATGGCGTAGGCGCCTAACGCCCCTTGGGTGGCGGTGTGGCTGTCGCCGCAGACAATGAAAAGGCCCGGGAGCGCAATGCCCTCCTGGGGACCAACCACGTGG
>JBCCYN010000220.1:0-5053 GCA_039189655.1 Pseudomonadota bacterium | reverse complement strand
CCCCCCACTATGCTGGATCGGGACCTGGACCTCGCCCGCTGCGGTTCCGGGCAGATTGATCTCTTTCGCCCCTTCGCCGGCGGCTTCGGCAGCATCCGCAGCTGTGTTTTCGTTCGCCATCGCGGTGTTTTCGCGCTGAGCGTTAGACGGCGAAGAGCAGAAGAAGCGCGATCAGCAGCGAGAAGATGCCGAGAGCTTCAGTCACCGCGAAGCCGAAGATCAGGCGGGCAAACTGACCGTCAGCGGCCGACGGGTTGCGCAGCGCACCGGAGAGGAACTGGCCGAAAAGGTTGCCGACGCCGATACCGGCACCCGCAAGGCCGATGGTCGCCAGGCCGGCACCGATGAACTTGGCAGCATCTGCTTCCATGGGAAGGCTCCTTCAAAGAATGCGCTGTTGTTGTGTTCGCGCGAAAACGTCAGTGGTGAGGGTGGAGTGCATCGTTGAGATAAATGCACGTCAAAATCGCGAAGACATACGCCTGCAGCGCCGCGACGAGGAATTCAAGCGCTGTGATGGCGATGGTCATGAAGAGGGGCAAGATCGCGCCAATCACCCCGACGGTACCGAGGGTTCCAAGGGAGACCACGAAGGCGGCGAAAACCTTGAGCGTGATGTGACCGGCGAGCATGTTTGCGAAAAGCCGGACCGAGTGGCTCACCGGGCGCGACAGGAACGAGATAATCTCGATGGCGGTGACCAGCGGCAGAATGTAGCCCGGCACTCCCGACGGCACGAAAAGCTTTAGGAACGAGAGCCCGTGCATCCGGAAGCCGGCAATGATGACCGTCAGGAACACGATGAGCGCAAGGGTTAGCGTGACCACCAGCTGACTGGTGACGGTGTAGAAGTAGGGGAACATCCCCAGCATGTTCGCAATCAGGATGAACATGAAGAGTGCAAACACGAGGGGGAAGAAGCGCATGCCCTGCGAACCGGCCGAATCGCGCAGCATGTTGCCCACGAACTCGTAGCCCATCTCCGCGACGTTCTGCCATCGGCTCGGAACCAGGGCGCGCTTGGAGGTGGGGATCGCCATCAGCGCCACCACGCACGCCACCGTCACCGCCATGAAAAGCGACACGTTGGTGAACGACAGGTCGAGCCCGCCCACATCAATGGGGATGATGGACTTCACCTCGAACTGGTGAATGGGGTCCAGACCGCCGCCTTCTTTAGTCGCCATGAAATCCTGCGGTTCGTTGACTGCGACGCGGACGGGAATGCCGCGCTAGGGGGTCGTGCCCGGTTCTTTACCGTGCTCCGGCGGTCTCTTGCCGGCTTGCGGCGGCTGAATCAAGCCCGCCGAGCGCAAAACGTTGAGCACACCGGCCGCAAAGCCCAACATCAGGAACAAGATCATCAGCCAAGGTGTGGTGCCGAGCGCATAGTCAAGCCCGAATCCGATGGCGAGGCCCACCAGGATCGCGCTGACAAATTCCGTCGAAAGGCGAAACGCGACGGCGTAGCCGGCCATGGCGCTGGGGCCGCGCGCAGCCTCTTTTTCGCTCGCGACCTCTTTGGCATCGAGCTGGGCTTTCAGGGCGCGCCTGCGCGTGGAAAGGTCGTCGTCGCTCAAAAGGTTGCCTTTTTTTGGCCCGATGGACAGGGAGCTAGCGCGCACAAATTGGTCGGCCAGGACGAGCGTTCCCCAAAACTGAGGTTGCCTGGATGGTGCCTATCGTCTTCAGGCTTCCAATTGCCTGGATGTTGCGCGCTCGCCCGCTTATCTGGATCCGAGGACGTCAACGGGAGCGGTGATAGGCGCATGGATGAGCGATGATCGCATCGGTTTCGTTGAAATTGGGCCTCGCGGCGGCGCTGTTCCTTGCCCTTGCGGCTGGGGTAATGCCGACGGTGACATCCGCCCAAGCGGCCAGCAACGGGATTCACACCCAGCTCGCATTCTTGGACCGTTTCCGGCGGCGGGGCGGCGGAAAGTGCCTCGATCCGGCCAGTGTGGACGACCGGGACGTCCGCCGGCACAGCGCGGACATCGCCCAAAACCGGCTTTGCGTCACCAGGGAGCGGTTTTCAGAGGGGGGCATCGACTGGCGGTTCGTCATCGTCGATAGCGGCCGCCGCGGCCCTGTTTGGTACATGCCCCATGATGACGAAGATACGGCTTTTGACGCAGCGCTTTACGCCATCAGCCGCTACGGCGGGCGTTTGGTGGCCGTGGATGGCCCGGAGACGCGCACCTATGCCGGTGTCGACCCCAACCGGCATTTTGCACAAAGCCGGCGAGAAGCAGCCACATGCCGGATGCGCCAGGCGACGCCAAAATACACCCGCTTCGTGGAAGGGCTGTTCCGCGGTGCGAAGCGGGTCTTTTCCATCCACAACAACACCCGCGGCGGCGGAATTACCGCCAACGTAAACACTGCAAAATTGACCGGATACCGCGCCTCTGGCCCGCTCTCGGACCCGGACCACTTGGTTTTCATAGCGGGAACCAGACCCATCGACCAGGATCGCAAGGCCCTCTCCTTGCGCAACAAGCTATTGGGCGCCGGCCTCAACGTCGTCCACGAGCAGGTGACCCGCAGCAACAATGACTGTTCGTTTTCCAACCACATCGCCCTTAACGACGGCAGGGACTATTTTAACTTGGAGGCGGTGCACGGCTCGCGCATTCAGCGCCCTATGGTGGACGCCTTGATGGGCGTGTTGGGGTATCGGCCGCGTTAGGCGCCAGACCTGGGGCGTGGCCAAAACAATCGCGCACGAGTTTGTGGCGAAGCGGAGCATTCGATGGTCGATTGGGCGAACAAGACTGTGGCGATAACCGGCGCAAGCCGGGGGATTGGCGAGGCGGCGGCGCGCTATTTTGCGGAAAAAGGCGCCCGGGTGGTGCTGAGCGCCCGCTCAACCGAGCGCGTCAAAGCCATTGCGGACGAAATCACAGCGGCCGGCGGCACCGCCTACGCCGTTGGTTGCGATGTGGCGAGCTTCGAGGAGGTAAAAAGCTTCTTGGATACGGCCACAGAGCGGTTCGGCCGCCTGGACGTGCTCATCAACAACGCCGGAGTGCTGGAGCCCATCGCCCGCCTTGCCGATAGCGATCCGAAGGCGTGGGCTGAAGTGGTCGATATCAACTTGAAAGGCGTCTACTACGGTCTGCGCTGCGCGATCCCAAAGATGCTGGAGACCGGTGGCGGCACCATCATCAATATCAGCTCGGGCGCGGCCGTGAGCGCCCTTGAGGGCTGGAGCCAGTACTGCTCCACCAAAGCCGCCGTCCTCTCGCTGACCCGTTGCGTCCACAAAGAGTATGGAGACGCGGGGATCCGGGTGGTGGGCCTCAGCCCCGGCACCGTGGCAACCGAAATGCAAGTGGCGATCAAAGCTTCAGGCATCAATCCGGTAAGCCAGCTTGACCCATCCGTTCACATTCCGCCGCTGTGGGTGGCGCAAGCGATGGAATATCTTTGCACCGAGGCGAGCGACGCCCATCTTGGCGCGGACTTTTCGTTGCGGACCGAGGAGGCGCGGCGCGCGGTGGGCCTCCCCGCGCCAACCTAACGCGACATTCGCCGCCGGAGGGTTTTGGCCTCCTCGCGAGCCCCAAAATCTTGGGTTGGCGGTGGATCTGCCTTCGGGGGCGGGTGCGCGGGGATGGAGACGATGCTAGTCCTCGAGCAAAAGGCCCCTTCGGCAAAGGTCGAGACGAAACGAATGGCTTGGAAGACAAAAGGGCGCCAAACACCCTTGCGTTGCGCCTTCCACTGGCGCCGCGGGACCATCGCGTCTCGTGGCGAAAGGCTTCTTTCTTCGTGCTGACGCTACACGTGGGGCTTCCCAAAACGGCAACCACTGCCGCCCAGCGGGTCCTCACGAAGGCCGCACCGGACCTTTCCGAGCGCGGCATCGACTACCTGGACATCCTGCGCAACCGGGAAGGCATCGCCCATCACCTTTTGCCGGCTGAACTGTTGGAGCGTCGAGCGGCCGATGGACCCAGCGCGAGCGCGTTAATGGCCCACATGCGCGAGACGAAAGCGCGACACACCATCGTCTCCAGCGAGGCCTTCACCAACGTCATCGTCGGCCCCCGGCGCGAGACGTTCTTAAAATTTGTCGAAGCGTTGGCGCAATCATCCCCGGTGCGGGTGGTTCTCGTGCTTCGTCGCGTCGATGACTTCTTCACATCCATGTATCTGCAGTCGGCGAAGGTGGGCGAATTGCGGGGTCCGTTCGAGACCTACGTGGCTTCCCGCCGCAGCTGGTCGGCTGCGCTGTTTCAGGGCCTTCGGGCCATTCGCCGAAGCGGTTCAGTCGAACAGCTGGTGGTCATAAAGTACCAGCGGGGCCCGAACTTTTTGCGCCGGCTTTTGTCGTTCATCCTCGATGACGAGGCGGCCACAGAGGTTTGCAAGTTCGGTGGATCCAGGGCGAGCAAGCGGCTGACGGTCAAGGGCCACGCCCTGCTCCTGGGCCTTGACGAGATGACCGAACGCATTGGAATGCCGCTTGAACGCTTCCCACTTATTCGCGCGCTCGAAATGGGCCGTCTCAAGTTCGACGACGATTTGAAGGATTTCGATCTGATCGACAAAGACGCTGCACTCTCACTTCATTGCGCTGCGATCGACGCCGCGGAAGCGGCCGGCGAAAAACACTATAAACGCTATTTTGGGGGCGATCCCATGCCCGAGGGGCCGGTGGTGAAGCTGGAGACAAACCTCTTGACCCCGGCCGACCAGGACGCGCTCGCCGCGTACGCATCGTGGATGCGAAACCGTCGCCGGCCCGCAGCAAGGGCTTTGCCATGAGCAGCGAAGATGTGGCGGCATACCTCGACGGCCCGTTCAAAGAGATCGGCGGTTGGTGCAACCCGTTCCTTTGGCAGGCCATCGAGCCGCTTCATGGAGCGATCAGCGCGGCCGGCCCGCCAGGACCGGTGGCGGAAATCGGCGTTTTCCATGGCAAGTTCTTCTTCGGCCTCGTGAAGACGGCGGGCGCTGAGAAAGACAATTTTGCCATCGATGTCTTCGACATGCAGGAGTTCAACCTCGACGGGGCCGGCGTCGGCGACAAGCAAGCCTTCAT
>JBCCYN010000219.1:0-5113 GCA_039189655.1 Pseudomonadota bacterium | reverse complement strand
TCACCGTCCCGAAGGTGACGCCTCGCAAGAGATGGTTTTGCAGAAAGAACGTAACCAAGATGACGGGGATCAGGAACAGAGTTTCGATGGCCGCCAGAAGCCCCCAGCGCACGCCGATATCGCCGCCGATGGTCTGGGACATGGCGACCGGGACCGTACGGGTTTGGCCGCCGGTGAGGAGGAGCGCGAACAAGAACTCGTTCCAGGTGAGGATAAGGCCAAAGACGGCGGTGGCTGCGAGCCCCGCCACCACTTGGGGCATACAAACCTTGAAGAAAACCTTGCGATCGCTGGAGCCATCGATGCGGGCCGCGTCTTCGACGTCCGGTGATAATTCGTCGAAGAAACTCTTCATCATCCAGATGGTGAACGGCAGGTTGAATGCCGTGTAGAGCATGATGATGCCAAAGTAACTACCGGCAAGCCCTGTGACGCGGAACATCAGCATCACCGGAATAATGACGACAATGGCCGGCAGCATGCGGGTCGTCAAAATGATGAAGAGGTAGGTGTCGTTGCCCTTCAGCGGATGCCGCGAGAAACCGAACGCGGCAAGGGTTCCAATGATAAGCGCAAGCAAAACCGACGCTCCGGCGATGAAAACCGAATTGAAAAAGTAAAGAGCAAAACCAGTTTGCTGCGCTTCGCTGCCTGCAGAGTAGGAGCGGAAAAAGACAGATACGAAATTGTCGAATGTGGGGGCGAAGACGTAGGCTTCGTTGATCAGCCCGCCCAGCGACGTGGGGAACAGTTTTACGGGAACAGCGAGGGCGTCGTTGTACTCTTTAAAGGCCGTGAGGATGATCATCAGGACCGGGAAGAAGTAGATGAAGCTCACCACAGCGGCGAACAAAGTGCGACCCCAGCCGGCTTCGTCCACGGCCTCGCGCCGGGCGAAAAGACGCTTGAACGCGCTCATGCCGGCGCCTCCTTCGATCTACGATTGGCGAGGTAAAGATAAAGGTTTGTGAGGACGATCACCGTAAACAGCAAGATGTAAGACATGGCGGCGCTGTCCGATGTCTTGTTGAACTGGATCGCCTGCCGGTAGACGTAAAGCGCGATAGTCTCTGTCCCTTGGCCCCCGTCGGTCAGGATGAACACCAGGTCGAAGAGCTTGAATGCCTCAATGCTGCGAAAGAGGAGGGCGAGGAGAAGAAGGCCTTTGATGTACGGGAAGGTGATGTCCTTAAAGCGTCGCCAGGCGGGCGCACGGTCGATGGCTGCAGCCTCATAAAGGTGTTTTGGAACACTCACGAGGCCTGCCAAGACCAGCAGCATAACGAAGGGCGACCACATCCACGCATCGGCGATAACGATGGCAGCCACCGCCCCGGCGCGCGAAGAAATGAGGACGAACGGCTCGTCGTAGAAGAGATTTGCAAACTGACTGACCAGTCCGAAAGTGGGATCGTAGTAGTAGCGGAAAAAGGCGCCCACAGCGACGAAGGCGAGCATCATCGGTGTCAGCACGAGGATAAGTAAGTATTTTCGCAAGGGAAATTGCTTGGCAAATAAGAGCGCGAGAAAGAATCCGATGATCATTTGCGCCGAGACGGTGAGGACCACGATAAGGCCTGTGGTCGTCAGCCGATCCCATACTGTGGCATCAGTGAGGACGTCCGCGTAGTTATCGAGGCCTTTGAAGCGCAGCGTTTGCCGGTCCGCGCGATAGGCGTAGAAGGATAAGCCGAGCGACCAGAGGAGCGGAAAGATGTTCATGATGAACAAGACCGCGATGGCCGGCGCCACCAATAAGCCCCCGGTGTAGCGCCCCCATGCGTTGACCACCGAAGAGATCGCGAACAGCAGCCATCCTGCGAGCGCGACCCAGACACCCACTTCCGGCGGAAACGCCACCACCGCCAATACGTTGACGCCAATCGCCACCAGTAAAGCGAGGCGCCAGTTGCCCCAGCGTAGATAGTTGGGGCGCTCTTGGGCCGGTGCCCCGATGGTCGCGGTGGTCATCGGCCCAAGAGCCTCCTTTTCAGCTGAGGATTACTGGATCAGCCCAGAGTCCTCGAGAAGTTCTTGCTGGAAATCAGCAATGTTATCGAGGGTTGTCTTTGCATCCTGCTGACCTGTGATGGCGAGGTCGTACTGTTCTTGTTGTTGCACCAGCAGCTCGAAGAATTGCGGGATGTGCCAAACGTCCTTTTGCCAATCGAGGCCCGACGCCCAAGTGCGGTTCCACGGCCGATAGTCCACATACTTCGGATCGTTGTAGACCGACTTGATGGCGCTCTGCCCGCCTTGGGAGGCAAACATGTGCTGGACTTCCGGTGATAGCCACCACTTCACGAAATCGACGGCTTCGGTGTTTTCCTGGTCCGAGTTCCAGTTCATCAGAACGAACGGCTGACCGCCGATGTTGGACCAGCGAACGATTTCACCGCTGTCGTCCTTCAATCCTGGCATGTTGGCGAACGCCACAACATCAGCCACCTTTGAGGTTTCAGGGTTGATGGCGCTTTCCGCAAAACCGATCCAGTTGACGTTGAGCGCCACCTTGCCTTCGCGGAAGAGCTCGTCGGTCTTAAAGATGTCCATGGAGCCCGTTTTCACGATGGGCGGCATGTAACCCAGCAGCGACAAGTAGTGCTCGAACGCTTTGACCGCTTCGGGCGAATTCACGACACCGACAGCTTGTCCATCGGGAATTTGGGTTTCATCCCAAATGTTTGCCCCATGCTGCCAGAGGAAGCCGTTGATCTGCATGGACGAGAAGTCGTAGCCCTTACCCGCCTGGTAAGCGATCCCGTAAAAGTCATCCTCAGCGGGCTCGCCAGCGAGCATGTCGCCTTGCTTGCGCTGGAAGAACTCGCCGATTTTGCCAAACATCTCCCAGTCCATCTGGTCGAGTTCTTCTGGCGTACAGGGCAGCTTTTCGCCGTACTTTTCTTGGAAGGCCGCCTGCTCATCTGCATGGCAAAGGACATCGGTGCGCGCGTAGGTGACCAGAATATCCGGCATCTGCGGAAAGCCGAAGTAATTTTCGGACTTATAGGGATACGTGGCATAGGCCTGGAGCGGCGCCGGGTGCATGTCCGCCAGGGTCGCCTTGAGCTCTGGGTCGGCATCAATCAGATCGTTGATTTGACGGTAGTATCCACCCTCGATGAAGGCGCCGAGCCATTGGCTGTCCGAGACCGCCATGTTGTAGAGTTCTTCGCCGGAGGTGAGCGAAGCGTTGAGGCGGGTGTAGTAATCCGGCCATGGAATGAAGTCGACTTCAAGCTTAACTTCGTTACCCGAAGGCGGTGTGTAGTGCTTGTCGAAGAGATCCTTCATGATGCGGGTTGGCGGCCAGTCCGGCACAGCCATGTTCAGCACCACCTCTTCGGACATGGCCGGCGTTGTCCCGAAGGTCATCGCGCCGATGGCCGCCGCTCCCAGAAGAGAGCGCAGGGGCATCCGTTTCGTCATATCGTATCCTCCACGTTGTTGTTATCGCTTCATGCGGCGGCTCGGGCGATTGCCTTACCGTCCGTTTCGTCAAAAAGGTAAGCCCGTTCACTGTCAAAGCGCAGCGGCAAAACATCGCCGACATTGACGGAAGCGGTGCGCGCTTCCGGGAAGAGCGCCCGGAGCGTGGGCCCATTGGTTTCAAGCTGCACCAAAGTAACGTCGCCGAGCGGTTCCAGAAGGTGGACCTTGGCCTCCAGATCCGCAGCACCGTCCTCGGCGATGGCAATGTCGGTGGGCCGCAGCCCAAGGGTGAGGGATGCGCCGGGCGCCAAGCCTCGGTGGGGGACGGCAAGGGTGCCAAAGCCGGTCTCCACGTGGCCTTCCGACGCCACCCGCGCGGGGGTCAAGTTCATGTGCGGAGAGCCGATCTTCGACGCCACATAGATGTTGGCCGGCGCGTCATAGAGCGTGTCGGGAGTGCCCAGCTGCACCACCCGTCCCGCCTCCATCACGGCAATTTCCTCGCCCATGGAAAGGGCTTCGAGTTCGTCGGGCGTGGCGTAGACGATGGTCATGCCGAACTGGCGGTGGAGGCGCTTGAGCTCAGCGCGCATGTCGTGGCGCAGTTTTGCGTCAAGGTTGGTGAGAGGTTCATCCAGAAGGAGGAGGCGAGGGCGGCCGATGAGGGCACGACCGAGAGCGGTGCGCTGTTGCTCGCCGCCCGACAGCGTTCCGGGTTTTTGCCCCAGCCTATGGGTGAGGCGAAGCATCTCCGCAGTTTCGCCCACCCTACTCTTGATTTCCGCACTGCCGACACCGGCTTCGCGCAGCGGATAGGCGAAGTTTTGCGCGACCGTCAGGTGCGGATAAAGGGCGAAGGACTGAAACACCATCGCCACGCCGCGGCCGCGAATGGCGGCGTGGGTAACGTCCCGCCCCTCGATGTGGATGGTGCCGGCGTCCGGTGCGGCGAGCCCTGCAATGGCCCTCAGCGTGGTCGTCTTGCCCACTCCGCTGGGCCCGAAGAGCGCAAAGAACCGCCCCGCCGCCGCATCGAACGAAAGGCCGTCGAGGGCCACCACATCACCGTAGCGCTTTACGATCCCCTGGAGGCTGAGCGCTGGTGGGCTCACGGGGCAATGTCCTGCCAGGCGCGTGTTTCGGCGGATTTTAGGACCGCATCCGTAACCCGGTCGGTGGCGAGGGCATCGCGGAAGGTGGGGCCGGCAGGTTTGCCCGTTTCAAGGCCCATCACGAAGTCGGCTATTTGATGGGTAAAGGTGTGCTCGTAGCCGATGATGAGGCCGGGCACCCACCACTTGTCCATGTAGGGGTGATCGCCATCCGTGACGTGGATGGAGCGCCACCCGCGGGTTTCCCCGGCGTCGCGATGGTCGAAATACGACAGGCGGTTGAGATCGTGGAGATCCCATAGGATCGAGGCGTGCTCACCGTTGATTTCGAAGGTGTAGAGCGCCTTGTGCCCGCGGGCGTAGCGGGTCGCCTCAAAGTGCGCGAGGGATCCGTTTTGGAACCGCGCCATGAAAATGGCCGCATCGTCGATGCCCACCGGGGCCATCCCGCCCTTCACCGCGTGGGGCCGCTCCTTGATGAAGGTTTCGGTCATGCCGCAGACCGATGAGATGGGCCCGTTGAGCCACATGGCCGTGTCGATGCAGTGGGCCAATAGATCGCCGGTGAC
>JBCCYN010000218.1:0-5154 GCA_039189655.1 Pseudomonadota bacterium | reverse complement strand
GTGCGGGTGAGCGCTTCCACGGCCCCCTTGGCCATGGCGACGCTGGCGTGATTGGAAAACCCCTGACCGACGGCGACGGTGGAAAAGAGGAGCACGGAGCCTTTGCCCGCCGTCAGTGGTCCCCGCGCGGCTTTGACCGCCTCGAGGGCGCCAAGGGCGTTGAGGGAAAAGTCTTCCAGGACTTCTTCGCGCGAGAGCCGGTGAAAGGGTTTGAGGCGGATATTGCCCACCGCGTAGACGAGCCCTGAAAGGTGGCCATCGGTGGCGCTGGCGGCGCTCGCCTTTTCGAAGAGGGCCGGATCGGTGACGTCGCCGACGGTAAAGTCAGCGCCCAGACTCATGGCCAGGTCTTCCAATTTGCGCCCATCGCGCCCCACCAGATGGCACCGATGGCCGGCACCGATAAGGCTGCGGGCAACGGCGCTGCCGATGGCGCCCGTTCCACCGTAGATTAAGAACATAGTTTCCTCCACGACAGCGCCATCTGGTGCGCGCCGCCGGTTTGTCAGATCACGGCGGCTGCGACCCGGGCGCGCAGGACGGGCAAAAGCTCGGTTTCAAACCACGGGTTTTTGTGGAGCCAGTGGTTGTTGCGCCAGGAGGGATGGGGGAGCGCCATCACCGGGTGCGGCTCGGTACGCTCCAAAATGCCGCGCCAATCCTTCACTGTGTCGGTGAGCGACTGGTGCCTCGTTTCAGGCAGATGATAGGCGAGAGAATATTTGCCGATGCAAAGCCGCAGCCGCAGCCTCGGCAGCGCCGAAAAGAGCTGATCGTGCCAGGTGGCAACGCACTCCTTGCGTGGCGGCAGGTCGCCCCCGTGCTTGTCGTAGCCTGGAAAACAGAACCCCATGGGAATGATGGCAACGCGCCTGGCGTCATAGAAGGTGGCTTCGTCGAGGTTGAGCCAGTCCCGCAGGCGCACACCGGAGGGATCATAAAAAGGTTTGCCGGCGACGTGGGCGCGGTTGCCGGGCGCCTGGCTGCAAATGGCCACCGTGGCGGTTTTGGAAATCTGGAAAATGGGGCGTGGCGGGTGCGGCAGTTCAGGCCCCGCCGGCGCGTCGCGACACACAGTGCAGGCCCTGATTTTCGACACCACGGGCCGCAGAGCTGGGCGGGCGGTGGCGCTCACGCTTTGCCGTCGATGCCGGCCTCCGCGAATGTGGCCATGCCGGCGTGACAGGCCGCAGCCGCTTTGACGATACCCATGGCGAGCGCAGCGCCGGTGCCTTCGCCGAGGCGCATTTTAAGATCAAGGAGCGGTTCTACGCCGAGGGCTTTGAGCGCGCGCGGATGGCCGGCCTCCGCCGACAAATGACCAAAAAGGCAGTGGCTTATGGCTTCGGGCGCCATGGCGTGGACAACCCCGGCGGCAGCGGTCGCCACATAGCCGTCGATCACCACGGGAACGCCCTGGGTGCGCGCCGCCAAAATGGCCCCCACCATGGCCGCCACGTCCCGACCGCCCAGCCGCATCAAAATCGTGAGCGGGTCCCGCTCCCCTTCGATGCGGGCCACAGCGCCCTCCACCACGCGAACCTTTTTGGCATAGACCTCGCCCGCAACGCCGGTGCCCGCCCCCACCCAATGGGCCGCGTCGCCGCCGTGGAGGGCAAGGTTCAGCGCCGCCGCGATGGTGGTGTTGCCGATCCCCATTTCGCCAAGGCCCAGAAGATCCACACCGCCGGCAATGGCTTCAAGGCCGAACGCCATGGTTGCGGCAAGGGCGCGGTCGCTCTCAAAGGCGTCCTCCACCAAGATGTTTCCGGAGGGGACGTCCACCGCCAGATCGAACGCAGAAAGGCCGATGCCGTGGGCGGCGCAGAGCTGGTTTATGGCGGCTTTGCCGGCGCCAAACGCCTTGAGCATTTCGGCGTTGACGCTGGACGGGTACGCGGAAACGCCCTCCGCCGCGACCCCGTGGCTTGAGGCAAAGACGACGATGCGTGGCCACTCCACCGCCGGGGGCGCCTTGCCGGTCACCGCGGTCAGGAAGGCGGCGATCTCCTCAAGCCGGCCCAAGGCGCCGGGGGGCTTGATGAGCTGGCTTTCTCGCGCCGCGGTCGCCTCCAACGCTTCGGATCGATCGGGCAGCGGCACGTGGGCAAGGGCGCGGAAATCCTCAAGGGGCCGCTCGGTATCGGCAAGGCTCACGGTTTGAGAACCAACCGATCCCGGCTCACCTCATAGCCCTGCAGCCGGTTGAGGAACGACATCCCCAGAAGGCTCGTTTCGAGGTCGCCGGGTTTGGCAATGGCAGCGCGCACGCCAGAAACGCTGATCCCGCCGATGTTGATTTCCGCAAGGCGCACGGGGGCCACATTGGTCATGCCGGCGGCGGTGGTGACGGGAATACGGTAAGAAAGGTTTTCTGGGTCAAAGCCCGCCCGCCGGGCATCCCTGTCGGCAAGAACGACCATGCTTGCGCCGGTATCGAACAAAAATTCGATGGGCGCCCCGTCCACCTCGCCATTCAGCATAAAATGGCCACCCCAGCGCCGACGGACGATCACGTCCTCGCCCTGGCTGATGGCCGCGCCCGGAACGAGGACCGAAACGAACTCCCGGCCGGCATTTTCGAGCGGCACCCGGTAGGTGTAAATGATGACGAGGCCCGCCAGCGCTCCCGCCCAGATCACCGCCGAGCGCAGAATTTCTGGAAGGCGCACGCGCTGACCGGCGAAAAACAACAGCACCACGACCGCCAGGAGAATGATGAGTTTTGTTGCCTGGGGCCAGGTGTTGTCCGGGTCCACCAGTTGCGGCGATTGGGCGAGCGCCGGCAGCGCTGCTGAAAGGAGCGCGGCAAGGGCGATGATCGCAAGGCGCGCAGCACGGACCGCGCGAGCGGGTATGGGGCAAGACATCACACCGTCCAAATAGTGAGCGCGAGCACATAAGAAAGGTCGGCAAGGACCACACAGGCGCCGATCACGTCGCCTGTGTGCCCGCCCACCTTGCTCTGCGCAAGGCTCGCGCAGCCTTTGGCCACCGCGGCGGCGGCGATAGCGGCCAGGATCACACCGATGGGGGCCCACCACGCAACCAGCACCAGGGTCGCCACCAGCCCGTAGATCAAAGCCTTGCGAAACGCCCTCACCGACGGGCGCCCGACGGCGACCGCGAGACCGTCGGCGCGGGCCGGGAGCAGCCCCACCCAGGGGTAGAGCGCCACGGCCCGCGCCGCGATTGCCGCCGCCATGAGGGTGAGGGCACCCCTGAGCGGGCTTTCTGCAATGGCCGTTTGGAGGGCTCCCACCTTGAGAAGCACGGCCGCCACCAGCGCCAGGACGCCAAACGTCCCAATGCGGCTATCGCGCATGATTTCGAGGCGCCGCTCCGGCGAGGCCCCGCCCCAAAAACCGTCCGCGCAGTCGGCAAGGCCATCCTCATGGAGCGCGCCCGTCACTATGATTACGGCAACGGTTCCAATGCTGGCGGCGAGGATGGGCGACGCGCCGAGCTGCGCGGCAAGGTAGAGGAGGACGGCCCCCGGAAGCGCGATCAAAACGCCGGCGAGGGGCGCCATAGCTGCGGCCTCGACGAGGGGAACTCGGGCGAGGGCCGCCGGCACGGGAAATCGCGAGAAAAAGGTAAGGGCGCTGAAAAACGCCGACACTGGGGAGCTCATGCGGCGGCGGACACGTCGCCCTTCGCCGCTTCGCCGGCGCGCTCCACCGCATCGATGGCGTCGCTGAGGAGGTCGGCACTGGCGCCGGGCGCCTGGCCCGCGACGGTCAAGGTGCGCCGCCAGGCCCGGGCGCCGGGCTCGCCATGGAAGAGGCCGAGCATATGCTTTGCCACATTGGACAGCCGGCCGCCGCGCTCGATCCAATGGGCGGCGTAGGGCACCATCTCCCGGGCGACGGCGAGGCGATGCTGCCTGTGGGCTTCACCCGTGTGGCCGGCGAGTTCGGCCAAAATACCCGGCCGCTGATAGGCAGCCCGGCCGATCATCACGCCGTCCACGCGCTCTGTCATGGCGCGCACCTCTGGGGCGGTTGAAATGCCGCCATTGATGCCCACGAACCGGCCAATGCGAGCCTTGAGGCGGAACACCCGGTCGTAGTCGAGGGGCGGTACATCGCGGTTTTGCGCCGGCGAAAGGCCGCTGAGCCAAGCCTTGCGCGCGTGAACCCAGATGGCGGCGACGTCGGCGCGCACCGCCTCATCGGCCACCGCGTCGAGGGCGGCTTCCCGGTCCTGGTCGTCCACCCCGATGCGGCACTTGAGACTTACAGGACGGCCGCACTCGCCCATGGCCGCAAGGCAGTCCCCCACAAGGCGAGGCTCGCGCATGAGGCAGGCACCGAACCGCCCGCCCTGGACGCGATCGGACGGACAACCGACGTTGAGGTTGATCTCGTCGTAGCCCCACTGGGCGGCGATGGTCGCCGCCTGGGAAAGTTCTGCGGGATCGCTGCCCCCCAGTTGAAGCACCACCGGTTGCTCCTGGGGCGAAAACCCCAGTAAACGCTCGCGATCCCCGAAAAGTACGGCCTTTGCAGTGACCATTTCGCTGAAAAGCCGCACGGCCGGATTGAGCCTGCGATGGAACAGCCGGCAATGACGGTCGGTCCAGTCCATCATGGGCGCCACGGCAAGAACGGTGCGCGGGTTTATGTCCGGTTCGGTTGCGTTCAACGGTTTTCGTCGGTTTTTGGGCGGGCCTTCGGCCGGCGACTTGCAGCGCCTGGGGCCACGCCACGACGCATGGCATATCTGGCGGGCGCGCACCAGCAGCGAGATACGGTGAGCCTCACACCCTCGTCGTCGCCCCGCGCGCTTGGGTTAGGGTGGCGTCAGCCCATAGACCCGCGCGGCGGTGCCGCCCAGCACGGCGGCGCGCTCAACCTCGGAGCGGTCGCCCAGTGCGTCCGTCACGGCACCGAACAAAGACCGGTAGTCGGTCCAGAGTTTTTCGATGGGAAAGTTCGACCCGTAGAGGCAGCGGTCCGCGCCAAAAAGGCCGAGCGCCTCGCCTGCGACCCAAGCCACATGGGATGGATCGTTCTGGTGCAGGAAGGTGCCAAGCCCTGAAATCTTGCACCAGAACGATCCATCCCATGTGGCTTGGGTCGCAGGCGAGGCGCTCGGCCTTTTTGGCGCGGACCGCTGCCTCTACGGGTCGAACTTTCCCATCGAAAAACT
>JBCCYN010000217.1:0-5164 GCA_039189655.1 Pseudomonadota bacterium | reverse complement strand
CACGCCTGACGATGTATTGTTGGTGGGCTTCCACGATTCCCTTTGGATGACCGCCAGGCGGCGCCCTGTGACGACCGTCGCTCAACCGGTCGATGCGGTGGCAAAGTACGCATGGGAGCGACTGGAGCGGCGGATGGCGGGAGACAACTCTCCTGTTCAAAGTATCATTTTGACAACGGAAATATTGGCGAGGGCATCAACGTACGGGGGTTAATAAAAAAGGTCAATTTTGAAACAAGCCGCCCCGAAGACTACTACGACGTCATACCTAAGGACCGTAAATGACCTGGGGCAGCCAGGTGGCCAGCGTCGGCGCATACCAAAGGGCCACCAGCATCGCGATCTGGATGATCACGAAGGGGATGATGCCCCGATAAATGGCGGTGGTGCGCACCTCGGGTGGAGCGACGCCGCGCAGATAAAAGAGTGCAAATCCGAACGGAGGCGTGAGGAAAGAGGTTTGTAGGTTCACCGCCATCATGATGCCGAGCCAGACCGGGCTCATGGTGGAGCCATCCGGCATTTCCAGCATCAACAGGAAGGGGGCGACGAGCGGGACGACGACGAAGACGATCTCCAAAAAGTCCAGGAAGAAGCCAAGGATGAACATCATGAGCATCACCGCGACGATGGCGCCCAACGCACCACCCGGGAGGCCCGAAAGCGCTTCTTCCACCAGCTCTTCGCCCCCAAGGCCCCGGAAGACAAGGCTGAAAAGCGCCGCGCCGATGAGGATGACGAAGACCATGCAAGTGATTTTGGTGGTGGACTGAAGCACCGAAACGAGCACGTGCGCCCGGGCGATACGGTAAAGAGATACTAGGACGCCGAGCGCGACGATCGCCACAAAGACGGCGGCGGCATAGATGCCGATTTGGTCGCCTTCGGGAATCTCGTTGCGCGAGATGCGAAGGTCCATAGCGCCGGTCAAAGTGAGCACGGCGATGAGGGATAGCGTCGCCGCGTAGATGAAGAACGGCTTTGCTTCATTGAGGCGAAAGCCCGCCAGAAGGATCGCGCCAATCCCACCGACGGCGGCCGCTTCGGTGGGCGTCGCTACCCCGGCGAGGATAGAACCGAGCACTGCGATGATCAGGACGATGGGCGGCACCAGCGCGTGCATGACGCGGAACAAGGTGAGGGGTCTGTTGGGATCGCGCGGCACGGGGGGCGCCACGTGTGGACGCACGAACGCCACCACCGCCGTGTAAAGAATATAGGCTCCCACCAGCAAAAGACCGGGGATCAAGGCGCCGGCGAACAAGTCACCCACGGAAACCGGCGGGCCGGGGACGAAGGAAAAGTCGCCCTTTGCCCACGCTTCTTCCTGAAGGACGCGTTGGGATTCTTGGTAGGCGTTGGAGATCTGGTCGCCGAGGATTACAAGGACGATGGACGGTGGGATGATCTGGCCGAGGGTGCCGGACGCGGCAATGGTGCCTGACGCGAGGGACGGGGCGTAGCCGTAGCGCAGCATCGTCGGCAGCGAGAGGAGGCCCATGGTGACCACGGTGGCGCCCACGATCCCTGTGGAGGCGGCCAGCAGCGCACCCACCACGCACACAGCAATGCCGACGCCGCCGCGCATGGGACCGAAGAGTTGCCCCATGGTTTCCAGGAGTTCTTCAGCGACTTTGCTGCGCTCCAAAAGAACGCCCATGAAGACGAAGAGCGGCACGGCGATGAGAACTTCGTTGGTCATCGTGCCGAAGATGCGCTGGGGGAGCGCGTTCACGAAGGCAAAGTCGAAGACGCCCAACACATTCCCGACCAGCGCAAAAATAAGGCCGGTGCCGGCGAGGGTGAAGGCAACGGGAAATCCGGTCAGCAGGAGAACGATGACCGTTGCGAACATTAAGATGTCTAGGATGCTGGCAAGATCGCCCATGGCCCAGCGCTCAGTGGTCGGCGACGACGGGCGGTGTGCCGCGCCCGGACAGGAAAAGCAGCGATCGCAACACCATGACCACGCCCTGGGCTGCGACGAGGATGCCAAAGACGGGAATTGCCGTCTTGAGCAGGAAGACGGCGGGAATACCCGATGCTTCCCGAGAACTTTCAAAGATGCGCCAGGACGAGGCGACGTAGCTCCAGCTGGTCCATGTGATTGTGATCGCCACCGGGATCAGCAGGAAGATGGCACCGAACAAGTTGACGGCTGCCTGGTAGCCGGGCGAGGCGGTGCGGTAGAAGATGTCGACCCGCACGTGGCCTTCATCGGACAGCGTATAGGCCGCCGCCAACATGAAGAGTGTGCCGTGCATATAGATAATCGATTCTTGGGCCCACAGATTGCCGACGCCGAACACATAGCGGGCGACCACCACGCCGAACTGGACGATCACCATCAGCAACAACAGCCAAGCCACAGCTTTGCCGATAAAGCGGTTTGTGTTGTCGATGGCGGCAACAAGTAGGTTCATGACAGCCAGCTAGGCACCTCCAAGGCGGGGCGGCCAGGGTGGCCGCCCTCGCGTCGGGGGGCAAGGGGCAAGGGGCGAAAAAGCCCGACTAGCCGCCGATGTCGAGCGTACGTGTGCGTTCGTCCGAGTACGCCTGCTCGGAAATTCTGGTCCAGTTGGCGTAGTCGGCACGGGCCTTGGTGAAGCTGGCAAGGACCCGCTTGCCGAGGTCGTCATGGTCGCCCACGGCGTTGACCACGTCGGCGGACGCTTCCGCGAAACCGCTGAACACGGCGTCGGGGAACTCGCGCAGGATCACGCCGTGCTTATTGACGAGGGCTTCGAGGGCGGAGCCGTTCTTGGCCATAAACTCGGCGTACATGTAGTCGTTCTCGGCAAGGCACGCGTTTTCGACGGCCGCCTTGTCAGCCGCTTGCAGCGCGTCGAATTTTGCCTTGTTGACACCTGCAGCAAGCATCGCGCCGGGCTCGTGGAAGCCGGGGTAGTAGTAGTTGTTCACGACCCGATAAAAGCCGAACGCCAGATCGTTCCAGGGGCCGACCCACTCCGTGCCATCGATGGCACCCGACTGGAGAGCCTGGAAGATTTCGCCGCCGGGCAACGCGACCACGTTGACGCCCAGCTGACGCAACACTTCGCCGCCGAGGCCGGGCATGCGGAACTTGAGGCCCTTTAAATCTTCAAGGGAGTTGATTTCCTTGGCAAACCAACCGCCCATTTGGACGCCCGTATTGCCGGCCGGGAAGCATTTTACGCCGAAGCCGCCCGCCAACTCGTCCCACAGGGCCTGACCGCCACCGTGCATCACCCAGGCGTTGATCTCGGCCGCCGTAAAACCCATGGGAACAGCGGTGAAGAAGGCGAAGGCCGGGTGCTTGCCCTGCCAGTAGTAGTCTGCGCCGTGGTACATGTCCGCCGTGCCGTTGGCGACCGCGTCAAAACTCTCAAAAGGTGGCACCAGCTCGCCGCCGGCGAACAGTTTGACCGTGAGGCGGCCATCGGTCAGCGCGGTAATGCGGTCGGCCAGGCGCTGGGCACCGGTCCCAAGACCTGGAAAATTCTTCGGCCAAGTGGTGACCATCTTCCACTCTTGCCGGCCTTGCGCAATGGCTGGTGCTGCAAGGGTGGTCGCGCCCGCGGCGGCGGCGCCCACAGCCGTCGACTTCAAAAACGCACGGCGATCCATGAGGTACTCCCTAGTTACGGTTGGTCCGGCTCAAAGCCGGTATTGGAGCGGTGTGTAGACTGGCAGCCTGCGGCTAAACAAGGCTTGGCCCGTAAATCATGCGTTTTTGTGTCAGATTTTCGGTCCGTCCTGCCGTATTATTGGCGTTGGCCGCTGTGCGGACACCGGTTAGACTGGCCATCTCAACGTAGCCGTTGGAGAAGAGCGCTTGTCAAAACCCATGGTGGTCGTCACCGGCGATCTGATTGACCATAGTTTTATGAAGTTTAGCGCGACGCCCGCTTCGTATTGCGAAGCGCTGGCACTCGTGGGGTTGTTGCCGGTCCAACTCCCCACCATCGCCGCCCCCATCGACCCGTCGCCGCTTCTCGATGCCGCCGACGGAGTTCTTGTGACCGGCGCACGCTCCAACGTGCACCCGCCCCTTTACGGCGCCCCGGAGACCGAAGCCGCCGCTCCGTTCGACCGTGATCGCGACCGGATCGTTTTGCCGCTCATTCGAGAGGCCGTGGCCCGGGGCATACCGCTGTTTGCCATCTGCCGGGGCATCCAGGAGTTGAATGTCGCCTTTGGCGGTACGCTTCGTGGCGCTATCCATCGGCAGGAGAACCTCGGCGAGCACTGGACAGAGCCTCACCGCGATCTCGATGAGCGCTTCGGGCTGCGTCACCAAGTGACCATCGCCCCCGGCGGCATCCTTGCGGAGGTCTTCAACGATGCGTCCATTGCGGTGAATTCAGTCCACCAGCAGGCCGTTGATCGGCTCGCCCCTCGCGCCCGGGTCGAGGCCAGCGCGGCCGATGGAGTGGTGGAGGCAATCTCCATTGAGGGCGCCCAGGCGTTTGCCCTAGGTGTTCAATGGCATCCGGAACATCTGGTGGCTTCAGATCCGGCCTCGCGGGCGGTCTTCGATGCGTTTGCGGAGGCGGTGAATGGCCATGCTGCCGGCATGGAAGAGCGCGCCGCATGAGCACTGATCCGGACGAGCCTGGCCCCCACGATCACAATCATTCCCACCTTTCGAACATGGATGCCCGCGTGCGGGCACTTCAATCCTTGCTTGTCTCCAAGGGCTATGTGGATCCGGCTGCCATCGACGAGCTCTTGACGCTTTATGGGCACGAGGTGGGACCGCAGAACGGCGCGAAAGTCGTGGCACGTGCGTGGACGGACGAGGAGTACGCGGCGTGGTTGTTCAAGGATGCCACCGCGGCCATTGCAGACCTCGGTTACACTGGCCGGCAGGGCGAGCATATGGTGGCGCTCCAATGCACGCCGGACGTCCACCACATGGTGGTTTGCACGCTGTGCTCGTGCTATCCGTGGGCGGTACTCGGGCTTCCGCCTGTCTGGTATAAATCGATGCCCTATCGCGCCAAGGCGGTATCGGACCCCCGCAGCGTCCTTGATGATTTCGGCGTTTCCCTGCCCCAAGGCACACAGATCAAAGTCTGGGATTCCACCGCCGAGGTGCGCTATCTGGTGGTGCCCATGCGGCCTGCGGGCACCGAGGGCTGGAGCGAAGAGCGCCTTGCCGCCATCGTCACCCGAGACT
>JBCCYN010000216.1:0-5186 GCA_039189655.1 Pseudomonadota bacterium | reverse complement strand
CGCCTCGGCCACGGCGTCGGGAACGTAGCGGCCATTTTCATCCCCTGTGACCGGGTCAACCACCACAAGCGCATCCCGCCGCGTTTCGCGCACGGCCTTGATGAACCGCGCGGCAGCGTCCACCTGCGCCGCAGAGGCGAAATAGCCCGTAAGCACCAGATCCACCGCGCCAGCGTGGGCGGCAAGTTCGTCCAGCTGCTTTGGGAGCGGGTCCACGGCCGCCCGGGTGGACGGGCCTAGCCCCGGGTGCCAGGGGAGGATCACCGTCGGCGCTGCCCACACCGTCGCGCCGCGGCGTTCCAGGGCAAAGACAGCCGCTCGCAGCCCGACGGTGCCACGCATAACAAAGGACGAGATTGCAACGACGGTGCGGCTCAACGGATATGCTCCCATATTGACTTTCGGCCGGAGAGAATAGCAGGACGAAGGGCGCCAAAGCAGTTCGATGCGTGATGATCCGCCTTCGTCGCACCATTCTTTATCTCCCCGCCGACAAACCCCGCGCCCTGCAAAAGGCTGCGACGCTGCCGGCTGACGGCTTTATCATCGACCTTGAAGATGCTGTAGCGCCGGCGGGCAAGGACGATGCTCGCCAAGCGGCTTCAAAACTCCTGCTGGAGGATGCCGGCAAGGACGTGACGCTGCGCATCAATCCCCAGGCAACGCCCTGGTACGAATTGGATGTTGCTGTCGCACGCGCCGCAGACCTTGATGCCATCGTGCTACCAAAGGTGCGCTGCGCCGCGGATGTGGAAAAGGCGGCCCACGCAACGGGACACGCGGTTTGGCCCATGATCGAGACGCCGGAGGGTGTCCTCAACGCGGCCCCCATCGCCATGGCCGCGGCGGCGACGGGCCCCGCCGCACTGATATTGGGCACCAATGACCTTGCCGCAGAGCTGGGGGTCACCCCCGGTGCGAACCGGCAAGAGCTTTCATTTTCGTTGCAAAGATGCGTGTTGGCGGCCCGAGCAGCGGGGATTGATGCCATCGACGGGGTGTTTAACCATCTGGACGACGCCGACGGCCTCACCCGGGAGGCAGCAGCCGGGCGGGCGCTGGGCATGGCCGGAAAGACAGTGATCCACCCGCGCCAGATCGAACCGGTGAACGTGGCCTTCAGCCCCTCCGACGAGGAGGTGAAGGAGGCGCGCCGCGTGGTGGCGGCGGTAAAAGCGGCGGAAGCTAGCGGCGCGGGCGTTGCCACCCTTGACGGGCGCATGGTGGAGGCGCTCCATGCGCGCTCCGCGGCCGCCACCATCGCCCGGGCAGACACCATCCGATTGCGGCAGAACCCATGACCGAAGACAAAAAAACCCTCGTCGTGGTGACGTGGAACATCAATTCCATCAGGGCGCGCATCGACACCTTCGCCAAAATGGTGCGCAAGGCGAAGCCCGACGTCGTTCTCCTGCAGGAAACCCGCTGCGAGAACGGGTCGTTCCCGCTCACCACCATGCGTCGGCGCGGCTACAAGCACATTGAGCTGAACGGGCGCGGCGGGCATCACGGCGTTGCGGTGCTGTCAAAGCACCCGCTGTTGGACGCTTCCATCGACATCATCGGCGGGGTGGATCAGCCCCGCCATGTGTCGGCCGTGGTGGACTTTGGCGGCCCCATTCGCCTGCACTCGCTTTACATTCCCTCCGGCGGCGATGAGCCCGATCCTAAGATCAACGACAAATTCAAAGACAAACTTGCCTTCCTCGACGGGCTTTTGCCCTGGGGGCGCAAGGCCGCCAAGGAGGCCTCGCTGCTCACCGGCGATTTTAACGTCGCCCCCTACGAGAGCGATGTGTGGTCCCACCGCCAGCTCCTCGATGTGGTGAGCCACACCCCCCAGGAAACCGAACGCCTGGAAAAGGCGCGCAAGGCGGGCAAATGGGTGGACGTGGTGCGCCGGGACCGCCCCGAGCCGGAACCCATCTTCACCTGGTGGAGCTACCGCAACAAAACCTGGCCCGGCTCTAATCGAGGCCGTCGCCTCGATCACATCTGGGCCTCGCCTCCGGTGGCGTCCCGCGTCACGGCAGACATCCTCACTGAGGCGCGGGGCTGGGAAAAGGCCTCCGACCACGTGCCGGTGATCGCCCGGATAGCCGCCGCCTAAGTCGGCGGGTCGCGGGGTTCAGCGAAGGGGCGCGCGGACCGTGCGCGTCGCGTCCTCATCAACGCGGCCATCCTTGATAATCACGCCATAGTCTCGCTTTGCGGCTTCGGCGGTCAGGAGGCCATCCCAAAAATCGTCCAAAACACTGGCTGGGGCGCGGTCCATGGGCCGGCCGTAGCCGCCGCCGCAGGGGCCGTAGGCGACGAGAGTGTCGCCCTTTCCAAGCTGCCGATAGGGGATTTTGGAAGGCAGGTTTTGGACCGCACCGGACGCTTCGCGCAGCTCAATGCGGGCCGGTAAGCCCTCGTCACCGCCCGCAAGTCCCCAAGGCCGAAACCCCTGGCCATCGCCTTCGATGGACACCGCTCCGTCCTCCAGGAATTGAAACGAGCGGATGGAGCCGATACCGCCCCGGGTGGCACCAGAGCCGGCGGGATCGGGCCGCAGCTCATAGTTCAAGACGCGCAGCGGCAGGTGGGACTCAATGTCTTCGATAGGGTTGTTTCGGGTGTTGGCATAGAGCGTATCCACCGCATCCATCCCGTCCTTTTCGCAGCGTCCCCCATAGGCGCCTTCCATGATCTCCATGTGCACCCAGGGTGCGCCGCCAGAAACGCCGCTGAAGGCCATCACGCGCAGATTGCCGATGCCGGCGCTCACCTTCTCTGGAACGGCCTGGGCCATTGCTTTCATCACCGTGTCGGCCAGCTGATTGCCGGGGCAAAAGCGAGCAATGACCGGCGCCGGAAAGATGGGGTTCGCCAAGCAGCCCTTGGGCGCGTGGATGGTGATGGGGCGAGTGAGGCCGCTGTTTTGAGGGATCGGCCCAAAAGTGTCGCTGTCGAGGAGGATCGAACGCAGCGTCAGCCAGACGGCGCAGTCCACCGTCCCCACCAGCGGCATATTGATGGGCTTGTGGCTGGTCTGGGGCGCAGTGCCGGTAAGGTCCACCAGGATGTCGGAGCCGCTCACGGTGAGCGTCACCTCGATGGGAAGCGCCTTGAGGGCGGGGTCGTCGCTGTCGAGAAACCCGTCGATGAATGTGCGCGCGTTGTAGCGGCCATCCGGCACCGCCTCGATTGCCTCGCGCATCAGAGTCTCGGAATAGTCCAGAAGGTCTTCGTAGGCGGCGGTGACGGTGTCGAGGCCGTACTGGTCTAGGAGCGCCGAGTACCGGGCAGCGCCGATGCGCGCGGCAGCCACCTGCGCTTCCATATCGCCCACCACGAGCGCGGCAATGCGGATGTTGCTGCGCAGGATCTGCCACACCGGCTCCACCTTGCGGCCGGCCTCGTAGACACGCACGGCCTTGAACTGGAGCCCTTCGGCGTAGGTATCGATGGCATCGACAATACCGCAGCTTCCAGGAGTGAGCGCACCCACATCCAGGTGGTGGGCGGTGGTGACGGAAAATCCCGCCAGCTCGCCCTGGTGGAAGATGGGGACGGCAAAGCCCACGTCCGGCCCGTGGGACGCCCCGGCATAGGGGTCGTTGTGCATGAAGACGTCGCCCTCGGCCACGGTGTCGCCGCGGGCCTCGAGCTCGGCGAGGATGCCGCGCACGTAGCCAGGGATGGGTCCCGATTGCAGTGGCGTGCTCATGGTGCACTCGCAAAGCTGACGGCCGGTGGCGTCGGTGAGTGCGGTACCAAAATCCTCGCTCTCGCGGATGATGCTGGAGTAGCTCATGCGCATCAGCTTGTGGCCCATCTCAAGGGCGATGTTTTCAAGCGCGCCGTGGATCACGGCGGCGAGGAACGGATCGACTCGAGTGCGCGGGCTGGCCTCGGGGGTTTTGGCGGCAAGGCTCATGGGGTGTTTCCTTCCTTGCCCGATGCATGTTTCGCGGTGGGAGTGCGCGTGAGGTGCAAATTCCCCGCCACGTCGGATCGGAAAGTCCAACCGGGCGGCACCACCGTCGTGCTGTCGGTTTGAAGGAGTATGGCGGGGCCTTCGTAGGACCGGTCGGCCGGGAGGCTCGCCCGCTCAAAATAGGGTGTGTCAAAATCCTTCAGAACTTCGGCGACACGAAAGACGCAGCGGCCTGAGCCCACCTGGTTCGCTTCGCCGGTGGTCTCGGCCGGCGGAGGGGCTTGGAGCTTATCCACCGCGCCGATGCCGCGCAGGCGAACTGTTACGATTTCGATGGGGCTTTCGGTGAAGGCATGGCCGTACTCATCCCGGTGACGCTCATGGAATGCCTGCCACACCGCTTCCAATGCGCCCTCGTCGAGGGGCCCGTCTGGAAAATCGATTTTGAGTTCATAGCCTTGGCCCACATAGCGCAGATCGCCGGAGCGCAAGAGACTCACCTTTTCGGCGCCAACACCGTCGCCGTCAAAGATAGCCGATAGCTCTGTCGCCATGTCGTCGAAGAGGCCGGTGAGCTGTTGTGGGTCCAGATGGCCCTTTACCGCAAATGCCGTGCGCAACGCGTGGTACTCAAGGTCGGCGGTGAGGAGGCCGATGGCCGATGTGATGCCTGGATGGGGCGGGATCAGCACCCGCTCCACGCCCAGCATGCCTGCCACCTCCGCCGCGTGGAGAGGC
This sequence comes from Pseudomonadota bacterium, assembly GCA_039189655.1. Classification (GTDB taxonomy): domain Bacteria; phylum Pseudomonadota; class Alphaproteobacteria; order Rhizobiales; family Amorphaceae; genus Acuticoccus. Next base: position 526 of record JBCCYN010000216.1, on the reverse strand, counting down.
CCGGCGCCGCCAAAGCCGCACAGGGTAAAGTCGCGCGGATCGATCCCCTTTTGGACGGTGCGCGAGCGGATGGCATTAGCCATGTTGGCATTGAGGACCGTGAGTGCGCCCTCGGCCGTTTCCTCAGAGGAGCGGCCGAGGTTTTGGGCAAGGGCCTCGATAGCGAGGGCCGATGCAGCAGCATCGAGGGTCATCCCGCCGCCCAAAAAGTTCGCTGCGACGAGACGGCCCAGGACAAGGTTGGCGTCAGTTACGGTGGGTTTGTCGCCCCCTTTGCCATAGGCCGCAGGGCCAGGGTCTGCGCCCGCGCTTTCCGGGCCGACGCGAAACGCCCCGCCCCGGTCAATCCTGGCGATGGATCCGCCGCCAGCGCCGATGGTGTGAATGTCGATCATCGGCAGCATGACCGGAAACCCAGCGATGCTGGCGCTGCGGGAATCGGCTTCAGCCAGTCGTCCCCCTCGCACGATCCCGATGTCGGCGCTGGTGCCGCCGATATCGAGGGTGATGAGGTGATTGGTACCGG
>JBCCYN010000215.1:0-5220 GCA_039189655.1 Pseudomonadota bacterium | reverse complement strand
CCCGCGCAGGGCCAGATGCCTCAAGGGACGCTTCGCTCTTTGCCCTTGACCCATCAGGCCCTGCGCGGGCTTGAAAAGGTGTTGGCTCCGGAAGAACGTCGCTTTTTGGTGTCCCACCAAAAGAACTGACCGGGATGGGTGGCGCAAAGGTGGGCGTTCTTGCCGCTGGCTGGCGCGAACAAGGTTCATAGCGTTCACATCTAAGAGCGAGGGCCGCGGGCTCGGCCTACTCAGTCGCAGGACAACCATTCAACACCGTACGCGCCGCGCCGAGACGCGATGGCGCATCGAGATGGCATCCCGCCATCCCAAGAACGTCTGCCGCAACCCCGAACGCTGCGACAGACCCCCCGCAAAAAAGCTCATGTCTCCCGCAGCCTTAGGTGTTCGCCGCGTTCCTTCTCAATCTTGAATGGATTGAGACCCTACGCTGCGGAGGGCGTCCCGTAGACCTTGTCGGCGCGTTCTTCAAAGGCTTTCGCAAAGGTGCGGAACGCACGATCAAAGACGGAGCCCATCACTGTCGCTAAGGTTCGGCTCTTGAATTCGTAGCGAATATCGAAGTGGACGGTGGTGGTGCTTTCGTCCATCGGTTCGAAGCGCCAGCTGTTCTTCATTTCCCTGAACGGCCCATCCAGGTATTCCACATCGATGACGTTCAGTTCGCGGTTGAGAACCACCCGCGAGGTAAAATTCTCTCTGATGAATTTGTAAGCGACAGTCATGTCCGCCACGAGCACCTCCCGCCCGTCTGGAAGACTGTCCCGCCGACGCACGGTCAGCGCTTTGCACAGCGGCACAAAGCGCGGATAGGACTTTACGTCCGCCACAAGGTCGAACATGTCGCTGGCGCTATGCGATACGCGGCGGGTCGTCTCAAATTGCGGCATCGGACCTTGCGGAGGATGCGGACTTTGCCGCGCGGGCCGCTCGCAGACGGGCAAAATCATCGCCGGCGTGGTAGGACGAGCGCGTGAGTGGCGACGCCGACACCATCAAAAAACCTTTGGCGTAGGCGATGGTCTGGTAGGCGGAGAACGCCTTGGGCGTAATGTACTCAGCCACCGGATGGTGCTTTCGCGTCGGCTGCAAGTACTGACCAATCGTCAGGAAGTCGATGTCTGCCGCCCGCAGATCATCCATCAACTGCAACACCTCGTTACGAGTCTCACCGAGCCCGACCATGATCCCGGACTTCGTAAAAATGGTCGGGTCAAGCATTTTTACTTGATCTAACAGGCGCACAGAATGGTAGTAGCGCGCCCCCGGGCGAACCGCGAGGTAAAGGGACGGCACTGTCTCGAGGTTGTGGTTGAAGACGTCAGGCCGCGCATCGACGACGGTTTCCAGGGCGCCGGGCTTGCGCAAGAAATCGGGCGTCAGAACCTCGATCGTGGTGTCGGGGGACGCTGAGCGAATTGCGCGAATGGTCGCCGCCATATGGTGGGCACCGCCGTCGTCGAGATCGTCCCGATCCACCGACGTGACGACCACGTGCTCCAAGGCAAGGGTTTGGACGGCATGGGCCACCCGTCGCGGTTCGTCCGGGTCAAGGGGTTTGGGACGGCCGGTGCGAACGTTGCAAAACGCGCAGGCGCGGGTGCACGTGTCGCCCATGATCATGAACGTGGCGTGGCGTTTCGACCAGCACTCGCCGATGTTGGGGCAGCCCGCCTCCTCGCAGACCGTCACCAGTCGGTTTTCCCGCACAAGATCTCGAGTCTCTCGCCAAACCGGAGAGTTGGGCGCCTTGACCCGGATCCAATCGGGTTTGCGCAGCACCGGTGATTCGGCCCTGTGAGCCTTTTCCGGGTGGCGCTCTTTGTCCGGGCGCTGAGCGTTTTGGCTCAGGCGGTCGACGACGGTTACCATGCCCCCAGCACACCCCCTCCTCGAGAACGCGCCAACTGCCGCACACCAGCGTTGGCGTCCCCGCCCTCAACAAATCGCCATGGAAGAACGCTCCGCCGCGCTTCCCCCACTGCTCTCCCGCCTGAAACATAGGCCAATGGGCAAACGGATGCGAGGTCGCCTCGCCCCCAGCTGTTTGACCAGATAGAGCAATCCCTTTGCAAGTTTTTCATCATGTCCGCGCCAGGAGGGAGAAATCGTGGCTCGGGAACACGTGCAGCGGCGCCACCCCGCAGAAAGGAACTTGGGCGCAAGCGGTCCCTATGCGGCGCCATTCCGTCAAAAAAGCCAGGCTGACCGCAAAAAGCCGGCCTGAAGCCCACTGCTATTCGCTTTGAGGGGCGAGCCACTTTCTCCCACAAAGCTGGTCTCCAGCCTCATTCCGGGTCGGGTCGGGGCGGCTCTAGGCGACAAAATCGCCAGCCTCCACGTATTCGAAGGCGTTCTCCAAATGCTCGATGCGACCGTTCGCCCCCACAAGCGCAATATCAAACCTTATGGTGCAATTGGCGTAAGCCTCGTTGCGGCCGAGCCATTGGTCGGCAGCCCGCGAAAGATGCCGAATCTTCTGCGCCGTGACCGCTCCCAACCCATCCCAGAGGTTTTTCCGCCCCTTCACCTCCACAAACGCCACCATGTCGTCTCGCGCAGCAATGAGGTCCACCTCATAGCCGCCTAGCCGCGACCGCGACGCGATGATTTTGTATTCGCCCGCATGGAGGAAGGCGGCGACGGCCTTTTCCGCGCCGACACCGAAGCGAAACGCGTCCTGCCTTCGCGACCGGCGGCAGCCGGATACTCCAGGACGGTCACCCCCAGGCGGACGCAAGGGGGTGGGGCGCGGGTTCGCCCGGCTTGCAACAGCCTCTGGGTTAGGCGTTTTCGCGATTGCAGGCATTCAAAGCTTCCCTCGCAACGCGCCGAAGATACACCATTTGGGCGAGTAATACAACTTTAGAGAGAAATTGCTGCGGTCAGTTTCTTTCCGGCGCGCTCTGGGCTGGCGGCGTAGGCGTCCCTTGGGGCGGCCGTTCTGCCGGTTGGCTGAGAGCCAGCTCAGGTTCTGAGCCCTCCGTGCCATCGTCCGATGGGCTAAGGTCTAGCTCAGGCCTTGATCTAGGGAGCGGTGGAGGACCGCCGCCGATGACCGCGCCGGATAGGGGCTTGGGCCGGGCCGTGTCTGCGCCGCCGATCTTGATGGGGATTGGCGCTTTGGCAACGCTCGGCTCAAGATAGGAGAACGGGAGCCGCGGCGGCTCAGGCGGCAAATCATTGCGCAGTCCGGCCCGTGTCAGTGGGTTCGGCGGGGGACGCATTGCCGATGGGATCCAGTCCTCCGGCGCAAACTCGGCGGCGGCCAGAATGACCGGTGGGCGCGTTTTGCGCGTGGGGTGCTTTTGGGGAAAGACCACCGCCACGTCGCTTGACCAGCCCGCGGGGATAAGGTCGGCCTCGCCCAGCGCGCGAAGGACGCCGTGGGCAGGCATCATCGGCTTCAGCTCAGCCTTTGCCCGGCGTACCACCACCTGGCGTGGCGCGGCGAGCACCTCAGCCTGCTTCCGTCGGCGCCGTTCCCGTTCCGCCTCCCAGCCTCGGGCCGCTTGGCGCATTTTCAAGAACTCATCAAAGTCAGCCACAACGCCTGCGTCATAGCGCGTCACACGCCGTTTGGCGCCGCACACAACGGGCCTGAGATCCACCGTTTCTTCGCTGGCGGCGGGGAGCAACTTCACCTTGCCGCGGGTGCTGCGCCGTCCCACCACCGGGGCAAGGGCGACGGGTGTGTGGAGCTTGCCGAAACCATTGAGGGCCACCGCGCCACCGTTCTCCACCGCCTCAAAACCCTTGGCGAGGAGTTCAGCGGTCCTTTCGTCACGCTCCCGAGACGTCACGCCGCCGAGCACCACGGCCCCGAGGCGCACCTGCCCGCGCGTGGCAGTGGCGGCAAGATTGAACCCGGACGCGCAGATAAAACCCGTCTTCATGCCGTCGGCACCGCGAAACTGCCGGATAAGCCGATTGTGGTTACGCAGCGTGCGCTGGCCGAGGCGGACGCCGCCCATGTCGAAAAAGTCCGCGTAGTTTGGAAAATCCTCCGCCAGAGCTCTCATTAACACCGCCATATCCCGCGCGGTGGTCACTTGTTTGGCGTTGGGCAAGCCGTGAGGATTGTCGAAGTAGCTGGAATCCATGCCCAGTGATGCTGCGGCATCATTCATCTGCGCCATGAAATTTGCCGAAGTCCCGCCCACAGCTTCCGCAAGCGCCAGGGACACGTCGTTTGCAGACTTCGTCAAAATGATCCGCAGCGCGGTTTCCACTGTGATGACGGTGCCCAGTGGAAATCCCATTTTGCTCGGGGGCTGCTGGCGCGCCTGGGCGGAAATCTTGACCGGTGACGTCATTTTCAGCGCCCCGTCCTCCACGCTCTGGAAGGTGACGTAGGCGGTCATGAGCTTTGTGAGGGACGCGGGGTACCAGGGGGTGGAGGCACGGTGCTTTGCGATTACCGTTCCGTCCGACATATCAAACAGGAGGTAGGCTCCCACCTCGGCCCGAACACCTTGGGGGCCCACCAGCGCTGACGCGACAAAGAAGGTCGCGCCAGCTGCGAATTTCACAAGCCTTTTGCCGATCCGATTCCGCTGCATTACCCCTCCACTTTCGCAATCACGCAACTACGGCGGTCCCAGCGACCTCTCTTCTGACCGGTTCCCGTCGAGCCCACCGGTGCGGTCGAGTTGGCACTCCCGCGACCGTCGACGGGGAAGGCAAATGCAGCATGCCCACCGCCATGCTACGGACTGTTTACCACACGGCCCAGAACTGCAAGCCATCCCGGGAGCACCATGCCAACGGTCAGAGAAATCATCGAAGATAAGCTCGCTGCGCGTTTCTCGCCGCAATCCTTGAGCGTTGTGGATGAGTCCCACCTTCACGCCGGCCATGTGGGCGCACGTCCCGAGGGCGAGACCCACTTTCGCGTTACAATCGTCGCGGACGAGTTCGGCGGCAAAAGCCGAGTTGAACGCCACAGACTAGTTAATGAGACTTTGAAGGAAGAGCTTGCCGGTCCTGTCCATGCCCTCGCGGTCAAAGCCGACGGTCCTTGACGCGCGTGAAAGCCATCACCGTTGTTCAGGCTAGCAAGCAGCAAGAACTCCCACCGTTGCGCCACCCATCCCGGTCTGTTCTTTTGGTGGGACACCAAAAAGCGACGTTCTTCCGGAGCCGACACTTTTTTGAGCCCGGGCAGCGCCTGATGGGTCAAGGGCGAAGAGCGAAGCGTCCCTTGATGCATCAGGCGCT
>JBCCYN010000214.1:0-5243 GCA_039189655.1 Pseudomonadota bacterium | reverse complement strand
TCATCGGGCCGCAGGTGGCTGCAGCGTTCCTGAGCTACGGCGTAAATTTTGCCCTCGGCGCCGCCAGTGTGCGCGGTCGCGCTGGCCGTGCGGTAAGTCCTTGGGCTGTCCTATGGTTTCCCATCTACTGGGTGCTCATGGGGTTTGCGGCGGTGATTGCCGTTTACGATCTGGTGCGCCGCCCCCACCACTGGCGAAAGACCACCCACGGCGTTGCGGTGCGTCCATGGAGCCGCCTCAGGGAGGTGTAGGCGAGGCATTTCTCACTGCGCGGGCTTTTCGCCCCGATCAGTCAGAGTGGCGTTGGCGGTGGCGGAGACAACGCCGCCGACGAGGTTCTGGCCCGCCAAAAATTCCGCCGGGAACTCATCGCGAACCCGCGGCTCCGATGGCTGGCGCAGGGTCTCCACCAAGGCGCGCCGACGCCGCGCCGCCTCCTTTAGGCTAATCCAGGCAAAGCGAAGTTCGGCGCCCGGGCGGGCCTGGGTCAAATGGGGAAGGTCCGCGCTCGCCACCACCGCGATCTTGGGATAGCCCCCCGTGGGCGCTCGGTCGGCGCACAGGACAATGGGTTGCCCGTTTCCCGGCACCTGGATGGCGCCTTCCACAATGCCGTCCGAGATGATGTCGTGGGTCTTTGCCTTTAGAGGCGTTCCTTCCAGCCGATAGCCCATGCGATCCACTTGGTCGGTAAGCCGGTAGGGGGTCGCCGCAAAAGCGTCCCGCACTGCCTGTTCGAAGAGGTGATGTTGGGGACCGGGAAGGAGGCCTATCGGGCTTGTCGGCAACGAAATGTCGAGCGCTTCGTAGGGTGGCGCGTCGCGCTCCGCCGCAGCCGCTTCGGCCACCGGAAAGCCGCCAAGAAAATCCCGCGCTCCAAGGCCGGTTCGCGCGTTCGTGGCGAAGGAACCGAGGACTGGCCTGCCAAAGTCGATCCCGTTCACGGCCACGTAGGCCCACATGCCCTGGCGCCCAGGCTGGACGACCAGCCGCTCCCCGTCTTCCAAGGTGGCGCGGAATGGGGGATCGAACGCGCCGGGCCGTTCACCGATCCTTGCCAGAAAGCCCGGGCCCGCAACGCCCACCACCACGCGCCCCTCGGCGCGAAAGGTTCCCCCGGCCAAGCTTAGCTCGAACGCTGCCACACCGCCCCCGCCCGCCAGCGAAAGGGCATGGGAAAACCGCACCCAATCCATCGGTCCGGAAGCGGACACGCCATAGCGCATCGCACCCTGCCGGCCACGGTCCTGGACGGTGAGGAGCCGCGTCTCGCCCTCGACGGTGAGGCGTGCACCCGTCATGCCTCGCGCCGAACCCCGCCGTCCTCGGTGCGTGACAGGCGTTCGCACTCAGCGAGCGTCATGGGTTCGAAGCGAATGCTGTCTCCCACGGAAAAGGGCACCATCCGGTCCGCATCGGGTCGAAAGAGAGTGATGGCGGTGCGGCCGATCACGTACCATCCCGTGGGCATGGAAACCGACGTTAGCGCCGCCATCCCGCCAGCCAGAATGACGCTCCCGGTGGGCATTGGTGGGCGCGGCGACGGCCGGCGCGGGATCGCGAGCGCAGGGGCCACACCGGACAGATAGGCAAAGCCTGGCGCAAAGCCGTACATCCCCACCTGATAGGTGCCGGCAAGGAATTTTTCGCGCAGCTCCTCGGGCGAGAGGGCAAGGCCGTCCGCCGCCGCTTCAATGTCTTCGGCCGCCTCGCCCTCCATCGCAACGGGGAGCCGCCAGCGCGCCGGCTCGGGGAGGGCGGTTTCCGCGCCCGCGTCCTCGTCGAGCGCTGCGATGAGTTGCTCGCGGTTCGTGGCATCAGGGTCGAAGATGACAAGCAACGAACGGAACGTGGGAACCACCTCGATGAGGCCTTGGGGCGCGATGCCATCGAAGGCTGCCGCCACCCGAGCCACGGCGCGACCTGCGGCCGGGTCGATGGTGTCGCCGAACTCGATCACGAAGGCGCTTTCACCGCTGTCGCGAAGGACAGCGCCCTCCAAAAGGCTCATCGATGCGCCGCGAACGGGGCGATGGCGATGCCGGCCTCCTCCAGCCCGTCACGCACGGCGCGGGCAATGGGAAGGGCCTCCGGGCCATCCCCGTGGACACAGATGGAATCCACCTTTGTGGGGAGCCGCGAGCCGTCGTTCGCCAAAAGCACCCCGTCGGTCACCATCTCCACCACCCGCGACGCGGCCTCCTGGGGATCGTGCACCATGGCATTGGGCTTTTTGCGCGAGACCAACTGGCCATCGGGCTCATACATGCGGTCGGCGAAAATTTCCGCCGCCACGGGAAGCCCGGCGTGGTGGCCGGCCCGCTCCAGCTCGGTCGTGGCCACCGCCAGGAGCGTCAGACTCGGATCCACGCCCTTTACGGCGGCCGCCACCGCGTCGGCCACCTCCCGGTGGGCGCTGGCGTGGTTGGAAAGGGCGCCGTGGGCTTTCACATAGGTGACCCGTTCACCGGCAAGCGCCGCCATCGCGGCCATCGCACCGATCTGGTAGGCGACCATCCGCGTGATCTCGGCCGGGGCCATGGGGATGACGCGGCGGCCAAACCCTTTCTTGTCGTCAAAGCCAGGGTGGGCGCCGATGGCGACACCGTTCTGCGCCGCAAGGCGTATGGTCTCGGCCATGTTGTCGGGATCGCTGGCGTGGAAGCCGCAGGCAATGTTGGCGCTGGTGACGATTTTGAGGATCTCGGCGTCATTGCCCATGGGCCAGTCACCAAAGCTCTCGCCGCAGTCGCAGTTGAGGTCGACGGTCTTTGCCATGATCAACGCCCCGGCAGCACTTCGGCGACGGCTTCGTCGAGGCGTTCCAGGATCGTATCGATGTCCTTCTCGGTGGCAATAAACGGAGGAGCAATGAGAATGTGGTCGCCGTTGGCGCCGTCGATGGTGCCGCCCATGGGATAGACCATCAGGTCTCTGGCAAAGGCGGCCTTTTTGATCTTTGCATGGGTTTTGTTCTCGCGCGGCAGCGGCGCCTTGGTGTTGCGATCCGCCACCAGTTCGATGCCGAGAAAGAGACCGAGCCCGCGAATGTCGCCCACGTTGGGGTGCTGGCCGAAGCGCGCCTCAAGCCCCTCGCGCAGGCGCGCGCCCATGGCGTTCACGTTGGCCAGAAGGTTGCGCTCTTCGATGGCGTTGAGGACGGCGACGCCGCCCGCACATGCGCTCGGATGGCCCATGTAGGTGTGGCCGTGCTGGAAAAAGCCAGACCCTCCGGCAACGGTGGCGTGGATTTCTTCCGAGACCAGCATGGCGCCGATGGGCTGGTAGCCGGCTCCGAGACCTTTGGCGATGAGGATCATGTCGGGTCGGACGTCGTCCTCCTCGCAGGCGAACAGGGTGCCCGTTCGACCCATCCCGCACATCACCTCGTCAAGCACCAGTAGGACGCCGTAGCGGTCGCAAATTTCCCGGATCCGCCGAAAATAGCCGGGTACCGCCGGGACAGCGCCCATGGTGGCGCCGACCACAGGCTCGGCCATGAATGCGGCGACGGTTTCCGGCCCGACGCGCAGGAGTTCGGCCTCCAACTCATCGGCAACGCGGCGGCCGTACTCCTCCGCGCTTTCCCCGGGCTCACCCCAGCGCCAGTGGTGGCAGGCCGCGATGTGGGAGTAGGCGTCCGACAAAAGGGGCGCGAACTGGCTACGCCGCCATTCGTTGCCGCCGGCGGCAAGGGCACCGAGCGTATTGCCGTGGTAGCTCTGCCGTCGCGCGATGATCCTGGAGCGTTCCTCGCCCTTTTCCAAATAGTACTGGCGAGCGAGTTTTATGGCGGCCTCCGCCGCCTCGGACCCGCCGGAAACGAAGTAGGTGCGCGAAATACCCTCCGGCGCCCGGTCTGCCAGCATGGTGGCAAGTTCTTCGGCGGGCTCGGAGGTGAAGAACCCGGTGTGGGCATAGGGCAGTGTATCGAGCTGGGTCTTGATCGCCTCTACCACCGTGCGGTCCGAATGGCCCAGGCACGAAACCGCCGCGCCGCCGCATCCATCGAGCACGCGACGCCCATCCTTGGTGGTGATGAAGATGCCGTCACCGCCGATGGCGACGGGCATGACGGCGGCGCTCGCGCGCTGGAACACGTGGGGGGACGCATGGGTGTTCATGGAAGCGGTCCTGTGGCTGACCGCTACCATAGCGCATTGCGCCGGCGGGTCATCCCGGGGCCGGCGGCTGATTGCGAATCAGACTGTCGCGGGGGTATTCATCATGCGGGTGAGGGCGTCGAGGGCGTTGGCCCACCCTTCCGCCACGCCGTCTTCAAGGCCAGATCCGTCGACGGCGGCCGCTTGGATGGTGGTCACGAGCACGCACCCTTGAGGGGCGTCCAGCAGTTCCATCGTCGCAAGGCTCGCGCCCATCTTTCCGTCCGGCGTGCTGATGGTTTCCAGAAATATGATCCGGCTGTCTTCCACCACGTCCACATAGTCCGATCTGACGTCAAACGCTTCTCCGTCCGGCATTTTACAGCGGCAGATATCTGTGCCGCCCGGGCGCACGTCCACCTGGTCGAACTCCATGGTGACGCCTTCAAATGGCGCGCTCCACACGGCGCGATCCGCGGGGTCCTTGAGGGCGCGAAACACCCGGGACTTTTGCGCCGAGAGTTGGCGCTCGAAGGTGTGGGTGCTGTGGGCAACACTTTGGTGGCTCAAGGGTTCTCTCCTTCTTCGTGGAGGTGACGCGCCAGGTGATCAAGGCGGCGCTCCCAGCCAGCCTCGATCTCACGCAGCCAGGCTGTGGCGGCATCGAGGCCGCCCGGCTGCAGCGAGCAAATGCGGGTGCGGCCGACCTTTCTCGTGGTGATGAGGTTGGCAGCTTCGAGCACACGCAGGTGCTGGAGAAAAGTGGGCAGCGCCATGTCGTGGGGTGCGACGAGTGCGCCGACGGGGGCGTCGCCTTCGGTGAGCTTTTGCAGCACAGCCCGCCGCGTCGGGTCGCCGAGGGCGGCGAACACGGCGCTTGCATCGAGACTGGAATAGTTAGGCACAATGCTAACTATTCCGGTCTGAAGTGCTTGTCAATAAAACTTAGGCAGATGCCTAAGTTTCTCGGTTACGATGAAGCCTGACGATCTTGCGTGCCTAAAACGCCGGCTTCGTTGCTCGCCGTCTCTGTAGGAGAATGATGCCGGCGAGGACGATGAAGGCCGGGATGTAGAAAATCTCCTTCGGCATTTGATCAGCCCGGGTTTGAACCGTTTCGAGGATCACCGGTTCGTCGGC
>JBCCYN010000213.1:0-5457 GCA_039189655.1 Pseudomonadota bacterium | reverse complement strand
TCTGCTCTCGGCTATCGATCACCAGCCGAAGCAGAGCGCACCGCGGCATAACCCCGTCCACTTTTCGGGACAGGATCACAGTCTTCCTCGATGCTTCTTGGCCGGCACAAGCGCGGCTCGTCGATGAGGCCGTCGAGACGATCCTTCGCAATCCAGCGGCGCCACTTGCCCACGGTGTGCTCGTGGACACCTAACTCGGCGGCTACGGCCTCGCTGGTCAATCCGCCGGCGCACCGAAGAACGATCCGGCACCGCTCCGACACGGACCGAGCCCCCTGTTCGCGCCTCGCACCGTCTCAATCTGCTTCCTTCTAGAAGGGATTCGATGAGCTGAACTTCAGCTCCAGGTAAATAAGCCAACGCGATGCGGAAAACTGATCGGTCTCATACTATCAAAAATGCACGGCGTTTAGTTGTCGCAGCTACGCGGTCGAGCATCAACGACCGAAAGTGCCCTGCCGTGTCCGGTAGGACTTCCACCATGCGGATGGGTCCGCACTAGATCAGATGGCCAGTGCCGGCAACGTGCAACCGGGGTGCTTAGTGAGGTGGGCGGGCGGCAAGCGTGAGCTGATGGCGGACCGTTGACCGGGAGTCGGGAGCCACGGTTCTAGTGGCGCTTGCGAGCCGGCCGGGGGTTCTTACACTGGATATCAGCATTGCCGCTCATCCGACGCCTCGCCTGGGAAGATGCGTTTCTAGTCGAGCTCTTCGGCGCCTTCGGGCCTTTCGCCCAAAATACCTTTGCCGACAGACATCAGATAGCTCCAGTCGTCTGGCCGTGGGGAAAGGTTCTTGCGCTTCTGGTCGATGGTGAGAAACGAGTGCCCGTGAACAAAAGACCATAGGATATAGGCAAGTTCCTGGACGTCGTCTGAGTCTGCGGGGCGGTCCAGATAAGCGGCCGTCGCGCCCACAACGACGCCAAAGCACCGTTTTCCTTTCTCCAAAAACTCGGTCGCGTCGTCGTTCGCACCGCTCAGCCCGAACACGAGCCGAAACAGTCCAGGTTCCGATACCGCGAACTCAATGTAGGCAAGGCCCACCGCGCTTACCGCTTCCAACGACCCGCGGGGATACTGCGCTGCGCCCTCCTCCATATTCTGTCGAAGGCGCTCCATCGCGTCGAGAACGACCGCCCGCAGGATTTCCGGCTTGTCCTTGAAATGTTTGTAGGGCGCTGCGCTGCTCACTCCGGCGCGCCGCGAAGCCTCCGCAATGGAGAACCCGTCAGGCCCGTGGGTCTCCACGAGTTCCCGCACCGCCGCGATCAGCTGCGCCCGCAGATCCCCGTGGTGATAGGCAGTTTTGGCCATTCTTGTTGCGACTTCTTCCACTGGAACTCCTGCCTTAGCACCGATCGCTACCAACAATCCCACCAGGAAAAGGTTGACGAAGTTAGTGACACTTACATATGTTAGCGACACTTACTTATCAACGCGAGCCTTGATCATGCAAACTGTCGTTAAGGCGCCCCTGTGGAAGCGCACGGTTTTGGGCATCGTTCGAACCACGGTGACGCTTGCGGTGGCAGCGACTGCCGTCGGCCTTGTTGTCGTCGGACGGGATATTCTCGCCGAGCGCGCCAATGCTGCGCCCACGCCGGAACCTGCGGCGTTGGTCGGTGTGGCGACCGGTTCCATCGCCACCTTGGACGGCTACGAGGTAGAACGCCTCTTCACCGGTCAGGTCCAGGCCGCGCAGCGGGCCGAACTGTCCTTCGAGCTGGCCGGCACCATCGCCGAGGTGCGGTTTGACGACGGTGATCGCGTCCGAAAAGGCGAACCTCTGGCACGTCTCGACACCCGGCTCATCGAGGCCGAGATTGCCCGGCTCCATGCATCCAAGGCGGCGTCCGAGGCCCAGGCCGAGCTGGCGCGCCGGACCACCGAACGCCAGAGCACTCTCCAGGAGCGCGGATTTGCATCACGCCAGGCTCTCGATGCTGCCTCGCTCGGTCTCGCGGAGCTCAACTCGCGCATCTCCGAAACAGAGGCCGCGATTCTCGCCAGCGAGATCCGCCTGGAAAAATCCACGCTCCGCGCGCCATTTGATGGGGAAATTGCCATGCGCACCGCCGATGTTGGCAACATCGCCGGTCCCAGCCAGCCGATCCTCGTCGTTGTGGAAACCGCCCCACCCCAGTTTCGCGTAGGCGTGCCCGACGCGCTGGTGCCCTCGTTGAGCAGCGAGCCCAACGTCGCCCTGCAGATCAATGGAAAGCGCTATGCGGCCGAGTTGGCTTCGATTTTGCCCGAACTCGACCCCGTCACGCGCACCCGGGTTCTCCTATTCGACATCGCCGACCAAATGCTTCCGCCCTTCGGCGAAACGGGTCGGCTGCTGGTCAAGCAGAAAGTGGGATCGTTGGGCGCATGGGTTCCGCTCTCGGCCTTGGAAGCGGGGCCGCGAGGGCTTTGGCGCATCCTGACGATCTCTGAGACTGAAAACGCCTTCCTGGTGGGAACCGAGACCGTCGAGATCCTGTTTTCTGACGCCCAGCGCGCCTTCGTGCGCGGCACATTCCAAGACGGCATGCGCTTTGTGGAGGACGGCGCCCATCGCGTTGTTCCCGGCCAGCACGTGCGCTTGGTTGAGGAACTAGGCTGATGGAAACGCTCACCTTCCGTCAGCCGCGCATTGTTGCCCTTGCCCTGTTGGTCATCGTAGCGGCGGGCCTTTCGGCTCTGCTTTCCATCGGCCGGCAGGAAGATCCGACCATCACAAACCTCTTCGCCACTGTCACGACCCCATTCCCCGGTGCGGACCCGGCGCGGGTCGAAACCCTCGTCACCGCCGAAATCGAAGACTCCCTTCGGGAGATTTCAGAGGTCGACGTGATCCAATCCGCGTCGGCCACCGGGATCTCCATCGTCCAGATCGAGCTGGTCGAAACCATCGAGGACGACAAGATCGAAGGCATCTGGTCTGAGGTGCGCGACGCCGTTTCCGATGCCGCGCTCAACTTTCCCGCCGGTGTTCAGCCGCCTGAGTTTTCCTCCGACGGTGCCGGTACGTATGGCGCCATTGTCAGCCTGGCGGCCAGACACGACGGCGTTCCACTCGCCATCATCGCTCGCCATGCCGAAGACCTTTCCGATGCCCTGCGCAACGTCCCGGGCACAAAACTCGTGGAAACGTACGGCGCGCCCGAGGAAGAAGTCCTCGTCACCCTCCATCCGGAGCGCACCGCGGCGCTCGGGTTGACGGCGGACCAGGTGTCGGCGGCCGTCCAAGCGGCCGACAGTAAAGGGCAAGCCGGCCGCGTGCGCGGCACGAGCAGCGACCTTATCATCGACCTCAAGGGGGATATTGAGGCGCTCGACCGTCTGCGCGACGTCATTGTGCGCGAAGCTCCCGGCGGCCAGGTCACGCGTCTGGCGGACATTGCGACGATCTCCCGCGGCATCAAAACGCCGGTGGAAGACGCCGTCGTGGATGCCGGGCGCCGAGCGGTTCTGGTCGCAGCCAAGCTGGAAGACGGCCTCCAGGTGGATGCGTGGATGGGACACATCCGCGACGTCATCTCAAAATACCGTGCGGACACGCCGGGTGGCATCGAGATGTCGTTGATCTTCGACCAGAGCCGCTACACCGCCGATCGCCTATGGGAAGTGAGCGGCAACATGGGGCTCGGCGTTGCGCTCGTGGTGGGCGTGCTCCTCATCACGCTGGGCGTGCGTGCGGCGGTCTTGGTGGCGCTGATCCTGCCGGTCGTGTCCCTTGCCACCCTCGCCACGATGAACATCATCGGCCTTGCAATCCATCAGATGTCGGTGACCGGGCTCATCGTCGCCCTCGGCCTGTTGGTGGACGCGGGCATCGTCATGACGGACGAAGTGGGTAGTCGGATCCGCGGTGGCGCGTCCAGGCTCGAGGCCGTGGGCCAGTCCACACGCCGCCTCTTCGCGCCGCTCTTGGCCTCCACCATCACCACCGCGCTTTCGTTCACACCCATGATGCTATTGCCCGGACCGGCCGGCGACTTCGTGGGCTCCATCGCGCTCGCGGTGGTCATCATGCTGCTGTGGTCGTTCGTCGTCGCCGTGACCATCACGCCAGCCCTCGCCGGCTGGATCCTTCCCGGAAAGACAGGAAGGAGCATGTGGGCAACGGGCGTACGGGCACCGGCCGTTTCGGAGGCATTCCGCGCCACCCTCAGCTGGGCCGTGCGTAACCCGCTCCGGTCAATCTCGCTGGCCATGGTCCTGCCGATACTGGGCTTCATGTCGATGCCCCTCCTGACGGCACAGTTCTTTCCAGGCGTCGACCGCGACCAGTTCCACATCGAAGTGGATCTGCGCCCTGGAGCCTCGATGGCGCAAACAAGAAACGTCGTCGATCGCCTAGACGAGGTGCTTCAGGACGCAGCCGAAACCCGCCAGGTCACCTGGGTGCTCGGCCGATCCGCACCGGCGTTCTATTACAACATCACCGGCGGCCGTGAGGACTCTGCCCGCTATGCCCAAGCGCTGGTAACCACCACGTCGCCTGAGGCCACCGAAACGTTGGTGAAACGTCTCCAGGCAAACGTCGGCACCATCGCCCCGGAGGCGCAGGTCTTGGTGCGGGGCCTGGTTCAGGGTCCGCCGGTCGACGCTCCAGTGGAACTGCGCTTCGTAGGTCCCGACCTTGAAGTCTTGCGGACCATCGGGGCGGAGGCGCGCCGCATCGTTTCCGGCATTGAAAGCGTGACATTGGTCCGCGGCACGGTCACCCCCGGCGCCCCAAAAATGATCGTGGACGTGGACGAGGCGAAAGCAAAAGCCATCGGCCTCGACCTTGGTTCGGTGTCGCGGCAGCTGGAGGCGAGCCTTGAAGGGGTGACGGGCGGATCGCTCATCGAAGGCACCGAAGAACTACCCGTGCGGGTTCGCTATGGTGACGACTTGCGCGGAGACCTGACCGCCATCGGCGACCTTCCCATCGTAACGCCCAGAGGCGCGGCGGTGTCGGCAGAGGGCGAGTTTCCTGGAGTGCCGCTCTCTGCCCTCGCTGCGGTTTCCATCGCCCCCAGCGAGAGCACCATCACCCGTCGCAACGGAGAACGGGCAAACACGATCCAAGCGTTTATCCTGCGCGATGTGCTGCCCGAGGAAGCGTTGCAGGACGTGCTCGCCACCTTGGAGGCTGAGGGTTTTGCGCTCCCGAGGGGTTACCGCATGGAGTTGGGGGGCGATAGCGATGCCCGGTCGAGCACGCTCAACTCGCTGCTTGCCTCCCTCGGCCTCATCGTGACGCTGACAATCGCTGTGATCGTCATGACCTTCAACTCGTTCCGTCTTTCGCTGGTGGCCATGGTGGTCTGCGGACTTTCAGCGGGGCTCAGCATGCTGGCGCTCGCCATCCTCCACTACCCGTTCGGCAGCAACGCGGTCATCGGCGTGATTGGCTCCACCGGTGTGTCCATCAACGCCGCCATCATCATCCTCACACGGCTGAAGGCGGATGCGGTAG
>JBCCYN010000212.1:0-5473 GCA_039189655.1 Pseudomonadota bacterium | reverse complement strand
TCATCGATGCGGTGAAGGCGGTCACCTACACCGCTTAGCGCGCTGGTCGGAGAGTTTTTCCAGCGCGGGCGCGCTTCACGTTAAGCCACCAATTCGTTGAGGTAGATGGGCAGCATCTCTCGCCAGGTTGCCCAGTCATGGTCCCATTGCGCGCCCCACGGGTCGACCCGGTTCGGCACGCCTTTGGCGCCCAAAAGGTTGGCGAGGCGCCAGGTTTCGTCCGGGTTCTCCCAGCGCCCTTCGCCGTAGGCGAGAATGAGAAAACGCTGGCGCAGTTGCTGCAGAAGCGATCCGTCGAGGTTTTCGAGAAACGCGAGCGGAGTCGAAAAGAAATAGTCCTCGTTGCCGCGAAAGCCGAGGAGACATTCTAGGTCGTAGGTCCCGCTCATGCCCACTGCCGAGCGAAACAGCCACGGATAACGGCAGATCATCGCCGTCGCCTTAAATGCTCCGATGGACGCGCCGGCGACCACAGTCTCGATGTTGTCGTCCCTGCAGTCGGTGCGGATCGCCGGCACCACCTCGTGCGCTACATACTCCTCAAAGCCGTTTAACAGCCAGGAGCGATGGTCCTGCGAGCCCCACTTGGAGGCGAGCGCCCGACCCGCAATGCTGTCGCAGGAATAGACCTTGATGCGTCCCCCGTCGATCAGCGGCGACAGCGCGGCAATCATCTCCATGCGCTCGATCTCTTCCGCATCACCGCCGGCGGTGGGAAAGACCAGCACCGGCTGCCCCCAGTCGCCCCAGCGCACGAGGGTCACCTCCTGGTCGACCCGGGGCGAAAACCAGCTAGAAGCCGTCTTTGTCGCCATGCTGGCCTTCCTGATCGCGCCATTTTTCCACGCGGGAGAAGAACAGCTCGGTGAACTCGTCCACCTCTTCGGGGGGAAAGAGCGCAGTCACTTTCTTCGCAACCGCATCGCGCATCTTGGCTGAGCCGAAGAATTCATAGGCAAGATCGTCGAGGTGAGACAGATTTGTCTGGCAAAACTCGCGGAATTTTTCCGTCTGAAATCTTTCATGGGCGATGGCCGCGTAGCCCTTCAGCCTTTCGCGCGGTGAAAGGTCTTGATCCGCCACTTCAAAAAAGGGCTCCCAATCAAGGGTTTTCGCCATCTTCTTGTTAGTGGCAGCGGCAAAGATCGACCAACGCAAATTTGCCTTGATGAGCCACGGGAAGTGGTAGTGGAGAGACGTAACTTGGCTGTCCGGGCAGGCATTGGCAAAGTCGATGGGATGCCAAACACCATCCCGCAGCAGGGCCTCGCAGGAGTTAAAATCCCATCCAAAGAAGGCGTTGATGGTGAGGGTAGTCTCCTCCAGGACAGCGGCGTCCTCTGGCGACAAGAAGTCGATGTCCATGCGGTAGCGGTCGTGGAGGGGGGCCGTGGGGTCGTAGTTGACCTTCCGCAGCTGCGGTCCGAGACCCACGCAGCGAACAAAGCGCTCGTAGGGGAGTACTGCGGCCTGCAGGTTCATCACCTCAGTGCCTGACTCGTCATACGCTTTCTGGAGGTCGGCGGCATTGTCGATCTTCGACACACCCTTCCACCCGCCGCCCTGGTAGGGCTTCATGAAAAACGGGTAGCCAATTGCCTCGCCAATATCTCCCAGGGAGAAGAGCTTTGCGTATTGGTGCAGGGTGGACTCTAAGTCGTCTGTGACTTCGTAGGCTTTGGGCGGCAACATCCAGGTTTCCGGGACCGGAAGACCAAGCCGCATCATGGCACAGTAGGACGTATGCTTTTCGTTGGACTGGAGCGACCACGGATTGTTGTAGACGTAAAGATCGTTGAGGACGATCGCCTTCTTGATCCACTCGCGGCTCGTTGAATACCAATGGGTCAGGCGGTCGATGACGACGTCATACTTTACCGGCTGGCGCAGGCTGAACGGCTCGATGGTGACCCGCTCGACGTTGAATTTAAGCCGCTCGCCGTTTTGGACAAAGTCGAGCTTTAGTGCGTCCAGCAAGGTTTCGTAGCAGATGGGCCAACAAATGTCGGCACCCAATGAGAGCCCGATATTGACGTCACGATGGGCCATGTCCTCTCCCTTGCGTCGTCGCCGCAAGGGCGTCGCGTCTTACTGAGGTTCATCTGCGCGATTAAGCACCCACATAAGGCCATCGCGCAACTGATCGCGCCAGTTGTGCCAGTGGTGGCCGTCCCAGGCGCTTTTGAAGGCCACATCCACACCGTGCTGCGCTAAAAGGCCGGCGAGCGCGCGGTTTTCTTCGGCAAGGCCCTCCAGTTCGCCGGTGGAGACGAAGGCACGGGTGTTGGGAAGGTCCGGGGCGCGCTGGACCACCTGGAGCAGACGGGCGACACGACGAAAGACCGGGTGCTGGCGCTGGCGAAGGTTCTTTTCGTCCAAAATGAATGAGCCTGACTGAAGTACCAGCCCGCCGAATTGGCCCGGGAAGCGGAAGGCGCAGGAAAGGGAAGCCACCGCGCCGAGGCTTGCCCCCAACAAGACCCGCCGCGCCGGGTCCGGCGAGACGGCCGCCCTGCCTTGCACCGCGGGCAATAGCTCGTGCACCAGATACCTGGCGTGGCGCCTGCCGCGGGGGTATTCGCCCATGCGGTCGTGGGTCTGCACCAGCGCTGCCACAAGGGGCGGGATGTCCCCGGCCTCGATCAGATTGTCGAGGGAAACGCCAAGGTCGGCGTAGGTCACGAAATCGCTGCCGTCGTGGATGACGAGGAGCGGGTAGGGGGCGTCCTTGCTGTAGCGGGGCGGCAGGTAGAGGAGTTCGCCCCGTTCCTCAGCAAAGACTTCACTTTTCACGTTGAGGGGCTCGATCCTCCCTTGGGGCGAACCCTGTTGCTTTGTCCAGGCAGGCTGAACGTACCCGTGGGTGCGACAGACCGAGTTCTCGCCGAAGGGATCGCCGGCGCGAAGCGGGTTGAGGGGATCGAGCATCCACTCTTCGTGCCCGCCCCGCTCCACGGCAATCTTGTACTCAAACCGACCACCGTCGTGCACCGGCAAGGATAGGAGCCAAAGGTCCGAGCGAGGGACGCGCACGAAAGAGGTCCGGTCGACGCCGGCATTGATCCAGCGCACCATCTCCACCTTGTCGGCCTCCCCAAGGAACGCAAAGAGCGCCCGGTCCGGGTCGACCAGCGGAAATGAGCGGTGCGCGAGGAAGGCGGCCACGTCTGCCGGTTCCAGCGGGTCACAGCGGTCCAGCGCGTGCAGTGCCGCATGGGCCGTCAAGGGCGCGCCAAGCCGCTCAAGAAGGGTCCCCGTTCTTCGGGTTCGTATGCTCACCTGGGCCTTTCCGGATCAAAGCCGCGTTCAGCCGGCCGTTTCGCTATTTCGTGACGAGGCCGCTGCATATGGGCGCCACTCGGCAAGTTTACGACAGTTGGCCAGGACGAGCATTGCCGACCGCGCGACTAGGAAAGTCCGTTGCTGCGAGCCCGACGCTGGGACCCGAAGCACGCAACGGAACTAAGTTTTCGCCTCCACGATCAAGTTTTGGCCGCCGGTATGGCGTGATGTTCGCACCACCACGGCTCACTGATGTTCGCCCCACCACGGGTCACTTATGCCACCGGCACCTCGCTTGTCGTCTGCGCCACCAGCCAGTCGACCACGGCAATTTGCGCCTCGCGTTCGCTCGCCCCGTTCGCCACTTTTTCGTTGAAGATGGCGAGCTGGCGGTCGGCGCTCGTCCCACGCTGCACGATGGCGGCGGCGTTTTCCACTTCACGAACGGAGTCCAGCTCCTGGGCATGGGGCCGCAGCATGGCAATCATCTCATCCACCAGCTCGGTAAAGGGCAGGGTTTTGCGGCGGCCGAAATCACCCATTTCCGCATGCACGCCGTAGCGCTGCGCGCGCCACTTGTTTTCCTCGATGAGAATCCGCCGATAGTGCCGCCACTGGTTGTTGTTCTGCCGAAGGTTCAGGAGATAGGCGAGAATCGATTGGAAGAGCGCCGCAATGGTGAGCCCGTCTTCGATGAACGTGCAGATATCGCAGATCCTGAGCTCGACGGTGGGATGGCGGGAGCTGGGCCGCAAATCCCACCAGATTTTTGAAGGATCGGTGACCATCCCGGTGGCTGCAAGATCGTCAAGGAGCTCAGTCCAGTCGTTCCAGCTTTCGAAAACCTCCGGCATGCCCGAGCGTGGCAGGTCGCCGATGATGATGGGCCGGAACGCCTTCAGCCCGGTGTCCATTCCCTCCCAAAAGGGCGATGATGTGCTCAGCGCCAAAAGGTGCGGCATGAAATACGTCGCCTGGCTCATGAGATCGACGCGCAGGTTCTTGTCCTTGATGCCGGCATGGACGTGCATCCCGCAAATGGACATGCGCCGGGCGATGGCGCGGTGCTCGGCGCCGAGGATGCGGTAGCGCTCCAAATCCACCGGTTCCTGCTCCCTCCAGTGGGCCCAGGGGTGGGTGGATGCGGCGATGATGAGCATCCCGTGCTCTTTTGCGGCGTCGCAGACGGCCCGCCGCAGGCCCATCAACTCTGTCCTGGCCTCACCGATGGATTTGCAGACGTCGGTGCCGATCTCCACCTGGCTTTGCAGAAATTCGTGGGTGACTTTGTGGCCGAGGATTTCTTTGCAGCGCGCCATGAACTGCGCTGGGGGTCTTGCCGCAAGGCCCCGGGTTTCCGGGTCGATCAGGAGATACTCCTCCTCAATCCCGATCGAAAGTTCTTCGCCAAGCGCTGCCATTCACGTCGTCCTCTTGTCGCATCCGCCAGGCCATCGTTGCCAACCCGCAAGCGGTGCGCAATGGCTTAGTCGTTGTGGCCATCGGAGCCGGCAACGGCGGAGGGACGGGCAATGGCAAATTTGACGTTCTACACCAACCCCCAATCCCGCGGGCGCATTGCGCGCTGGATGCTAGAAGAGGTGGGTGAGCCCTATGAGACGGTGTTCTTAGGCTACGCCGACTCGATGAAGTCCGCACAATACCTGGCGGTCAATCCCATGGGAAAAGTCCCGACGGTGCGCCACGGCGACGTGGTGGTGACGGAGACGGCAGCGATTTGCGCCTATCTCGCCGATGCTTTCCCCGAAAGCGACCTGGCACCGCCCTTGGACCAGCGGGGCGCTTACTACCGATGGCTGTTCTTTGGGGCAGGTCCCATCGAAATGGTCATGACCCACAAGGGATTGGGGGTCGAGACAAAGGAAGAGCAAGCTCGCATGGTGGGGTATGGTAGCGTCGAGGTGGCCCTTGAAACCCTTGCCGGCGCCCTTGCCCGCAGCCCCTATTTGACAGGCGATAAGTTCACCGCCGCCGATGTCTATGTGGGCGCGCAAGTGATGTGGGGCCTCCAATTCGAGCTGTTTCCGAAGCGGCCGGAGTTCACCGGCTACATGGAGCGGGTTTGCTCCCGCGATGCATTTTCGCGGGCAATGGCGCTGGACGATGCAGCGGCGAAAGAGGCAGTCAGTTTTGTCTCTAGCCCAACGGTCAAAATTCTAGATGCCAGTAC
>JBCCYN010000211.1:0-5593 GCA_039189655.1 Pseudomonadota bacterium | reverse complement strand
GGGTTCGGAAAATTCGAGCGGCAGCGTTAGGACGAAAGGGGCGGGGTGCCGGAGGTTGGTCCGCTGCGCTCGAAGGCCATGCCATCTGCGCGGAAGAGGTGGCCGTCATTGGCATCCGAGGGCGAAAATCTCGGGATCGCCTTCGATGCCAATGACGGCCACCTCTTCCGCGCAGATGGCATGGCCTTCGAGCGCAGCGGACCAACCTCCGGCACCCCGCCCCTTTCGTCCTAACGCTGCCGCTCGAATTTTCCGAACCCGGCAACCCCGCGCAGTTCGAGCCGCAACATGTTTCCATGGTGCTGAAACGCGCTTTAGTCCGGCTCGCCGCCTAGGACATCCCAGAAGTCGGCCCGAAGGTTGTGATGCGGGAATGGGATGTCTGGAACCGGTACCCCGAGAAAGCGGCATAGCGGTTCCCACCCTTGCGCCACATCGAACACCAGCAATTGGTCTTCGGGCACAGCGGCCTGCACATCCGCTCTTTGCTGCTCGAAACACCGGATTGCGGTGTCGCGATCGCGAAACTGACCGCCAAAGGTTGCTTGGGAAATGATCTTTTCGTTCATTGCCAGGATATCTTGAACATGGGGCAGGTAATCGAGCTGCCGCCAACGCTCCAACAACTTCCCAATGGTCTTGTCGAAACTGGCCCACCACACTTCGGGGGGACGCACGGAGTGTAGCACCTTGGCTTCTGGAAATGCCGCAAGAGCCTCACGCCACCAATGTGCGCCCGGCCAGTCGACCTGACTGGAGTACCCAGAATAAACGTCATGAAAATCGCGCGTTTTGCCGTCCGCCAGAGCGTGCCACGCGGGTAACTGGTCAGGATTTTCCAACACCTCGTACATATGGTGACACGGTCCGAAGCCCAGTTTTTCAAGCGCATCCTTGAGCGACTTTGTTCCGGTCCGCCCGAACCCTGATCCGATCACCTTCAACATTTCCCATTCCCCTTGTTCTCGTTGGCGTTCCGGAATTGGCCGCGTGTTGGAAGTGTAGCGCTGAGGGGACCAATCCGCGAAGCGCAATGGGCGCCGCCATGGCGCGAGACCACGACCGACTGGCCCGAACGGAAGACGCTTCAGGAGCGACTCGAGCGGCAGCGGCCCGTGCGGTGTCGAAAAATTCTTGCGCCGACTGCTTCGGCCAGAAATTCAACAGCCTGCAGTTTTGTTCATGATCAGCTTTGCCGCACAGCAAACTGATATCTGCACTGAGTTAGCGCCACGAAAGTGGCGAAGATCACACCCTCGCGCGGATCAGACGAATTAGCCTATCAAAAACTCACATTCTGACAGAAACTGACGGCACGGTCGGGGCCAGCCAAAACGCCGCAGGGTCCAAAACGGCGGCGTCGACCCTCCACCGCACAGCGCCCGAAAGCGCCGGCCGTCCACCCCCGCCCCATCCCGCCTCTTGTGGTTCGGCTTGCCGTAAACCATTTCTCAGCCATAGTTTTGATTGAATTCTATTTGACCACTTTAAGGGCGCAGGGATGGCCGAAGGACCAAAACAAACGGAGCGCGTCGTTGTATTGAAGACGTCGCTTCCCGAAGAAATGCTAAGCGCGGTGCGCTTTGACGGTGTGGAGGGCCTCAGCGAACTCTTCGAGTTTACCATCGAGGCTGTGGGTGAAAGGAAGCAAATCGACTTCAATTCCCTGATCGGAAACAATTGCGCCGTCACCATCAAGGGAAAAACCGCCGATCGCTTGTTCAACGGCATTTTGGTGCAGGCAGACCATCTGGGTGCCAGCACCAGTCTCAACACCTATCGTCTCGTGCTAAAGCCTTGGCTTTGGCTGCTTGCGCACTCGTCGGATTGCCGAATCTTCCACAAAAAGTCTACCCCGGAAATCATCCAGAAAGTTTTTCGCGATCGAGGGTTTCAGGACTTCAAACTGAGGCTTACGGAAAATTATAAACCACGCGAGTACTGTGTGCAGTTCCGCGAAACGGATCTCGATTTTGTCTGCCGGCTCATGGAAGAGGACGGCATCTACTACTACTTCGAGCACAGCGAGGACAAACACGTCTTGGTGCTCGCCGATTCCAAATCATCCCACGACGTTGTGCCGGGTTTGCCGAGGGTCCGATACCTTGATCGCATGATCAGCGCGCGCAGCGATGTGGAGGCCATCTTCGAGATCATCACCAATCGGTCCTTCCAGCCCGGAAAGGTTTCTTTCAACGACTACGATCCGAAAAAACCCAATGCGTCGATGAAGACCGATGAGACCAACTCCGTCGGCCACGCGAAGGGCACTTTGGAGCTCTACGATTATCCCGGTCGCTACACCGAAACCAGCGACGGCAACCGTTTTTCCAAAGTGCGGCTCCAGGCCATGCAAGCGCGCGACAAAAGGCGACACGCTGTGGGCGAAGCGGCGGCGCTGATGCCGGGCGGCCTTGTGACCCTAGAGAACCATCCTGAGCCCAGCGAAAATATCGAATTCCTGGTGGTGCGTTGCGCCCACCATATCGCCCAGCAGGACTATCGTTCAGGCGGCGGTGGCGGCGACGAGCCCTATTCGGGCACCTACGAATTCCAGGCGAGCGAAACCACCTATCGCGCGCCCCAAGTGACGCGACGGCCGCAGCTTCTGGGCGGCCAGGTGGGGATTGTCACCGGTAGTGACGGCGAGGAAATCGACGTCGACGACATGGGTCGGATTCTGGTCAAGTTCCCCTGGGCCCGGGACGGCGAAGATTCCCGCCGCTGCCGCGTGGTTCAATCGCTGGCCGGAAAAAGCTGGGGCTCGATGTTCATTCCGAGGATCGGCCAGGAGGTTGTTGTGGACTTCCTCCACGGCGATCCGGATTATCCTTACGTGGTTGGCACCGTCTACAACGGCATCAACACCGTGCCCTATGAGCTCCCCGCCAACAAAACCAAAAACGGCATCAAGACAAACTCGTCGAAGGGCGGCGGCGGCTACAACGAGCTGGTCTTTGAAGATAAGAAAAGCTCTGAAGAGATCGGTATTCACGCCCAAAAAGATCTCAACGTGGTGGTGCTGAACAGCGAAACCCGTGAGATCGCCGAAAAGTTCAGCGGCGGAGGCGCTTCGCGAAAGACGACGCTGAAGAAGGGCGACGACGAACTCGACATCAAGATCGGTAATCAGAAAATCGACATCGCGCAGGATCAGAAGGTGAAGGCCGGCAAATCCGTCACCATCGAGGCGACGGCGTCGATCACGCTCAAAGTGGGATCCAGCTCCATCAAGATCGATCCATCAGGGGTGACCATAAAGGGCACCGGCAAGGTGGATATAAACGGCGGTGGGATGCTCAAGGCAAACGCTGGCATCATCAAGCTCAACTAGGGAAGACTGTTCAAGGTGCGGATCAACTTCGACACGGCGCGCGATGTCTTGCTCGCCTTTCCAACCCTCGGCGACGACATTGAAACGGCCCCGGATGATCGCGACCCGCTCGCCTTCACGCGGGCGCTCCTTTCGAGCGAAACGCCGGAGGACTGCCTGTCGTTCTTCGCCTATCTCGCGCCGCGCCGCGAGGCGGTGTGGTGGTGCTGCCGCTGCCTGGAAGCGCTCGGCCAGAAGGATCATGGCGGCGCCATGCAGGCGGCCATGGACTGGGTACGTATGCCCGAGAATGACCAGCGCCGCCGCGCCCTTGATCATGCCGAGGCAAGCAATGACACTGAAGCGTCCACATGGGCGGCCTTTGCCGCAGGCTGGTCCGGGGGCAACATTTCCGACGAAAATAGCCCACCCGTCCTCGCCGCGCCGCAGCTGACTGCGAAGGCCGTACGGGCATCGGTGTTGATCGCTGTTTCGCGGGCGCCGTTCAATGAGCGACGGGGCCGGCTGGAACGTTGCCTTGACGAGGCAATGAACGTGGCAAACGATGACGCCGAGAAGCACTTCGGATAAGCCACTCCACTGCGCGGAACGGTAGTTTGTAGTCTGCGCATTTCACGTTCCATGTGGCAAAAGGGAACCTAGGGGCTGACGGTGCGGGTATTGTCTCGCGCGATCTGCTCCGGGAAGCGCGTCGAAAGGGTCGAATCTCGTGGTTGCACTGCGCCTTGAACTCGACAACATGACCAACCTGCCGGACGGCGGGCCGACTTTTTTGGAGGTCCAGGGCCGCCGCAGCGTTGACATCGGCCGCAACACCTATCTCGACTGGACGCTGCCCGACCCGACGCGGGTGGTTTCGGGAAAACACTGCGAGATCCACTATCGCGATGGCGGCTACTGGCTGACGGACGTGTCCACCAACGGCACCTACCTCAACGGCAGCGACACCCGCCTGACGGAACCGGCACGGCTGCAAACCGGTGACCGCATTTCCATCGGCGACTACCTCATCAACGTGAACGTGGAAGAGGACGATACGGCAGCCGCGTCCAATGCGCCCGCTGCCACCGAGCCGCCCCCGGCGCCTTCAGGCGCTGATCTTTGGGACGTGCCCAGTGAAAATACCGCCCCCGCCGAGCCCCGCGCGGCAAAGCGAGTGCAAGAGGCAACGCCGGTCCATCCGGACGTACTTGATTGGATCGCCGATATCCCCGAGGTGGCCCCCCAAAGGGATCCGCCACCCGCACCCGTGGAAATGTCGCCGCCGGCCGATCCCTACGCTGCGCCAGAACCGGCCGATCCCGCCCCGGCGCCCCCACATCGGGCAGACGCCGCCGAGATTGCAGCGCCACCAGAGCCGCCAACGCCACCAGAAGTCCCGGCGCAGGAGATCGTTGCACCGCCGCTCGCCACCCTGGGGTCTGCGCCAGAGGCGGACGCCCCAGCTGCCCCCGCGCAGACGGCTGAGACGCCGCCGGATGACATTGGTGCGTTTGCAGCCGCCAAGGAGGCTGAGAATTCTTGGGTGCCGGAACCGCCTGAGCCAGCACCTCCCGCAGTGCCGACCAATAATGATCAAGGCGATTTGGACGCCCCTGCGGCCACGCCAAATGCGTTCGACCCGCCTGAAGCAACACCCGTCAACAAAGCGGAAGAGCCGGCTCAGGTGCCGCCTTCGCAGTCTCCTTCGCCGTCCGATGCGCCTGCGGAACCGGCTGCCAAACGCGAATGGGAGCCTTCTTCGGCCCCGGGCGGGTTTGCGGCAGCCGCCGAAGCCGCTTCAGGCGGCGGCGCACCCCGGGCTTCGCTCGGCGAGGATTTCGAGCGGTTTATGGTTACCCTCGCGGATGCCCTTGACGTTCCCCGGGCCCGGCTTGAGAGCGGAACGCCGGAGGAAACTGCCGAGCGCATCGGACAGTTTATTGCCCTTTCCATCGCCGGGATGCAGCGACTTTTGAAGGCGCGCGCCACCTCGCGGGGCTATATGCGCACCGGCCCAGGCACCCAGGTGCAGGCGGTGGGGAACAACCCGCTCAAATTCATGCCGACCCCAGCGGCCGCAGCCGACGTGCTGTTTGGGCCACCGAGCCGGTCGTACCTGTCCATCGAGGACACACTCGACGAGAGTTTTGCCGATCTCGGCGCGCACCAGATGGCGCTCTACGCGGCCATGCAAGGGGCGGTGGGCCGCATGCTCAAGGACCTTGAGCCCGAAGCCATCGAAGGCGGGGACACCGAGGAGCGCGGCTTTTCGCTGCC
>JBCCYN010000210.1:0-5608 GCA_039189655.1 Pseudomonadota bacterium | reverse complement strand
GGAAGCTGTTGGAGCGTTGGCGTCAGCTCGATTACCCGCCCCATGTTCAAGATATTCTAGCAATGAACGAAAAGATCATTTCCCAAGCAACCTTTGGCGGTCAGTTTCGCGATCGCGACACCGCAATCCGGTGTTTCGAGCAGCAGAGAGCGGATGTGCAAGCCGCTGTGCCCGACGAGCAATTGCTGGTGTTCGATGTGGCGCAGGGGTGGGAACCGCTATGCCGCTTTCTCGGGGTACCGGTTCCAGACATCCCATTCCCGCATCACAACCTCCGGGCCGACTTCTGGGATGTCCTAGGTGGCGAGCCGGCCTAAAGCGCGTTTCAGCAACATGGAAACATGTTGCTGCTCGAACCGGGCGGGGTTGCCGGGTTCGGAGAATTCGAGCGGCAGCGTTAGGACGAAAGGGGCGGCGTGCCGGAGGTTGGTCCGCTGCGCTCGAAGGCCATGCCATCTGCGCGGAAGAGGTGGCCGTCATTGGCATCGAAGGCGATCCCGAGATTTTCGCCCTCGGATGCCTTCGCATCGCCCGGCACGCGCACCACGATGCGCTCGCCATTGGCAACGATCACGTGCACCAAGTGGCTTTCGCCCAGCTCCTCCACCACATCCACCTGCCCTTGGAACGCGCCCGCTCCGGGTTCGGTCACACGCATGTGCTCGGGCCGAATGCCGAGTTTGACCTCGGTGCCCGCCCCGGTTCCAGCCGCGTTCGCAGACACCGCCACATCGCCCGATCCGGCCACAGCAACGGTGGTCGTTCCGTTCTGCGCAGCGGAAACCTTCGCATCGACAATGTTCATGGTGGGCGAGCCGAGGAAGGTGGCGACAAAAATATTTTGCGGACGGTGGTAGAGTTCGAGCGGGCTCCCGAACTGTTCTACGTTGCCTTCGTTGAGGACGACAATGCGGTCCGCCAACGTCATGGCCTCCACCTGATCGTGGGTGACGTAGATCATCGTCGCGCTCATGCGGCGGTGGAGTTTGGCGATCTCGAGCCTCGTTTGCACGCGCAGCGCCGCATCGAGGTTGGAAAGGGGTTCGTCGAACAGGAAAACCTTCGGGTCGCGCACGATGGCGCGACCGATGGCAACCCGCTGTCGCTGGCCGCCGGAAAGTTGTTTCGGCAGGCGCTCCAACAGGTGGCCCAGCTCCAAGATGCGCGCGGCCTCCTTCACAGAGTCTTCAACGCCCTTCGAGTCGAGACCCGATTTGCGCAGACCAAACGCCATGTTCTCGTAGACCGTCATGTGCGGGTAGAGCGCGTAGGACTGAAAAACCATTGCAATGCCGCGCTTGGCTGGCGGAAGCGGGTTGACGCGCACACCGTCGATGTGGAGGTCGCCCGATGTGATGTCCTCAAGGCCGGCCACGAGCCGCAGCAAGGTGGACTTACCGCAGCCCGAAGGACCGACGAAGACGATGAACTCCTGGTCCTTAATGTCGAGGTTCACGCCGTGGATGGTTTCGATTTGGCCGAAAGACTTTCGGATATCTTTGAGTACGACCGTGGCCATGGCTTTTCCTTCAGTCTCCGACGTGGGCCATATTTGGATTGTCCGACGCGGTGTTGCCCATTAGCCCTTCACCGCCCCCGCTGTCAGGCCGCCGACGATCTTGCGCTGGAAGATGAGCACCAAGACGATGAGCGGCACGGTAACAATGACCGATGCCGCCATGATATTTCCCCAGGGCAGCTCGTACTGGCTCCCGCCAGTGATGAGCGCGATGGCAACGGGCACCGTGCGCATTTCGTTCGAGAGCGTGAATGTCAGTGCGAACAAGAACTCGTTCCAGGCCGCGATGAACGCAAGGAGACCGGTGGTGACCAACGCTGGCCAAAGCACCGGCATAAAGACCTTGAAGATGATTTCTAGCGGCGTCGCACCGTCCACATAGGCGGCTTCCTCCAGCTCTTTGGGAAGCTGGCGCATGAATGTCGTCAACACCCACACCGTGAACGGCAGAGTGAGGATGAGGTTGGCAAGGATCAGCCCGCCAAGGGAGTTATAGAGCCCCAGGTAGCGGATCAGCTCGAACATCCCCGAAAGCACGGCCACCTGCGGGAACATGGACACCGAGAGCACGGTGAGAAGAAGGAGCCCGCGCCCTCTAAAATGCACCCGGGCGAGGGCGAACGAGGCGGTCACCGCAAGGCCCAAGGAGAGAACGACGCAAACCACCGCAACGATGATGGAGTTTAAAATGTTGCGCGCAAAAGGCTGCTCAGAAAAGACGAGCCGATAATTCTCGAAGTTTTCGTTCGGGATGATTTGAACGTTGAAAAGCTGCTGCCCCGATTGTGTCGAGGAGACGATGGCATAGTAAAACGGAAACAGCGCAAAGACCGCGATGGCGAGGAGGAGGACGTAAAATCCTAGCTTTGACGGGAGGGACCAGTGGCTCATTTGGACCGCTCCCCCGATAGATCGACCTTGCCCAAGATGATGTAGGCGATGGTCAAGAGCGCGATGATGAGGAAGAGCATGGTGGACGCCGCCGAGCCGAAGCCCACGTCCTGGAAATCCACCAGCTGCTGCCGCGCATAGACCGACATCGACATGGTGTCCGCCGAGTTGGAGGTGAGCACGTAGATGAGGTCGAAGATGCGCAGGGCGTCGAGGGCGCGGAAGATCACCGCCACGGCGATGGCGGGATAAACGAGGGGAAGCGTCACCCGCCAAAACACCTTCCAGCCGGGAATACCGTCAACCCTTGCCGACTCGTAGCAGTCAGATGGGAGCATCTGCAGGCCGGCGAGGATGAGGAGCGCCATAAACGGCGTCGTCTTCCAAACATCCACGATGATGACCGCAAGCATTGCCGTGTCCGGGTTCGCCGTCCATGCGATGGGTGCGGAAATAAAGCCCAGATTGAGAAAGATGTAGTTGAGGATGCCGAATTGGTCATGGAGCATCCAGCCCCACATCTTCGCCGAGACGATCGTCGGGATCGCCCAGGGGATGAGGATGGCCGCGCGTATGAGACCGCGCATGGGAAACTTCATGTTGAGGGCGAGGGCGACGATGAGGCCCAGAAACGTTTCCAGGATCACCGAGACGACGGTGAACCAGACCGTATTCCAAACTGCGTTCCACCACTGCGGGTCGTGCAGCAACCCCCACTCGGTCCCGAAGAAATTGTCAAAGCCGACGTATTGGAAATTCTCCATGTCGGAAAGGTTTGCATCGGTGAAGGAAAAGAAGATCGTGCGGCCCAGCGGCCACCCCGCGACCAGCGCGAGAACGATCATCATCGGCGTCAAGAAGAGCATCGCCGAGCGCACCTTGGCGCGGGTTAGTTCGCTCCCCTGAGCCATCCTCGTCTACCTCCGCCGCGCGGTCAGTGGGTTTGTGGTGGCTTGAAACGCTGCCCCCGCCGCCGCGGTCATCGGGTTGATGGAAACCGTGTGCCGGCGCTGTCGAACCGCCGGCACACTGAGGTTATGGCGCTACCAGCCGCGCCGCTTGATCCGGTTCAGCTGGCCTTCCAGGCTTGCAAGAGCGGTTTGGGCATCTTCCTTGCCGGACAACACCGAGTGCGCGGCATTCCAGAAGGCATTGGACACTCGGTTATACTTATCACCGGTGACCCGAGACGGGCGCGCCACCGCGTTGACGAAGGTGTCGTATAAGTCACCGAAGAACGGAACCGCCTCCAGAACTTCTTTGTCCTGGTAGAGCGCTTCGATGGTGGGGTTGTAAGCACCTTCGATGGCGCGGCGTTTTTGCTCTTTTTCGGATGTCAGATACTTGACCAGGCTTGCAGCAGCTTCTGCATCTTCCGAATACTTGGAGACGGCGAGCTGCCAGCCGCCCAAGACGCCGGTGGATTTACCATCCGCGCCGCCCTTGGGAAGCGCCACCACGCCCACCTTGTCCTTGACGGGGCTGTCGTCGGATTGGGCGAGAGACCAAGCGTAGGGCCAGTTGCGCATGAACACGGCGTTGCCGGACTGGAAGACCCCGCGGGCTTCCTCCTCGGCGTAGTTCAGCACGCCTTCGGGCGCGATCTTGTCGATCCAGGAGCCGGCAGCATCGAGGGCGGCAACGGCCTGCGGGTTGTTCACGGTGACGTCGCCATCGGCATTGACGATATCGCCGCCGCCGAAGGAATCGATCCACTCCAGCGCGTTGCACGTCAGGCCTTCGTAAGCGCGTCCCTGGAACACAAAGCCGAACATCCGGTCATTGCCAGCGCTGCGCTCGGCGTCTTGCACCGCTTCGGCCGTCGTTGCGAGTTCGGCCCAAGTGGAGGGCACTGACTGGCCGTGCTTATCAAGGAGGTCTTTTCGATAGTAGAGGACACCGGCATCGGTGAACCAAGGCATTGCCTTTAGCTCGCCGCCGATGGTGTTGTTTTCCACGATCGCCGGGAAGTGCGCGCTTTGGGCGCCGTCCATGTATGGCGCAAGGTCAATGAAGTGCGAACCAAGGATGCCGGGCCAGATCACGTCGATCTGGTAGACATCGATATCACCGCCCTGGGCCGATAGAATTTGTTGGTAAAGGGCGAGACGCTCCGTCGTGGAGTTGGGCGTTGAAACGACGGTAACCTCGTTGCCCGTTTCCTTGGCCCATGCTTCAGCGCCGGTGCGGCATAGCTCAAGCTCAATGCCCACCGCGCCGCAAGAAATAGAAACGCTCGCAGCGCTGACTGGCGTTGCGAGCGCTCCGGCGACGGTGGTGAACGCCGCACCCGCGAGGGCGCTGGCAAGTAAGCGGTTCATCCGCGTCATAAATCCTCCCGTGGATTGGTCCGACAAAGACCGTCGGTCGTTCTGTCGCGACCGCATCATCGCGGAAGTGTTAAAGGTCGTGGAGTTACGGTCAACCACTCAATCCAAGGATTGGCGTAAGTTGATTGCCTAAGTCTAGTTGCAACCGGTTGCACAGAAATACGGGGTCGCAACGGCTTTCTGCCTAAAACAACAACGCCCGGGGAGGCTGCGCCCCGGGCGGTCGGTTGAAAGTCGTTCCAAGATGCCGTCTTGGCGACAGATCCTAGCGATCGCGGCGATGCCGACGGCGATCGGCGCGGTCAAGGACGCCGTCGTCATTGCGGTCCATCAGGGCAACGATGTTGCCGAAACGCTCGTCAAGCTCGGTGCGCTCGATGACGGCGTCGCCATTTTCATCCAGCTCCTGGAACGCGCGAACCATCAGGCCGCGGGACACATCGAGCCAAATGGCCTCGAATTCTTCCAAAGTAATGCGGTTATCGTCGTTCGTGTCGCCAACATTAACTTTGGCAGTAATGAACGCGTTGATTTCGCCTTGGCTGAGGGCGTTGTCGCCATTGGTGTCCGCTTCGCGCAGCACCTGGCGCATGACCTGTCGCCCGTCGCGACCGCCGCGGCCGGACCAACGCCCGCCCGCGTCGCGCACCAGCTCCACCGGTGCATCGCCTTCGAGAGCGTCGAAGTCGGCAAGCATGCGCGGTGACATGGCGCTCGCGACAGCCGCGCTTCCGACGGTGACAGCGACTGCAATGATGGCGAATTTGTATCCGTTCTTCATGGTCAAGGGTCCTTGGTGTCTGATTCCCGGAGCCATCCGCCCCGGCCGCTGATCAGTTACGGCGAGGGCAGGCGCCATGTGTGTCAG
>JBCCYN010000209.1:0-5620 GCA_039189655.1 Pseudomonadota bacterium | reverse complement strand
GTGGCGACAGCGGCATCCATGGACGGTTACTCCTCTGCCGGAGCCTCCATGACCCGTGGTGGTTTTAAGAAGACCGTACCCTGCCGTGCGCCCCGGGCGATCCTGGCGGATCTTGACGTCCTCGCGGCGGCGCCGCCGGAAATGTCGGCCTGGGGATATGGCGACCTTGCCGGCAAAGTTCCGGCAGGCGGTGATTGGATCATTGCCGATGCCCTTGGCGCTGAGGCCATCGACGACGTGGCCTGGCCCTTGGTGCAGGACAATCTCGCCGGATGGCTTGCCGCGCCCGATGCTGTGCGTGCGGGCGATGCCGCAGCCATGGCTGATCTGTTTGCCGGACTCACGCTCTCCGGGCTCGCCATGGAATTTTACGGCACGTCCCGCCCGGCGTCCGGTGCGGACCACCAGATCGCCCACATGTGGGAGATGGAGAGCTTGGCCTTTGGCGGCGAGCGTGTCTCCCACGGCGCCTGCGTTGCGGTGGGGGCGATGGCCTCGCAGCGGCTCTTTGATTGGGTACTCAGTCAAGATCTTACAGGCATCGACGTCGACGCATTGGTGGAAAAGGCACCGACCTTGGCGGTCAAACAGACCGAAATCGAGCGATCCATGGCGGCGGAGATTGTGCCGCAGGCGATGGGTGAGGTGGCCGCCAAACACCTGGAAGGGGCGGAGCTGCGGGCAAGGCTTGAGCGCCTGCGTTCCGCCTGGCCGAGCCTCAGCGCGCGGTTGACGAGCCACATGATGCGCGCGCCGCGGCTGGCGGAGCTTCTGAGGGCTGCGGGCGCACCGGTATTTCCGGAGGACATTGGTCTTGATGATGGGCGGCTGGTGGAAACGGTGCGTGTGGCGCGCTTTGTCCGCGCGCGCTACACGATTCTCGACCTCCTGGAGGAGTGCGGGCTGCTGGACTTGGCATTGGACAGCGCCCTCGCCCGGCACGAAAGAAGCGGAGAACGATAATGGCGTCATGGGTGGAACGGTTCAGCCTCAAGGGGCGCAAGGCGTTGGTGACGGGCGCGTCCAAGGGGATCGGCGCCGAGATCTGCCGGGTCTTTGCTGACGCGGGGGCCGACATTGTTGCGGTGGGTCGCGACGAGGCCGATCTTGCGCAAACCGCAGATGCCGTGCGTAGCGCCGGCAGGGAGTGCCTCGTCATCACCGCGGACCTTGCCGATGCCGCCGATGCACTACGGTCCGCCGAGGAGGCGTTGGCCGCGTGGGGAACCATCGACATCCTGGTGAACAACGCCGGGATCGCGCGCATCGCCCCGGCGCTGGAACTTTCCCTCGACTGGTGGGATGAAACATTTGCGGTCAACCTGCGCGCGCCCTTCATACTCAGCCAGGTGTTAGCGCCGAAGATGATCGAGCAGCGCTGGGGAAAAATCATCATGATTTCCTCCCAAGCCGGCGTCATCGCCATCGATGAACACTCCGCCTACAGCGCCTCCAAGGGCGGCATCAACATGCTCACCAAGGGCCTCATGGTGGAGTGGGCGCAGCACAACATCCAGGTAAACGCCATCTGCCCAACGGTGATCATGACACCCATGGGGAAAGCCGTTTGGGGTCCTGAGGAAAAGGGCGGCCCCATGCGCAAGGCAACGCCGCTTAAGCGTTTCGGTGAGCCAGTGGAGATCGCCGACTGCGCCCTTTACCTCGCCTCACCTGCCGCCGAGCTCATCAATGGCGAGATCATGATGGCCGATGGCGGCTTCGCCTCCGTCTAAGGGCAGAAGCGTCTCGTGGAGCGTTTGCGCGACAGCAAGGCCGTTTTCGCGCGCTACGAAGCGCTGCGATCCCGGTTGCCAGAGTTTCCCGACGGTCGAGACCGGCCGCCCATCGTGGTCGATGACCTATCGGCTGCGTTTGATCGGTTCGATGTGTTCGTGCTCGATGGGTTCGGTGTGCTCAATGTCGGCGGTGCGGCCATAGAAGGCGCCGCGCAGCGCGTGGCCGAAATGCGTGCGGCGGGAAAGCGGGTCATCGTTCTCACGAACTCGGCGACGTTTCCCACCATCGCAGGGGTCTCAAAGTATCGGGGTCTCGGGTTCGACTTTGATGCGTCGGAAATCGTCTCAAGCCGGGACGTTGCGGAAACAGCCATGGCACAGATGCCGCAGGGCCTCGTATGGGGCGCCACGGCTGCGGGCCCCGCCTCCATTGCCGATCTTTCCGCCCATGCTCTGGAAGACGCCGGGCAGCCCTACGAAGCCGCGGATGCCTTCCTCTACCTGAGCGGCGATGAGTGGAACGAGGCGCGGCAGGCCCGGCTCGTCGAAGCCCTGAAGGCGCGGCCCAGGCGGGTGGTGGTGGCGAACCCGGATCTTGTGGCGCCCCGCGAAACCGGCCTCACCACCGAGCCGGGGGCTTGGGCGCACGCCCTTTTGGACGAGCTACCGTCCCTTGACTTGTCGTTTCACGGAAAGCCCTTGGCCAATGCGTTCGACGCGGTGATGGAACGGCTCGGGCCAAACGCACCGCCCTCTGCGCGGATCGCCATGGTTGGCGATACCCTCCACACCGACATCCTGGGCGGGGCGGCAGCGGGTTGGGGGACGATCCTCGTAACGGCGCACGGTATCTTGAAGGGGCTCGACCCAAACCCATTCATCGATGCGAGCGGCATTGTTCCCGACATCGTGGCCCACACCACCTGAGCAGCTCACATGAGGCGGGCGCCGTCGGGAACCTCGCTGTCGGGGACCGCAAGCACAATGGCGCCGTTCGCATCGGCAAACCCGAGGGTCAGCACCTCGGACATGAAGGGGCCGATCTGGCGGGGCGGAAAGTTGACCACCGCCATCACCTTGCGGCCGACGAGCTGCTCGGGCGCGTAGTGCACTGTGATCTGCGCGGAGGACTTTTTCTCCCCTAGCTCGGGGCCGAAGTCGATCCGCAGTTTGATGGCGGGTTTGCGGGCCTCGGGGAACGGCTCTGCGGAGACGACGGTCCCGACGCGGATGTCCACCGCGATGAAGTCGTCGAAGCTGATGAAATTCAAGGTCCACTCGCGTCCGGTTCGTCGTTGCTTGCCCCGTTCACGTCTGGGCCCGTGTGCGCACTACCGTTGGTTGATTCAGCGTTTTCCGTCGGGGCAGCGGACGGTGGTTCGCTCTCAACCGCCTCGGTGGTCGCAGCTGGGGTTGCCGCCGCTGAAGGTTCGTCCTTCGCCCGTGCGCCCCGCTCGCTCCTTAGGGCAGTTCCAAAAATCCGCGACAGGCGCTGGTGACGTTCCTGGAGCCCGTGAAGCTCCCGGTCGAGTTTCGCCATGGTGCGGGGGAGGCCGGGATCGTCCTCATCCAAAAAGGTCCGAAGCACCTTGGCGAACGCGATGACCAGGCCTTGCACGGCGAGCCCGCCGCGCCAGCCCGACGCGCTCAGCCCCGCGGCGGCGAGCATCCAGGACTGACTGCGCATGGAAATGGCGTTGAGACCCATGGCGATGCCGGGATCGCGCTGTGCCGCCGCCATCAGCGATTTCAGCGCATCTTTGTAGTGGGCGAGGGCATCAAGGCGGCTCATCAGGACGTCAAACAGGCGGTCGCGCGGCGATTCGCCGGCCATGTCCGAGAACTCTGCGGCAAGGACGATCTGGTCGATGCGGCGCGAAAACGCATCGAGGATCTCGCCGCGGGTGGCAAAGGCCGCGTTAAGTTCGGCCAGCGACACATCGGCTTCCTCGGCGATCGCCCTCACGGTGACGTCCTCCAGGCGACGGTCCGCGAGGAGCGCCATGGTGGCGTCTATGATTTTGTCGGCATTTCCGATGTTTTCCGCGTTGTCGGCAGTGTCGGCCAACTTCTCCTCCGTGGCGCCGCCGGGTTGTCCCAGCGGATCGTTCTTAACCCAGCTCGCGCGAGCGCTTTGCGGCTGCGTCCACCGCTTCGGTCATGAGCTGCGACATGGCTCCGGTATCGCGCAAGACCCCAAGCGCTGCAGCGGTCGTACCGCCCTTGGACGTGACATTGCTGCGTAACGTGCCAGGATCAAGCTCGCTGCGCTCAAGAAGCGCACCGGCGCCGATGACCGTTTGCCTGGCGATCCCGGCCGCAAGCTCTGCGGGGAGGCCAGCCTTCTCGCCGGCGTGGGCAAGGGCTTCAGTGAGGTGAAAGACGTAGGCTGGACCCGAGCCCGAGACCGCGGTCACCGCATCGAGGAGCGGTTCCTCCTCCAGCCACCAGGTTTTGCCCGCGGCCGAAAGCAGCCGGTCGGCAAGGGCGGTCTGTTCCGCGCTAGCGCCCTTGGCCACCGCAACCGTCGCGCCCTTTCCGATACTCGCCGGCGTGTTGGGCATGGAGCGGACGATGGCGCCTGCCCCTGACTGGGCGAGCTTTGCCACCGAAACGCCCGCGGCGATGGAGATCAGCAGCGTTTCGTCGTCGATGGTCTCCCTCAACGCCGTGAGGAGATCGGCCACCAGGTGCGGTTTGACGGCCACCACAATGACGCTCGCCGCGAGCTTCGGTGGCGCTGCCTCAATGCGCAGAGCTGGAGTATTTTCCGCTAGTTCCTGGGCTGACGGTGCCGGGTCGATGACGACGATGGAGGCCGGGTCGACGCCGGCCGCCAGCCAGCCGCCGAGCATGGCGCCTCCCATATTCCCCGCCCCGCAAAGGAGGAGGGGCCGCTCTGGGGTCACGCTTCGCCCGCGGTCTCAAACAGGGCCGTGTCGAGGGCCTCCTGGGCGGTCTTTCCGGCCCAAACGACGAAATGAAATGCTTGGTAGTGGGTGTCGCAGGTCTCTACCGCGTGGCTCAAAAGCGCCTGCACGTGCCCGGACGCCGGGACGTCGTCGCCGGCAAGGAGTTGGGTATGCCTGAAAATGACCACGCCCTCCTTCGACCAAAGGTCGAAATGGCCCATCCACATGCGCTCGTTCACCAGGGCGAGAAGGCGGACCACCTCGGTGTGGCGCGGCTCGGCCACTTTCAGATCGAACGCGACGGCCACGTGCAGTGAATCGAACTCTTCCATATGGGTGAACGCCACATGGTATGAACTCCAGCGGCCTCCGATGGAAATGGTGATTTCATCCTCACCGGCCCGCTCGTACGTCCAGTCGTTCCCGTTGGCGACCTCCTCAATGCGATCAATGGGGTTTGCGGTGAGTGTGAACTCGTCGTGATCGATCAAGCTCATCGCTGATCCTTTCGAGGCCCGCGCGAATCACAGCTTCGCGCTAAGACCGGCTCAATGCGATACGGGAGCGCCCGAATCTCATGCCGATACCGACAGGAGACCAGATAAGTCCCGATAGGGAAAGGTGGAAGGCCGCGTGGTCCACGACCCCGTTTTCGTAAAGATGCGTTAGCTGTTTTGCTCGCCGGCCCCGTCTTTGGCTTCCAACGCGGCCACACGCGCGCGTAGCGCCTCCAATTCCTCCGCGCTGCGGGCAGCCATGGTCTTAACCGCTTCAAACTCATCTCTACTGACGACATTGGCTTCGCTCAAAAGCCGCTCAATTTGACTTCGAACAGCCGTCTCCACCTCCCGCCGTGCACCTTGGGCGACGGCGGCGGCATCGGTGGCAAGCCGCGCGATCTCATCGATGAGGCGACTGTTCGTTTGGGTCATAGCCCTTCTCCTACTGGCGCAGCCGGGAAATGCGACGGCC
>JBCCYN010000208.1:0-5628 GCA_039189655.1 Pseudomonadota bacterium | reverse complement strand
CTTAACGCCCCGTCGTCGGAGCTTGAGTTCGCCGACGAGAGCCTTGCCTTTAAGCAGGTGGCCTTCGCGCCGGCCGATCGCCTCCTCGGCTCCAACATGAATGGGCTTCTTTACGTGTGGGACGCCCAATCGGGTGGCGAGGCATACCCGCCAGTGAGCGGCCTCATGAGCAGCGATCTCCTCAGCCTGTCGGTGTCACCGGGCGGCGAACGGATGGCGGCCGCCGGTAGCAATGGCAAGGTGACCCTCCTGGAACTCCAGTCCGATGCAACACCCCACACCGCCTTTGAAGGGGACGAGGAGGTGTTCGTGGTCGCGTTCACGCCGGAGGGCGAAGAGATCGTCGGCGGCGACCGGGACGGTGCCTTGCGGCGCTGGGATGTCTCGGCCGCGAAACTCCTGGCGGTCACCGTGCGCGGTCACTCTTTGCCCATTATCGACCTTGCCAGAAGCGAAGACGGACAGATCTGGGCAACCCTTGGCCGCGATCAGCAGCTTCGCCTTTGGCGCGCTGGCCTACCCACGGCGTCTGTCGAGCTCGACGTGTCGGAAGGTCAGCGCGCGAAGGGGGTGGCGTTCAGTCCTGACGGCAACATCCTGGGGGTGGGAGATCGCACCGGCCGCTTGACGCTCTGGCAGTGGGCACAAGACGCCGAGCCAAAAACTCTTCAAGCCCACTCCGGCGAGATTTGGGCGGTGGCGTTCGCCCCCGAGGGCGACATGATCGCCACCGGCGACCGCAATGGCGAAGTGGCGATCTGGGAACTCTCTACGGGTCGCAGGATCGACCGCCGGCAGTTGGACGAAGAGCCGGTCTGGTCGTTGGAATTTTTCCCCGATTCCGGGCGGTTGATGATGGCCACGTCCAGCACCGTTCGCGTTCTCGACATCGAAAGCGGCGCAGAGGAGACCCTGACGCAGCTGGACAGTGCTCCGCTGAACCGAGCGAGCCTGTCTCCGTCGGGCGATCGCATCGCGGCCGCCCTTTCGAACGGCACCATTGCGGTTCTGGATGCCGCGGATGGTTCATTGCTGCGTGAGATCAAAGCGGACGACAACGCGCTGTGGAGCGCGACCTTCGACCCCTCGGGCGAGCGCATCATCAGCGCGTCCAGCGACGAGGTGGTCGTTGTGTGGGACGCGGATGAGGGCACAAGCCTTGCTGTGTTCGGTGGCCATTCGGGCGGCGCCACGGATGCTAAAATTCTCGCCGATGGAACGACCGTTGTGGCTGTGGACCGGGCGGGCACCATCCATTTTTGGGATATTGAGACGAACCGGCGTCTTGCGGATCCCCATCCGGCCCACTCCCGTGCAAGCTGGCGCATCGCCTCGCACCCTGACGGTGTGCGCTTCGCGACATCCGGTGACGACGGTCGCGCGGTCGTCAGCTCGCAACTCGATTTTGCAAGCATTTGCCGGGTGAGTGCGGAGTCCTTCGACGCGGCTCGCCGTGAACAATATCTCGGTACGGAGGAAACCCCCGTGGGCTGCCCGTAAAACCTCACAAGATACTATCTGCCACCATGGCTGCCGTCGGTAACCAAGCACACCCCAAGCATCATCCCGATGAACAGAAGCAACGCCTGACTGAATAGATCTTTAAAAACAATAATTTATAGTCGATTCAACATTATCTCTTGGGGATTGCGCGTACTTTGGAGTTCGCGGTGCCTCGCCTTCAGAACGTCGATCACGTCGCTGACGGAAGCCACGTTGTCGTAGCTCACATCCCACTGCTGAGGAATAAAGCCCGCATCGATCATGTGCGCCAGAAGTTCCACCAGCGGGTCCCAGAAGCCGGCGACATTGGCGAGGACGATGGGCTTTTCGTGTCGGCCGAGCTGTGACCACGTCATCATCTCCAC
The DNA here is from genome assembly GCA_039189655.1 of Pseudomonadota bacterium. GTDB lineage: Bacteria > Pseudomonadota > Alphaproteobacteria > Rhizobiales > Amorphaceae > Acuticoccus. The sequence continues at coordinate 3,760 of JBCCYN010000208.1, read as the reverse complement.
CAACTCTTCTAGCGTCCCGACCCCGCCCGGAAGCGCCACAAAACCGTCGGCCCGGTCAAACATGGTGCGCTTGCGCTCATGCATATCCTCGGTGACGATCAGCTCCGTCACTTCGCGCAGCATCACCTCCCGGTCGTGCAAGAACTGTGGGATCACGCCGGTCACCCGTCCCCCATCGGCGAGCACCGCCCGAGCGATCCGGCCCATTAGTCCAATGGAGCCTCCGCCGTAGACAAGCGTCAGGCCGGCGTTCGCAATGCGATGCCCAAGCTCATCTGCGGCGGCGGCGAAGGTTGGATCATGTCCCTCAGAAGAACCGCAGTAGACACAAATGCTTCGAATTTCATCCATCGCGATAGGCTAGCACGCTCCGGTCGGTTCCGCATCCAACCGGCGGAGGCGTCTGGAAGCTTGCCCGTCAGGACTTACCGCTGAGGCCTGCGATCACCCGCATCTCCACAATCGCCCCCTCACGCCGCAAGCCCGCAACCTCCACAGCCGTCCAGGCCGGGTAGGGGGGAGCGAGGTATTGTGTGCGAATGGCGTCGAACAAGTCGAACGTGTCGCGAAGCCCCACGTGGTATGTGGTCATCTCCACAACCGACGCGAACGCAGCCCCGGCCTCGCGAAGAACCATCTCGGTCTTGCGGAAAACGTTGCGAAACTGGCGCTCCGGGTCCCGTGGCATCTGTCCGTCGAAATCTCCACCGGTCACACTTGTCAAGAACGCAAAGTCTCCCCACACAATCGCGGGCGTCATCTTCAATGCCTCGGCGGATGCTTTGAGTTCAGCCGGAACGATGGCCCGTTTCGTCATGGTGCGTGCGAGCCTCCTCTGGCGAGGCAGTCAGGGCCGAAAACGACCAGTGGGCTCCAGTGTCAAAACACCGCTGTCACTCAACACGCCCCACAGTGCAGCGGATGGAGAGCCTGCAGCGAAAACGTCTAAAACCCAAACTGGCGCGGCAAGATGACCATGGTGGGACGGTCGGGCAGGGTGTTCAGCGAGACGGTGATCGTCGGGTCAGCGTTAATGTCGATGGCGAGCCCATGATCGCGGGTCTGCGCGACGAAGGCGCTAAGGTTGAACTCGCTGAACCAATGCATGGGGATCGCCATGGAGGCACGGAGCCGGTCCACCACGTTCATCATTGATGCGTGGGGCATGGTGTAGCCGCCGTCGATGGGCACGAACACGATGTCGAGCCTGCCGATCTCCGCCACTTGGGAATCGGAAAGCTCCTGATGGAGGTGGCCAAGATGGCCAATGCAAAGCCCCGCGATCTCGAAAATGAAGATGGAGTTGCCGCTTTCTTCGATGCCCCCGCCCCATCGGCGAATGTCGCTGGGCACGTTGCGGATGAGCGTTTCGCCCACTTCCAAGAGGTGCTCTGCTCGACCACCCTCCGGGTTCCAGCCGCGCAGTACGTGCTTGATCGCAGGGTCGGGGTTGGCCGTCCAGTGGCTCGAATGGGCGTGGTTCATCGTTACCACATCGGGGGGCGGACCGACGCCTGCGGACCCCGCGTAGTCGGTCGCGATGGTGGTTCCATCGGGCGCGGTGATGCGGAAGGTGGAGTGGCCCACGTAGGTGATTTCGACGCTGTAGGCATCGGGTGTCGCCGTGGAGACGCGAACAAACTTCGCTGTGGGTACCAGGTGGGCGATCGCCTGACAGTTGGATACCTGCGCAACGGCGGAGGCCGGCGCGAGTATGCCGCACAGGAGCGCGAAACAGCCAAACAGACGCATAGGTGTTCTCCGACTGGCGAGCCATGACGGGCGGTCCCGTTGCGCTATGGATGCAGGTCGCGCGCCGTTTGCGCCTTCCCCAGCCTGCGACGCCCTGCGGTTCCTGACAAGGCGCCGATTGCGTCGCGGAAGATCAAGTTTCGGACACAATGCCACAGGTGAGGGTGAGCCCCACGCGTTCGGGCCCGAAAAAGATCCTTGTCCGAAGGTCCTGGCTTAAGCAGGCGGGCAGCAAGGGCCCACCTCATAATTTCGGCGAAAACCTCGGAAAACGGCGACCCTGTGGAGCATCTGGAGAAGGAAAACTAGGCGATCCCGCGGCGACGATCGAGGCGGTGTGGCACGGCGGGGAGCGCAGGCCGGCCGCCGGAGCGGTTATAGGGTCTCGTCATCAGTTCCGAGCGGATCAGGAAATCCGCTGTCGTCTCCGTGAGTGCCACCGCGATTTGCGCGATATTCGCCACCCTCAGAAGCGGACCGGGGTCGATGTCGTGGGGCTTTGCCGTGAGGGGATCGGTGAACATGATCAACACATCAATGCACGCATCGGCAATGAGCGCACCCAGTTCGAAATCGCCCCCAAGGGCGCCGGAGCGAAGGCAATTCACCTCAAGGCCGGTGGCATCCATGATGGCGCGGCCGGTGTTGCCGGTGGCGCTGAGGGCGTGGAGTGAAAGGGCTCGCTCGTTGGCGAACGCCCACGCCGCAAGGGTCGGTTTCACCGCGTCGTGGGCAACAAACGCAATGCGCTTTTGTCCATCCATGGGTTGGGCCTCCCGCACCCCTTGCCGCGACGGCTACGTTTTTTTGCGGAACGCGTCGAGGTCGACCACTTCGGCGCCGGACCTTGGCGCCGGATTGTCCTGGCCGTCGGCCTCGGCTCTCCCATCGGCCTCCGCTGGTGCCGGCCCCGCACCGGCGTCCTCGGGCGAATTTTGACTGACCGGGGCGATGGCTGGGAGCTGCGAGGGTTGGACGCCGCTCTTGTCGATGCGTCCATCGACTGAGGACGGATCGAACTGGAGGCCAAAGGGCACCGACGGGTCGTAAAAGCTGTTGATGGCGGCAAAGGGCACCAGCAAACGCTCAGGCACGCCTCCGAACGACAGTCCCACCTCGAACGCATGGTCGCTCACCTGCAACTCCCAAAATTGGTGCTGCAGGACGATGGTCATTTCTTCTGGATGGCGCTGCCGCAGCCGCGAGGACATGCGAACGCCAGGCGCGGTGGTATCGAACGCGATATAGAAGTGATGCTCCCCAGGCAGATGGTCGTCAGCCACCTCACGCAGGACCTTGCGCACAACGCCGCGGAGGGCGTTCTGCACCAGAACGTCGTAGCGAATGAGGTCGTCAGCCACGCTCCACCTCCCCAACTGCGCTTTAGGTAACGTTTCTTGGCGCCCAATCCAACGGGGATTCGTGTGTAACGTTACAGGTTTGTCCCGTTGGCTCGACACACCCCCCTTCAAGGCAAGTTCCGTGACAGTTTCACGACACGGTGATGGCGGCGCGCGCCGCCCTTGTCACCGGCGGCCCAAAGGGATGGCGGCTGGCACCGGAGCCCCGGCGTCTTCGCACGCCGGCTCCCGAACCCGAACGACGGTGCGAGCTGCTCACAGAAGGAAAGGCAGAGGCTTCTGTTGCCAGGTGCCCCCAGACCCCGCCTCACCTTGCTAAAGATGAGGACTTAAAAGAGGTTATCGCACTGCATTACGCAGCGAGACGAGCCTCAGCATAGTTGTCATTCGCAACTACAAAGTTGGCCCGATATCGGCGGTACCATGCCGAGCGAAAAAAACGCCTTTACACCCTCGTCGATCCTATTTCGCCCCCGCCAAAGCCGCCAGCCATCCGTTCGGATCGCCGGAACCGCCAACCATCTGAACGCAGATGCTGGCGGCTTTGGTGGAGGCGCCGGGTACCGCCCCCGGGTCCGATAGGCTTATTGCGCGCCTCGTTTATCGCCATAGCCGACCGTCGCCGGCAGCTCTGAATATAGTCGATT
>JBCCYN010000207.1:0-5656 GCA_039189655.1 Pseudomonadota bacterium | reverse complement strand
TACGCTCTTCGTCGATCTTGCGGTCGAGACTGATGCGGGCGGCCTCCACCGTTTCGCGGGCCGAAAGCTCAGCCTCGTCCACCGCCTGGCCGCGTGCAATTTCGCGGCTGCGCACGTCCTGCTCGTAGGCGATGCGCTCGGCCGCCACCGCCCGTTCGCGGGCAATTTTTGCCGCTTCGATGGCCTCGCGTGCGGCTTCCTCGGCCGCCTCAATGGCCTGCTGGCGGCTGATTTCCAGTTCGCGCACCCGGCGGTCGCTGGAAATGCGCTCTTCAGAAGTGCCGGCCGCTTCGGCAATGCGCATTTTCTCAATACTTTCCCGGGCCGAAATCTCCGCCTCGTCCACGGACTTGTTGCGGGCGATTTCGCGCCGGCGGGTGTCTTCTTCGCTCGCAAGGCGCGCTTCGACGATGGCGCGGTCCTGGGCAATGCGGGCCTTCTCGGTTTCCTCCCGGGCGGCGATTTCGGCCGCCTCCAGGGCACGGGTGCGCTCAATTTCCCGGGCGCGGGTGTCCTGCTCGTTTTCGATGCGGGCCTGGGCGACACTGCGTTCTTGCTCGATGCGGGCCCGGTCCGTCGCCTCCTGGGCGGCGATCTCGGTCTCGTCGATGAGCCTGCGGCGGGCGATTTCCCGGGCTTCGACGTCCTGCTGGGAGGTGATGCGGGCTTCTGAGACCGCGCGCTCTTGGGAAATGCGGGCCGTATCGGTTTCCTGGCGGCTTGCGATCTCCGCCGCATCAAGGGTCTTTTGCCGGTCGATCTCGCGCTGGCGGATTTCCCGCTCGGATTGGATGCGCACCTCGGCGATGGACTGGTCGTTAGAAATTTTTGCAAGTTCGATGTTTTCGCGCGCGGTGATTTGCGCCCGCTCGGCCTCAGTGTCGCGCTCGGCCCGTTCCCGGGCGATTTCGGCCCGTTGCTGGGCGCGGCGGAATTCTACTTCCCGCTCCTGGTCAAGGCGCGCCTCTTCGGAATCGCGCTCAATGTTCAGCGCTTCCTTTTCCGCCTCAAGGTTGCGGGCGCGGATGCGGATCATGGAGTCTTGTTCGATCTCGTTGCGCAGGGTCCGGCGCGCTTCGATCTCGCGGATGAGTTCGGTGAGACCCTCGGCGTCAAAGCGGTTGGAGGGGTTGAAGTATTCGAGCGCGGTCTGGTCGATGTCCTTGATGGCCACCGATTCCAGTTCAAGACCGTTTTGCTCCAACGCCTCCTGGGCGAGGTCTTTCACCCGGGCCACATAGCTGCCGCGCTGCTCGTGGATGTCGCCCATGGGCATTTCGGCCGCCGCCGTGCGCAGGGCGGATTCGAATTTACCGGCGAGGAGCGGATGAAGGTTTTCGGTGTCGGTGGTGCGCCGGCCAAGGGTGGATGCGGCCCGGGAAACCGCCTCCCGGGAGGGGCGTACGCGCACGTAAAACTCCGCCTCCACGTCCACGCGCATGCGGTCCTTGGTGATGAGGGCGCTCTCGCGGTTGCGGATCACCTCCAGCGGCAGCGTGTTCATGGCCACCGGCGTGATGTCGTGGATGATGGGCCACACGAAGGCGCCCCCGTCGATCACCACCTTTTCGCCCAGAAAACCGGTGCGTACGAAGGCTGTTTCCTTGGTCGATCGCCGGTAAAGCCAGTTCATCACCCAGTAGACGACGAAAACGACGATGACCGCCGCGATGATCCAAAGGATGAGCTCGCCGATGAGTTCACCCGTCATAGCGCTTCTCTCCCCGCAAACTACCGCGAGGATATGGGACGCCCTCCGCACCGTCTTGCTTAACGCGGGGTCTGATTTTTCTCCCAGCCATGGGATGGCTGCCGGCCACGGGAGGGCTGCCGGCCCATGGGAGGGCTGGTGGCCCTTTGTTGGCGGCTAGGCGAGCGCCGGCGGCCCGTGGCGCGGGAGGCGCACAGGATTTGGGGGATCGGCGGGACGCTGGGAGCGCAACCGCGTGAATTGAAGTGTTGTGAGGTTGCCCTCACAGGTCCCGCCTTCGGCTTTGTCCGGTGCGGTCCAGGCTTTACACCCAAAACCCCGCCGCGGCCGGTTACCCGGACTGGGCAGGGCATCCCGTCCAAGAGACCTTGGCTCGGGGATATACCCCGTCCTCACTGCCGCCCCTCAGCCCGCGAGAGCGTCACCGGGGCGTGTCTCTCATGTTCGCCGTAGCCCAGGAGACAACGGCGAGAACGAAACCCGGCCGGTGTATTTTTTCCGCCCGCGTCCGTTCCGCGCGCGAAGTAAACCACCGAAACCCCAAGACCACGCGGCGGACGGCCCGTACGCGGCTCCCCCCGGCCTTGGCGGCGGGGCAAGAATGACACCGGAATTTCGGCCGGGGATAAATCCCGGCGCATTTTGGCGCGAGACACTAACAGCAATGCTGCAGGCACCGCCGGCTTGGCGGGTCAACGTCGGAAAATTGTTGGCGCAAACGCACTCGCCGGATGGACAATGGGGCGACTGGATACTGCGCGTTTTGCGGTTTTCACACCGTCCGCCGGTAGTCGTCGGCCCGGGCGCGGTGGTTTGAACTCTGGGACCAGTCCACCGGTTCAGGAAGCCGCGTGCCCCAACGTCGGCAATGCGCACACTGGCCTTGCAGCCTTGGGCACTTCTGCTCGTTCCGGGGGTCGTTCGCGAGGCGCGGCGTGGCTAGGTTCGGGTCTGCCCTGACCTAGAGAGGGTCACGCGACCAAGCGATCGCATGACCTTTTCTAAGTTCTTGTCTTTCCGGGCGGGTCGAGGCGCAACATGATTCCCTGTTGCTGAAACGCGCTCTAGCCGCCGAAATCGTCGAGCATGATGTCTTCCCGGTCGACGCCCAGGTCAAGGAGCATCTTGATCACGGACTGGTTCATGATCGGCGGGCCGCACATGTAATACTCGCAGTCTTCCGGTGCCGGATGGTCCTTCAAATACTCGTCGTAAAGGACGTTGTGGATGAACCCGGTGTAGCCGGTCCACGCGTCTTCCGGCAGCGCGTCGGAAAGCGCCACGTGCCATTCAAAATTCGGGTTATCCTTCGCGAGACTGTCAAAATCTTCCACGAAGAACATTTCGCGCCGCGAGCGCGCACCGTACCAGAACGTGATCTTTCGGTCGGTCTTGATCCGCTTCAGCTGATCGAAGATGTGGCTGCGCATGGGCGCCATGCCCGCGCCGCCGCCGATAAAGACCATTTCCTTCTTGGTTTCCCGGGCGAAAAATTCGCCGAAGGGGCCGGAAATCGTGACCTTGTCGCCGGGCCGCAGGTTGAAAATGTAGGACGACATTTTCCCCGGCGGCACACCGTCGCTGCGCGGCGGAGGTGATGCAACCCGGACGTTGAGCATGATCAGGCCCTTTTCTTCCGGGTAGTTGGCCATGGAGTAGGCGCGCTCGATGGGTTCTTCCACCGCGGACTCGTACCGCCAGAGGTTAAACTTGTCCCAGTCCTCGCGGTACTCTTCTTCGACGTCAAACTCTTGGTAGCTGAGCTTGTGGGCCGGCGCTTCGATCTGGATGTAGCCGCCGGCGCGGAAGTTTACGTCCTCGCCCGCGGGTAGCTCCAGCACCAGCGCTTTGATGAAGGTTGCCACGTTGTGGTTTGAGCGAACCGTGCATTCCCACTTCTTCACCCCAAAGACCTCTTCGGGGACTTCCACGTCCATGTCCTGCTTGACGGCCACTTGACAGGATAAGCGGTCACCGCAAGCGGCTTCGCGCTTGGTGATATGGCCCGTCTCGGTGGGAAGGATGGACCCGCCGCCAGAGTGAATTTTTACCCGGCACTGGGCGCAGGTGCCGCCACCGCCGCAGGCCGACGGGACAAAAAGCTTTGCTTCCGCAAGGGTCTGCAGCAGCTTTCCGCCGGCCGGCACGGAAATGGTTTTTTCGCCGTTGATGGTGATGTTGACGTTGCCGGTGGATACGAGCCGCGATCGGGCGGCTAAAATCACTGACACAAGTGCAAGCACAATGAGCGTGAAAAGCAGTATGCCCAAGCTGAACGTGGCCATCGGAACTGTTCCCGTCAGAGATTAACGCCGCTGAACGACATGAACGCCATCGCCATCAGACCGGCGGTGATGAAGGTGATCCCCAACCCCTGAAGGCCGTCGGGGATATCAGAGTATTTTAGCTTCTCGCGCACCCCAGCCATCGCCGCGATGGCGAGCGCCCAACCAAAGCCCGAGGACATGCCGTAGGTCACCGATTGGACGAAGTCGTAGTCCCGTTCAACCATGAACAGCGACCCGCCGAGGATGGCGCAGTTCACCGTGATCAGGGGCAAGAAGATCCCGAGCGCGTTGTAGAGCGGCGGGAAATACTTGTCCAAGACCATCTCGAGAATCTGAACGAGCGCGGCGATGACTCCGATATAGGAGATGAGGCCGAGGAACGTCAGGTCCACATCGGTGAAACCGGCCCAGGCGAGGGCGCCGGGTTTTAGGAGGTAATTTAAGATCAGGTTGTTGGCCGGAACGGTGATCGACTGGACGATCATCACGGAGATGCCAAGGCCGATCGCGGTGGAGATCTTCTTGGACACGGCGATGAACGTGCACATGCCCAGGAAGAAGGACAGGGCGAGATTCTCAACGAATATCGCCTTAACCGCGATGGAGACCAGCTGCTCCACTAGTGGGCTCCGACCGTCTGGATCTTGTATTCGCGCTGCTCCACCTGCTCGGGCTTGATGGAGCGGAAGAGCCAAATGAGGCAGCCGATGACGAAGAACGCCGACGGCGGAAGGAGGAGCATCCCGTTGGGCACGTACCAGCCGCCATTATTGATCGTTTCCATCACGGTGACCCCGAAAAGGCTGCCGTTGCCGAAAAGCTCGCGCACAAAGCCCACGAGCATCAGGATGAGCCCGTAGCCAAGACCGTTGCCCACGCCGTCGATGAACGATGCGATGGGCGGGTTTTTCATGGCGAAGGCCTCGGCGCGGCCCATGACGATGCAGTTGGTGATGATCAGCCCGATGATGAAAAAGGCCGAGGGCGGCAGCAGCAGCATTCCGTTGGGCACGTACCATCCACCGTTGTTGACGGTGGGAAGGACTGTGATGCCAAAAAGGCTGCCCGCGCCAAAAAGCTCCCGGATGAAGCCGACCAGCATTAGGATCAGGCCATATCCCAGCCCGTTGCCAACCCCATCGATAAAACTGTCAAGCGGTGGGTTTTTCATGGCAAAGGCTTCTGCGCGGCCCATCACAATGCAGTTTGTGATGATAAGACCCACAAAAACCGACAGCGTTTTGGAAATCTCAAATGCGTAGGCCTTCAGGACTTGGTCCACCAGGATCACCAAGGAGGCGATGATCACCATTTGCACGATGATCCGGATGGAGCTTGGGATGTGGTTGCGGATCATCGAAATGAACATCGAGGAGAACCCGGTGACCAGTGTCACCGCGATCGTCATCACCAAGGCCACCTGCAAAGAGGAGGTCACCGCCAAGGCTGAGGCCGCGATCCCCGACACCGCCATTTTTGCGACCAACACCTCAACCCTGCCAATCACCGCGCTCGCCAAAGCCAGCCAGCGGCCAGAGCAGTTCATCGGCATCCATTTCTTCTCGCCGGTCGACAAAATGTTGCTCGTCGAGATCATCAAGGGCAAACAAACGGGCGATGTGGCCGTTGCCAAAGCGCTCGATTACGTACGGCAAAT
>JBCCYN010000206.1:0-5680 GCA_039189655.1 Pseudomonadota bacterium | reverse complement strand
GGCGGATTTGAATCGGAAACGGCGCATTCTTGAAGCCAAAGCGTTGACGGAGCTCGATCGTCATGAGCATGCGCTTGAAGGCACTTTTATCATGGTCGATCGCCCAGACACTGGCATGCACCGCATCAAAATCCTCGGACCAGACACTATAGAAGTAGTTGGCATTGAGTCGGGGCCGAATGCTGTTGTCGCAAGGTCAATTTTCAAGCGAAAATAAGCTCTCAGCCTGACCTTGAGCGCATGCTCTGGCTCGAACAGACGTTGGTGTGGCTTTGTCAGGTTGCTGACGTCGCAGCGCCCGGGTATTTCAGGGCCACGTTAAACATCGAATATTTGTTGCGGATCAAAGGCTTCCGGTTTCCAAAAATCGTCATTGGATACGCAGTTTGGCCTACTACCGGTTTGCTTTGAGCCTGCGCGACGTCGAGGATCTTTTGGCCGAAGGGGGTGTCACAGTTTGCTACGAGACAAGCCGCGTTAAACTCCTTCGGCTGAACACGAGACAAGTGAAGCATTCTCATACTTGCCAACAAAGGATGGTTGGCTGCCGGTAGGCGACCAGGCAAGTCACTTTGCAATCATGTATCGTTTCAGAGGAATCTGCTCAGGTGAGACCGCTAATTTGAGTGTCTCTGTCGGCGTCCTCATGTCCAAGGCCCAGTGTGGCCGTCTGTGATTGTAGAATTGGAATTCAGACTAAGTTTTTCTGGAACCATCACGGCATAACCTCAAACTTAATAAGCAGGGAGCAGTTTTGGATCTTCGCAGGATCCGGAGGGACATTGGCTGCGATACAATATCGCTACAACCATTGATGGTATCATATTCGGGCGAAAATAGGCAATGTCGATGACAACAACATGCTTGTGAAATTTGATCAAACACTGCTCTCTTGGAACGGCTTTGCGGGACAGCTTCGGCAGGGCCAGCAAGCGCGAGAGCGCATAGGATACTCACCGGTCGCCCGACGTCCCGTGGCCGGTCTGTCCGCCCTCCCCACGGGACCGTTTCAAGTGGACGTAACGCGAACATGGTGTCCCACCGATACGAAAAACCTAGGAAACCCAGTTTTTGGTTTTTCCCACTCGTTCGCGACGAGGGGGTCGGGGGGGTCGAATCCTCCCACTCCGACCAATGAAACCAAAAGATCATGCCATATCCGCGTTCCCCAACACCGCGAGCGCGGACCGCATGCGAAACGCCCTTGCGACACGGTACGCCGGCGAAGAGCCCGTTCGTTGACACTGCTTGTTAGTTGATGGTTCCGATCCGCGCCTAGCCATGGTCTACGCGGAGTAGTTTTACGGGGAGGCACAGCTGACGCTCCGCGCAGCCTTCGGCTTGGGTCTGCGTTTCAATGGAATACTTACGCTGCAGAATGCCGAACGATGTCCTGTGCGTCGTCAAGGGTTTTCATCACGCGATCAAGCATGAGATCCACTGCGTCGATGGTGATGCAGACCGGGGGTGCAAAACCCAAGGTGCCGTCGGCGAAGGCACGAAAGATGACACCGTTTTCGTAGCCGAGCTTGGCAAGGCGGGGACCCACCTGGGCTTCACCGGGGAACTTTGCCTTGGTTGGCTTATCCGACACGAGTTCAAGGGCACCCAACAGGCCCTTTGCCCGCACATCGCCCACCAGGGGGTGGTCGATGAAGGACGCAAGCCGTCTTTCAAAGTAAGCGCCAACGGTCTGGGCGTTATCGATAAGCCCGCCCTCGTAAAGGTCTAAAACCGCCATGGCCACAGCCGCGCTTACCGGGTGGCCAGAGTAGGTGAGGCCGTGGCCGAGGGGCGTTCCATCCGGTACCGCATCGGCAAGCACCTGATAGACTTTGTCGGAGATCAGCGCCGCGCCCATGGGGCTATAGCCCGAGGTCAGGCCCTTTGCGGTGGTGATGAAATCAGGCGTGAGGCCCTCGTGCTGGCAGGCGAACATTGGCCCCGTCCGCCCAAATGCGGTGATCACTTCGTCCACGATGAAGAACAAGCCAAGTTCGCGGCAAGTGGTCTCCATCGCCTTTGCAAATCCTTCGGGTGGGACGATTACGCCGCCCGAGCCTTGGACCGGCTCCATGATGAAAGCGGCTACGCGATCCGCGCCGATCTCCGCAACTTTATCCCGAAGCGCCGTGACGGATGCGGCAATGACCGCATCACCATACGGACCCGCGGGGTGACGATAGGGATTGGGGGAGGGAATGTGATGCTGCCAGGGGAGCGGAACGTCAAACTTATCGTGGAAGACGGGCAGCGCCGTCAGCCCGGCACCGTTGGAGCTTGAGCCATGAAAACCACTTTCCAGCGCGATGAAGTGCTTCTTTTGCGGCTTACCCACCGCGTTGTTGTGGTAGCGCACCAGCCGGATCACCGTGTCCACGGCGTCAGAACCACCTAACGTAAAGAAAACGTGGTCGAGGCCTGGCGGGGAGAGTTCGGCGAGACGCGCAGCAAGGCGGATCGCAGGACTGCTGCCAAAGTGGAAGTAGTTGGTGGCGTAAGGCAGACGGCGCATCTGCTCGGCAGCCGCCTCGACGATGCTCTCTTGCCCGTAGCCCGCGTTGACGCACCAGAGCCCTGCGAACCCATCAAGAACCTCGCGACCTTCAACGTCGGTGAGGAAGCACCCTTGCGCAGATTGCAAGACGGTCACGCCGCGCTTTTCGTGGGCTCGGATCGGGACGAGAGGGTGAATGAGATGGGCCCGGTCGTCTTCCACAAGCGAATTGTGCAGCATGGGCGTCTCCGCAGCCAGCTGGCGCTCAGGTCAACAGGACCGAGGCGCCCTCCCCTTCATGGCCAACCCGCGGCGGCAGTTGCGCCTGTTCTTGATCAGAGCGCAGCAGAATATATCGTTTGGACGCGCATTCCGGGGCACTGGTCAACGAATGTCGCACCTGCCAGAAAGAGAATTGGTGAGCTTCGACGATGGGAGTAGGTCCGCACGCTGTCGTCTCCCGTTGAGGATCAGGTCGGAGCGCTGGGCTGGACGTGGGTGAAAATGAGGGCTCTTCCCAAACTCGATCAGATCGACATCAGCATCCTGTCCCAGCTTCAGCGCAACGGGAAAGTCACAAACGTCGTCCTCGCTGATGCGGTCGGACTGTCGCCGAGCCCATGCCTTCAGCGCGTCAAGCGCCTGGAAGAAGCCGGCTACATCGAGTGCTACCGCGCCATGATCAACCTTCGCAAACTGTCCGACCATGTGATCGTGTTCACCGAGGTCACCCTGGCGGACCACCGGCGGGAGGATTTTACCAAGTTCGAAGCGGAAATCAGGCGCAATCCTCATGTGGTGGAGTGCCACCTCGTCAGCGGCGGTTATGATTACTTGCTTAAATTCGTTGCCCGTAGTGTTCCACGCTATCAGGAAATCATGGAAAACATCCTGGAACGGAACATCGGGGTCGATAAGTACTTTAGCTATATTGTCATCAAGTCAGTGATTTCCCATGCGCCGGTGCCGCTCACGAACATTTTGGACAGTGGCTGAGCCTGCTTCGCCGCAAAACTAAAAGTCCGCGACCTTTCCCCAGACCGAACGCCCGAAACGAGAAAGTTGATAGGGCTTTGGATCGCAGATCGGCTTTGATCCGGTGATGAGATCGGCGATGAGATGACCTGCACCGGGGCCGATGCCGAAGCCGTGTCCGCTGAAGCCCGAGGCAAGGAAAAGGCCCTGCCGCCTCTCCACCTCACTGATCACCGGAACACCGTCGGGCGTACTGTCGATGTAGCCCGCCCAACGGGCTTCCACGGGGTTTTCTTTCAGATCGGGCAGAAGTTTTATGGCGCGCGCCCAGGTGATTTGGAGCGCTTTAGTAGAGGGTTGCGGGTCGAGAACGCGCACCCGCTCCATGGGGGTGGGTTGGTCTAGGGCCCAGCGGCTCCGGCTTTCGACCCCCGCGCGCCAAGCCTGCAACCCCCCAGGCGACAACGAGCGCCATCGCTTGAGGAACATCGGGACAAAATGCCCGGCAAACCGGAGCTGTTGCGGTGTCGGGTCGATCTTTGCCTTGCCGCTCACGGCAAGGGTGTAGCCGCCGTTGCCGCGCCGCGTGAGCGAGACGTCCGCGGTGTGAACGGCATCCGGAAGAGCGTTGGACCGCGCGGCCGGCGCGAGCGACATGATGGAAGCCCGCACCGACGACTGCGGGAAGGCAATGCCCATCTGGCGGCAAAAGGATGACGACCAGGCACCCCCGGCCAAGACCACCTGGCGCGTTGCGATGACACCGGCCTCGGTCACCACGGCGCTGATGGCACCATTTTCCGTCTCCACACCCCGGGCCGCGCAGGATTGGTGGATGGTGCCGCCGAATGCCCGCACGCCTCGCGCAATCACTGGCGCTGCGCGGGCGGGGTCTGCGGTCCCGTCCGTCGGTGAGAAAACACCGCCGCGCCAGCTTTGCCCGGTGGCAGCGCCGCGCTCACCGGCCTCGGCGGCGCTAAGGACGTGAGTAAAAACCCCCTCGCCCCGGGCAAAGTCTCGCCAGCGGGCCCAGCGCTCGATCTCGGCCTCGTCGTTGCTGAGGTAAAGGAGGCCGCAACGGCGAAAGCCTGGATCCACCCCGATCTCTGAGGCGAACGCGTCCCACAGGCGAAGGCTTGCCGTTGCCATCGGAAGCTCGCGAGCATCCCGGTTTTGTTGCCGGCACCAGCCCCAGTTGCGGCTCGACTGCTCAGCGCCGATCCGGCCCTTCTCCAGGAGCGCCACCGAAACCCCTCGCTTGGCGAGATAGTACGCCGCACAAACACCCACGATGCCACCGCCGATCACCACCACATCGGCGCGCTCGGGCAGCGTCAGATCGCTTTCGATGGCTCTCAAAGGTGCCGACATCGGCCCGTTCCCTACCTGCGCTCAGCGCTTGGAGAATGCGCGGGCGAGTTCTGCGTCCTGCTCCAACCCATCGAGCCAGCCGGTATCGAGTTGAGGTACCGACGAAACCAGGAGTTTGGAGTAGGGATGGGTGGAGTCTTGGGCCATCTTTGCAGCCTCGATCTCCTCCATTTTCTGGCCGGCATACATGACCACCACATCATCGCAGATGGCTTGGACAGTGGCGAGGTTGTGGCTGATGAAAAGGTAGGAGAGGCTGAGTTCGCGCTGAAGCTCCTTCAACAGATCAAGGACCGCCGCGGCAACTACGGTATCGAGGGCGGACGTAACCTCATCGCACAAGATAAGATCAGGCTCCGCCGCGAGGGCGCGCGCAAAGTTGACCCGCTGCTTTTGTCCGCCCGACAGCTCACCCGGAAGCCTATACTTTAGCGCCTTTGGAAGCCGCACCATGTCGAGGAGTTCGTCCACGCGCTGGTCGCGTTTTGACCCGGCCATGGCGTGGTAAAAACTTAAAGGACGTCCGAGGATTGCGCCCACGGGCTTTTGCGGGTTGAGCGCCGTATCGGCCAGCTGGAAAACGATCTGGATGCGCCGCAGCTCTTCGCGGCTGCGCTTGCGAAGGTCGGGCTCCAGTGGTTTGCCCTGGAAGGCGATGGAACCTTCCGTCCACGGAAGCAGCCCGGCGATGGCGCGCGCCAAGGTCGATTTCCCACAACCCGATTCCCCAATAATGCCAAGATTCTGACCGGGCTCGAGGCGCAATCTCACATCGTTTAGCGCCACGAATGCCGGCCTGCCATCAGCGTCGACGGGGCCATAGCCGGCCACAACATC
>JBCCYN010000205.1:0-5728 GCA_039189655.1 Pseudomonadota bacterium | reverse complement strand
CTTCTTCCGCCTTGGCACCTACATCGAGCGCGGCGATGCCACGGCGCGCATCCTGGACGTAAAATACCACGTGCTCCTGCCCGAAGGCGATACGGTGGGGGGTGGCCTCGACTATTTTCAGTGGTCGTCCATCCTGCGGGCGGCATCGGCGCTGACGGCCTACCAATGGGTCTTTCGGGAAGCGCTGCGGCCCTGGCGGATTGCAGAACTCTTAATTCTGCGACCCGAACTTCCGCGCTCCATCGCGGCCTGCGCCGACAACACGAGCCGCTTTCTCGACCAGCTCGCCAGCGACTACGGCCGAAACGGCCCAGCGCAGCGGGCCGCACGTGCCATGCACGCTCGCCTCACCAACACGTCGGTGGACGAGATTTACGATGAAGGGCTTCACGAGTTCCTGGTGCGCACGGTCGCGGAGAACAACGCCCTCGGGAACGCCATTGAAGCGCAGTATCTGCGCTGAAGCCGGCCAGCCTCATAGCTCCAAACGGACATGCCAAAGAGCCGGCCCGGCTAGGGGCCGCCTAAACGGACCCTAGCGGCGGACGCGGATGCGGGTGTTGCCCGGGCCGTGCTTCGCGACGAGGTTATAGAGTTTACGCGCATTGCCAGGGGCAAGGCGGACACAGCCGTGGGATGCGGGACGGCCCAAATACTTGGTATATCCGGTACCGTGGATGGCATAGCCGCCCCGGAAGAAGATCGAGTGGGGCATGGGCGAACCATGATACTTCCGCGAGAAGTATTTTCTATGCATCCGCGTGGGGCGATAGTTGCCGGTGGGCGTGCGATAACCGCGCTTACCGGTGGAAACAGCCCAGGTGTATGCGGGTCTTCCGCCCACCGAGACGTACATACGTTGCGCAGACAGATCGATGGTTGCCGTCACTCTCGCGGCTTCAGCGGCAGTCCAGGTGGATAGGAAGG
This sequence comes from Pseudomonadota bacterium, assembly GCA_039189655.1. Taxonomy (GTDB): domain Bacteria; phylum Pseudomonadota; class Alphaproteobacteria; order Rhizobiales; family Amorphaceae; genus Acuticoccus. The sequence goes on along the minus strand of JBCCYN010000205.1, from coordinate 4,801 downwards.
TCAACGCTGCCACCGCAGCAATGAAGTAAGGTTTCACTAAACGCATTGTCTATCTCCATTTCGCCGCGCCGTAGTCGGTCACCCGTTAAATCATCGCATAGAAATCTTGCGTAGAGCGGGTCGCCAACGAGAACGCTAAACTGATTTGTTTTACTCTTTTGCACTAACGCCCTAACAACATGAGCGATTCGAGTGTGCATGGGAATTGTATCCCTGCATACATATGAAACGTTACCAAGCGTTCACAAACGTGTGTTCGCCGGTGCAATTTTCAACACTTTTCGCCGTTAAATCTGCGCGAGAGCGGCGTCAACAAGGCGGTGGGCGTCCTCACCGTTCCAGTCGGCCGCCCCGCTGAGCATCCCGGCGACGCACCCATCCGGCGCAATGAGCAGCGTTGTCGGCATCCCCGCCGCAAGACCGGCGCCGTTGAGGGAATTGAAAAGCTGCATGGTGGGCTCGCGGTGATAGTCGAGAGCCTCAGCACCTGTTTCGGCCAAGAAATTTTCCGGGCGGTTGGAATCCCGATTGTCGATGGAAACGGCAACGACCGCAAAATCGTCACCGCTCCGTTCCTCGTGGAGCGCAGCCAGGTGCGGCATCTCCACCCGGCACGGTGCGCACCAGGTGGCCCAAAGGTTGAAGAGGACGAGCCGGCCCTTCAGTGCTTCGATGGTTTGCGCTTGGTCACCGGACCCGTTGAAAGGGAGTGCGGTCAAATCCTTCGGCGGTACCGACTGAAATGCAGACATGGCACCGGCAGCGTAGGGCTCCAGCGCCCCGCCGACGCGCTCGGCCACCCGGCATTGCGAGCCGGTCCGCGCAAGACTAAAGATGTCCGGGCGTGCGGTGGCGATGATGGCCACGGCAAAAACGACGAGGCCAAGGGCTGCCGCGACCCCTATGAACACATTTCGCCGCGCCATGGCCCACCCTCTCCAATGGTTGTGCGCCCATGAATGACCCCAACGACGGAAAGAACACCCTTTGGGGTGGCCGATTCGCGGGTGCCCAGGGCGCCATCATGGAAGACATCAACACCTCGATCGACGTTGACAAGCGTCTGGCCGATCAAGATATCGCGGGGTCCATCGCCCATGTGACGATGCTTGCTGCGACGGGCATTGTGACCGAGGGCGACGCCAGCGCCATCAAAGACGGGCTCGAAAAAATCAAGGCCGAGATAGACGCCGGCACCTTCCCGTTCTCGCGGGCGCTTGAAGACATCCACATGAATATCGAGGCGCGCCTGAAGGACTTGATCGGCGACGCGGCCGGACGCTTGCACACCGCGCGCTCTCGCAACGATCAGGTGGCGACGGATTTTAAGCTATGGATCCGCGATGCCATCGACGCCCTTGACGCAGAACTCTCCGACCTTCAGCAGGCGCTGGTGGATGTGGCCGAGCGCCACGCCGAAACGGTGATGCCCGGGTTCACCCATTTGCAGTCGGCCCAACCGGTCACCTTCGGCCACCATTGCCTTGCCTATGTGGAGATGATGGATCGCGACCGTGGGCGGTTCGGCGACGGACGGCGGCGGCTCAACCAAGCGCCCCTCGGAGCGGCTGCTCTCGCGGGCACAGCCTTTCCCATCGACCGGGAAATGACGGCGTCGAGCCTTGGTTTCGACGGCCCCATGCGCAACTCGCTCGACGCAGTCTCCTCCCGCGATTTCGCCCTCGAAGCCCTCGCTGCTGCGGCCATTTGTGCAACGCACCTATCGCGCCTTGCCGAAGAGATCGTGATCTGGTGCTCCGCCCCGTTTTCGTTCGTGTCACTGTCGGACGCGTTCACCACCGGGTCGTCGATCATGCCCCAAAAGCGCAATCCTGATGCGGCGGAGCTTGTCCGAGCCAAGGCAGGCCGTATTGTGGGTGCCCTCCAGACGCTGCTCGTGGTCATGAAAGGCGTCCCACTCGCCTATTCGAAGGACATGCAAGAGGACAAGCCCCCGGTTTTCGACGCCCTTCCGGCCCTATCGCTTGCGATCCGGGCCAGCGCGGGGATGGTGCGCGACCTTACGGTCAACGAAGGCGCCATGCGCGCCCTCGCGGGCAAAGGTCACACCACCGCGACGGACCTTGCAGACTGGCTGGTGCGCGAGGCGGGCCTGCCGTTTCGCGACGCTCATCACGTCACGGGTGCGGCGGTTCGAGCAGCGGAGGAGAAGGGCAAGGAGCTTGCGGACCTCACCTTCGAAGAATTGCAGGCCGTCGATAACCGCATCGCGCGGTCCGCTCTCGACGTGCTGAGCGTCGACAGCTCGGTGGCATCGCGCGTCAGTTTGGGCGGGACAGCACCGGTCCGGGTCCGGGAGGAAGCGGCACGGTGGCGCATACGCCTTGGAGCAGCAGGCTGATGCGTTCCGTTGTCATCCTGGCCGTAATGGCGGCAGTGGTGTTGGCAGGCTGCGGCCGGCGCGGCTCTCCGGAACGACCGCCTATCCAGGGACCGAGCGCGCCCCTTGACCCACGCGAGCCCGATGGGCGCCAAGTGCCGGAGCGAGACTTTCCGCTCGACCCGCTTCTCGACTGATGCACCACTTTTCCATGAAGGACGGCGAACTGTGCGCCGAGGACGTGGCTTTGTCTGCCATTGCTGAGGCCGTGGGCACGCCCGCCTACGTCTACAGCGCCGCCACGTTCACGCGCCATGTGCGCGTGTTTACCGATGCGCTGGCAGGCGCAGGTATTCCGCACCTCGTCTGCTACGCCATGAAAGCAAATTCCAACCAGGCGGTGCTGTCAGTCGTGGGCTCGCTCGGGGCAGGGATGGATGTGGTGTCGGGCGGAGAGCTGGCCCGCGCGCTCGCGGCCGGCGTGCCGGCAAACCGAATTGTCTTCTCCGGCGTTGGAAAAACTGATGCCGAACTGGCGGCCGCCCTCGACGCCGGCATCTTCTGCTTCAATGCCGAGTCAGAAAGCGAGCTTGCGGCCCTTTCGGCCATCGCCGTGCAAAAGGGAGTAACGGCTCCGGTCTCACTGCGGGTCAACCCGGACGTGGAATCGGGGACCCACAAGAAAATTGCCACCGGTGCTGCGGAGACGAAGTTCGGTATCCCGGCGAGCCGGGCACGGGAAATCTATGCCCACGCAGCGGCGATGCCCGGCCTCAAGGTGAGCGGCATCGACATGCACATCGGCTCACAAATTACATCGCTCGCGCCGTTCGATGCGGCCTTCACCGTGATGGGCAACCTCCTCGACCTTTTACGGGCCGACGGGCACGATATCAGCCACGTGGACCTCGGCGGCGGGCTCGGTGCACCCTACGGCTCGGACGACCCTGAACCGCCTCACCCCCTCGACTACGCCCAGCTCGTGGCGCGCCACTCCAATCGGTTCGGTTGCATGGTGATCGTGGAGCCCGGCCGTTCCATTGCGGCCAACGCGGGAATCCTTCTCACCCGCGTCATCCATCGCAAGACCGGTGAGGCAAAGACCTTCCTCGTCACCGATGCAGCCATGAACGACCTCATCAGACCGACGCTTTACGACGCCTACCACGACATCGTGCCGGTCAATCCGCGCCCCGGCAAAACGACGCCTGTGGATGTGGTCGGACCGGTCTGTGAGACGGGCGACTACTTGGCGCTTGACCGGCCGATGCCTCCGGTGGAGCGCGGCGACCTTTTGGCGGTGATGACGGCGGGCGCGTACGGGGCGGTGCAGGCCGGCACCTACAACACGCGCATTCTCGCACCGGAGGTGCTGGTTTCGGGCGAGCGATTTGCCGTCGTTCGCAAGCCGATGACGGTGGCCGAGCAGATCGGCCGTGATGTCGTTCCCTCCTGGCTCGATGACGCGACAAAAACCTGACCGAACGCGGAGCTAGGGGCCACCACCTGTGCTGTCAGCCGCTGCGGCCGCCGGCTCCCCATCGTCTTCAGCAAAGCACCAATTGCCGGTCTCCTTGTTGGGCACCGTCTGTGTTGAGCGGCTGCGAACTTCGTCCAAAAGCCGCTGGGCATCGTCCTTACGGATGGGTTCAAGGGCGTCGCCTGAGGGGTGGACACTAACGCCGCCCTCGGCCTGCTTCACCTCGATGAGCGTATGGGGATCCTCGTCATCTTTGGGGGATGGTCGCGTCGGCGGTACGATCTTGCCGGACTGAATGTTGCTCTTGATCTCCGGTAGGTCGCAAATCAGGTCGAAATAGGCGTCACGCGTCTCCGCACCTGGGATTTGCCCTTCGCGAAGTCCGGTTTTGGTCGCCGCCTCGGACCACAGCTCATCAAGAACCCAATCGGGCACATTCTCGAAGAAATGATGCGGCTCCGGGTCCTTGAAACCGAGGTTACTCGGATCGCTGTGGCACTGGGTGAAGCGCGCACCATCGTTGAAGTAGATGGTCCAACGCTCCCGTGCCTTTGTTACGCCCAAAACGCTATCGGCGGTGTAGCTTGTGGGCAGTTTGAGCTTGTCACGGCACATGGGGTTTATCCTCCCGCGGCGGCTTTTTGTTCGTTGCAGCGCTCAGTTACCGGATCACGCTATTCCCGAACCATGGCGCCCAGCGCTCGTATCCTCGATTGCACAGCGCAGCCTAGCCCATAGGGCCCAACTTTCAATCATAAGGTGCAGCAGCGGTAGACCTCAGCTGCGAAGGCCAAACCTTCCGCGCCTGCGCGGCGACGGCCGGATCGTTCTTTTGGTGGGACACCAAAAAGCGACGTTCTTTCGGAGCCGACAAGTTCAGAAGCCCGCGCACCGCCCCATGGGGCAACCCCGAAGAGCGCCCCGGGGGGTGAGGCCTTCGGCGCGGCGCGGGCGGAGGGGGTGCGGGGGGCGAGATTTGG
>JBCCYN010000204.1:0-5729 GCA_039189655.1 Pseudomonadota bacterium | reverse complement strand
GGATGGCCCGCGCGAGGGTCTCCTTGCCGGTACCCGTTTCGCCCAGCACCAGGAGGGGCGTTCGTGTGTGAGCCAGTCGAGCGCACATGCGTAGCAACGACTGTAGTGATGGGTCAGGTCCCGCAAACACCGAAAGCGGTCCCGGCAAGTCGGGCTGCCTGCGGGCACGGACGTGGCGAACATTTTGTGGCGCGATGGCGTGACCGAACAAACCACTCCCATCGCGGAAGCGCAGCACCCGCTCTTCGCTTGGCCGTCCCCTCGTGAGGTTGGGAAGTTCGTCCACTGTAAGGTCTAGGAGGTTCTCAATACTTTCACCGATGAGATTCTTACCGCCGCTGGACCCCAACCGGTCTTGCGCGCCATGGGTCATCCCGACGATACGACCGGAGCCATCAAGAGCGATGGCGCCTTCCGGATCGACCTCTAAAAACTCCGGTGAACTCGAAAAGCGGAGCACCCATTCCCGGCGACTTGTCGCCATGAGGTTGGCCATCTCCACGCGACGCGCCGACGCCCTTACGAGGGACATGGCAAGGTTTTGACTCGATTTGGGGCTTGGCGAGCGAAGCAGGGAAATGTCGAGGATAGCCGCCAGCTGCCCTGTGGTGTCGTAGATTGGTGCAGATGTGCACGAAAGGGGGGTATGGGCGAGGCCAAAATGATCGCTTTGATGGATCGTGACGGCTTCTCCAGTGACAATGCAGGAACCGACGCCGCAGGTCCCGACGAGATCTTCGGACCAATCTGATCCCAGGTAGAGTCCCGCTTGTCGCAATTCATCTTCAAACCGCGGATCTCCAAAGAAATCCACACAGACGCCCTTCGGGTCAGCCAAGAGTAGTACGTAATTCTGTCCGGCAACCTGGCGGAATAGCGCTTGGAGTCCTGACCGCGCGATGCCAATCAAGCGCTCGGCTTGCTCCCGATGTTCTCGTAGTTGCTCCGCGGTGACAATGTGTGCCGGTTCAGGGCGCGTCGGGTCCATGCCATAGGTTTCAATGCAGCGCCTCCAGCTATCGGCCACCAACGCATCTCGCTGTGTTTCGGCGCCATTAAGAACTCGGGCGATTTCTTCGACGTGCGCAAGATCACCCAAGACTACTCTCCTTTCGCCTATAGCTTCAAGATTGATAAGTTATCGATGGTAGCAATAGGCGTTGCATGCTGATGTGGCGGCGGATCGCACACCTGATAACATATGGCAGCTTTGCATTGTGTCCGGGTCACGGGAGTTGCTCCCTAAGTTGCCACGATGTCGGAGGGACAGTACAAGCACTATAGCTCTTTGACGGTATCGCGCCATGGGTCAAAGAAACAATTTTAGACACCTTGCCTAATGCGCTACCCATTGAGATTTGGATGCACCGCCTGGCGAATCGATAGGAACCTCATAAACGCGATGCCTATGCCGTGGTGGGCCGGTTGGCTGGGTTGTCGCGGTGTACTTGCGATCCGGTTCGACTCTACGGGTGACGACGGGCTGGGTGAGCGTCGCGCCAAGACGTTGTGCCAGTCGGGATCGCTTGAATGAGTTCGCGCGTGTAGGCCTCCGTTGGCGCAGTCAAAATGCTCTCAGTCCGACCGCCTTCGACAATGCGCCCTTGACGCAACACGACGGTATTGTCGGCAAGGGTCTTCACTACCCCAAGGTCATGGCTGATAAAAAGAATAGCCAGTCCGTCTGATTCGCGCAGATTTTTGAGTAGCGCCAAGATTTGCGTGCGGACGGTAACATCGAGCGACGCCGTCGCCTCGTCGCACACCAAAACCTGCGGCGAGGCGGCCAGCGCGCGGGCAATGGCGGCGCGTTGCAGCTGGCCACCGGAGAGTTGATGCGGCAACCGCGTGCCGAGCGAGGGGTCGAGACCCATCACCTCCAAAAGGTATTTGGTCCGTTTGGCCCGCGCAGATCCCGATAAATTTTTGAGGCAACGCAGCGGATGTCCGATGGCCGTCGCGATGCTGTAGCGAGGGTTGAAGCTCGCGAGAGGGTCCTGAAAAACCATCTGAACCGTTGCGCGGTCTTGCGCGGGTCGGAAAAGTTTTTCGGACAAAAGCACCTCACCGCGGTCAGCTGTTGTGAGGCCGGTCGCAATACGCCCGAGGGTCGTTTTCCCCGATCCGGATTCACCGATCAGCCCCAAGATCTCGCCTTCGTGCACAGCGATGTCGATTCCTGCGAGGGCTTCAATACGGGGTGCGCCCTTCGCAGAAAAACTCTTTGCGATACCCTTCAGGGTCAGCACACGATTTGCTGACAAGGGGGGCCGTGTGTCTCGGTGCGCCCCGCGTGTAAAGGCGGTCGAGGCTGAAAGTAACGCCTTAGTATAAGCTTTGCGCGGGTTCGTTATGACCACCCGCGCGGCACCACTCTCCACAACAGCTCCCTGCCGCAGCACGATCATGTGGTCGCCGATTGATGCGGCGATGGAAAGATCGTGGGTGACGAACACCAGAGCAATTTGTTCTTCATCGACGAGCGTGAGCAATAGGTCCAAGACTTTTGCTTGTACGGTGGCGTCGAGGGCAGTCGTCGGTTCATCCGCAAGAAGAACTTTTGGGGCGCCGGCGAGGGCAGCGGCAATGGCCACTCGCTGTCTTTGGCCCCCGGAGAGCTGGTGTGGATAAGCACTCAAGTAGTCCCGGCCATGCGGCCCATCGCGAGGAAGCCCAACACGTGCCAGAAGATCGATTGCGATTTGTTCGCTTGCCTCTGCACGTGGTCGATGGGCGGCGATGACTTCACGCAGGTGCGCACTCACCGATAGCACCGGGTTTAGGCTTGCGTTGGGGTTCTGGAAAATCATTGCAATCTTCGATCCGGCAACACCGCGGCGCTCCGCTGCCGGGTCAGCAAGATTTTCTGGGTGTCCGGCAAGATCGATGGCACCGCGAACAATCGTGCCCGGTGGTGTGAGGCCGGCAATGGCATTGAGGATCGTACTTTTCCCCGAACCCGACTCGCCGATGATGGAGAGTACTTTCCCCGCCTCCGCCTCAAAACTGACGCCATCGACAGCGGGTGGCGAGCCGGGAAAGGTCACGCTCAGGTCATGGATCGAAAGCACTGTCGTGCGCTCGTTCATCGGTAACCACCGATGCGTAGTCGAGCCGCAAGCGCGTCGCCGGTAAGGGTCACGGCGAGAACCGCACCTGCAATGGCGACCCCCGGAAAGACCACCAGGAAAGGAGCGTTGCGGAGGAGGGCGCGACCGTCGGCGACCATTGCGCCCCAGCTCGTAAGGTTGGGGTCCGACAACCCCAAGAACGCGAGGGCACTCTCCACCAAGATCGCTTCGCCCACAGTGATCCCCACAAGGGCAATGACCGGCTGCACCGCGCCCGGCAGTAGTTCCAAAAATGCAATGGCCAAGGCCGTGCGACCGGACAGCCGGGCAGCATCCACGTAGTCGGCGTTCCGCAAGCGCAAGACTTCCGCACGCACAAGCCGCGCCGTCGGTGGCCAGGACGAAATGGCGATGGCCAACACCACATTGCTCGCCGACGCACCAAGGACACTGACCAAGGCAAGGGCTAAGAGGAAGGTCGGGACGGTCTGAAACGCTTCGGTGATGCGCATAAGGACGTCATCCACAACGCGGGCCGAAAAACCCGCCACCGTCCCCACAACCATTCCAACGATGATTGCCGCTGCTGCAGCCGCAACGCCCACGCCAAGCGAAACCCGCGCACCATAAAGGAGACCGGCAAGAACATCGCGGCCCAGTTGATCCGTGCCGAGCGGAAATCGTGCATCGGTGAAGGGCGGAGTGAGCGGGCGGCCGACCATGTTGAGCGGATCCCCCGGTGTCACCACCGCCGCGAACATGGCGGCCAAAACGATGAGGGCGAGGATCACAATGCCCACAACCCCGCCAAGGGTGAGGGCAGAGTTCCGGTTCATGGTTCCCGGTCGTTTGCGAAGCCCACTCGGGGGTCAAGAGCGCCGTAGGCAAGATCGATGGCGATGTTGGCGACAACGACCATCAAAGTGCCGGCGAGAAGGATGCCGGCGAGGAGGGGAAGGTCCCGCTGTGTCACGGCCTCGAACGCCAATGAACCAAGGCCGGGGATGGAAAAAACCGTCTCGATCACCACCGAGCCTCCCAGGAGCGCTCCCGACTGCAAGCCGATCATGGTGACGACCGGCAGGAGCGCAGGGCGCGCCATATGCCTCAGTGTGATGGCAAGAGCCGGGACGCCTCGGGCACGCGCCGCAAGGACCCATCCGCTGGTCGCCGCTGAAATCATCGCCCCTCGCATTAGCCTCACGTAAAGGGCAAGGTAGGTGAGGGCGAGGGTCGTCACGGGCAAGACAAGGTGGCGAGCCACGTCCAGCGTTGCGCCAATGGGCGAAAGGTTTGCGTCGAGCGTCGACATCCCGCCGATGGGAAACCATCGCAGTTTTACTGCAAAGACGATGATACCCATAAGTCCAAGCCAGAACCCGGGCATGGCATTGAAGATCAACGCCCCCACGGTAATGGCCGCATCGGTGGGGCCGCCGCGGGTAACGGCCGCAATACCGCCCAGAAGCATGCCAAGAGCTGCTGACAGAAAAATGGCTGACATCATGAGCAGCGCCGTATTCGGCAAGCGTTCTAGAATAACACCGGATACATCGCGCGAGAAGGCAACAGAATACCCTAAATCGAATTGTATTAGGCGGACGAAATAGGTGAAGAAGCGACCGCCCAACGAGTCGTCAATGCCGAATTGTGCCCGAAGGTTCGCTGTAAACTCTGGGTCACCCGCAGCGCCAAGGCCAGCAAGGTAGGCATCGACGGCATCGCCTTCGGCCATCTCCAAGAGGACGAACACGCCGAGTGCCACCAGCACCACCACAGGAACTGCTTGCCAGGCCCTGCGAAAGACAAATCGACTCACCTGCGCAACAAGACTGCCGCTTGCTCGCCCACCGCTCAACGAGGCGGGCGATGGTTCGCTCACTCGTCTGTGTCGAGCCAGACATTGGCCCAGTTCGACGTTGCCCACCGTGGATTGTCGGCAACATTCTGGACTTCATCACGGGCAACGGTGACAAAGCTGAAATGGGTCAAAAACAGTATGGGCAGTTCGTCGACAGCTAACTTCTGGAAATCTTTGTAGACGTCGATGCGTTCATTGCTGTCGAGAGTCTTTGCCCCCTTGTCGATCAGTGCATTCATGTCGGCGCTGTCGTAGCCGTACTGATTGGCGAACGGTACGCCCGCCGGAAGGCCACCCTGATAAAGGATTGTGGTCGAGAGGGCGGGGTCGTTGCGCCACACAGGAGAACCGATGGCAAGATCAAAATCGTGGTCAGTGTAGACTGCTTTGATGTGGCCGGCGGGGTCGGCAGTGACGATCTCCACTTCAATTCCCACCACCGCCAAGGCTTGGCGCACATAGTCCCCGGTGGCGCGGGTTTGCTGGAACCACGGTGCGGGACGAAGACGTAGCTTGAACCGGGTGCCATCTTCACCGCGCGGATAGCCCGCCTCATCGAGAAGCGCCTCCGCCTTCGCGGTGTCGAACTCGTAGCGAACTACCCCGTCATCAAAAAACTCCTCGGCCGTAGGTGGCACCGGGCCGATCGCCGGGGTGGCGAAACCGAGAAAGACAACGTCGACGATGAAGTCCCGGTCGAGGGCGTGGGCGATGGCTTTCCGTACCAGCGGGTTGGCGAGCTCCTCCTGCCGGTGGTTCATCTCAACGGTGATGTTATAGGTGATCCCCTCGTATCC
>JBCCYN010000203.1:0-5896 GCA_039189655.1 Pseudomonadota bacterium | reverse complement strand
CGCCCTTAAGGGTCACGGTCTTTCCGGCAAGGTCCCAGGAGCTGATGCCGGCCAGCTGAGGCGAGTTACAGCCGCGCGTGGAGGCACGATAGCCGCCCGTCCAGGTGGTGAGCGACATGAAAAGCTGGCAGGTTTCGCCCCCTGACGATAGTGCCCAGCCTCCCAATAGATCGGTGCGGCCAACTTCGAGCGCTTGGGTCTCCGCAGGCACTGCCGCCGCCGGTTGCTCTTCGCCTGGAAGCGGCTCTTCCGAAACGGGCGCCGGCGCTTCCTGCTGAGGTGGCGGCGGCAGTTCGGCGGTACGCACCGGCGCCGTTTGGGCGGGCGGCAGGGAAGCCACTCTCGGCTTGGAGTTGGAGCATCCCGAGACCACAAGCGCCAGGATGATGGTTGAGGCGGTCGCCCAAGATACGCGGGGGAAACAATGAGCGCTCATGCTCAAACCTTTCTTACGTGCGCCAAGTCTCTGTCTTTCTGCACGGTTCCAATGATTGCGAGATCCCGTATCGCCGAACCGCACTCGAAGATCGGATCTGTTTCATACCAAGTTCTAACGCGGTGCCGCGGATTAATCATGAAACAGTGACCTTTCGGTGAACGCCGGTACCGGCAGGCAGAACCAAATCGGGCGGGCGATGACCATCAAGGAGCGTGCGCACATTGACGATAACTTTCTCGCCCATCTCTATTCGGCTCTCGATGGTGGCTGAAACCATGTGCGGCAGAAGGACGGCCCTGCCACGCTCCTGCAGCACCAGCAAACGCCGGTCCACAGCCGGTTCATGAGAATAAACGTCAAGGGCAGCGCCTGCGAGCCGATCCGCCTCCAGTTGTTCGATGAGCGCCTCCTCATCCACGATATCGCCTCGTGCCGCATTTACCAGCACAGCTTCGGGCCGCATGAGCTGCAACCTGCGGGCGGACAGAAGGTGGTAGGTGGCAGGTGTCTGGGGACAGTGGATGGTGACGAAATCCATGTGCGCCAGCATCTGATCAAGGCTTGGCCAGTACATCGCTTCGAGGGGCTCGGCAATGGACGCGGCGGCCGGCGTGCGGTTGTGGTAGTGGACAGACATATTGAACGCCCGCGCACGCCTCGCCACCGCAGCGCCGATGCGCCCCATCCCCACAACACCGAGCTTTTTCCCCGATACCTTCCGCCCCATCATGAAGGTGGGGGACCAGCCGGTGAAGCGGTCTTCCGTTATGACGCGCACGCCTTCCACCAGACGCCGAGGCAGTGCCAGGATGAGCGCCATCGTCATGTCGGCAGCGTCGTCCGTCAGGACGCCGGGGGTGTTCGTCACCAGGATCTTGCGCGCGGCCGCGGCTTCCAGATTGATGTTGTCCACCCCGTTGCCGTAGTTGGCGATAAGCCTGAGGTTTGGTCCGGCCTGGGCAAGCACGCCAGCATCTATGCGGTCGGTGATGGTGGGCACCAAGATTCCAGCCGCGCGCACCGCCTCCACAAGTTCGGCCTGGGTAAACGGTCGATCATCCTCATTGAGCCGCACGTTGAAGAGCTGGCGCATGCGCGCTTGCACCGGCTCAGGCAGCTTGCGCGTCACGATGACGAGGCTTTCCATCACCCAATTTCCTCGGCCAGACCGCCACGTGCTCGCAAATCGGTAACGATGGCGCAACCCGCTGGTGGCAAAGATGGCGCGTCGGAGATGCACCTACGAGGCCCATCGTGCCATCATGTCTGAGGTCCGTGCCCAAGGGCGCGCGCTGCCTTCTCACCGCTGCCGTTCTGCTGGCGAGCGCTTCAACTGCCACCGCCGCGGACGCGTTGGAGCGAGGAAAGAGCGGCTATCCACTGCCACGCTTCGTCAGCCTTTCCTCTTCGGAGGTGAATGTGCGCATGGGCCCATCCTTTCAGCACAAAATCAAATGGACGTTCCGCAAAGCGGGCCTGCCGGTGGAAATCGTAAGAGAATTCGAGAACTGGCGCCGTGTGCGCGACGCGGACGGCGAGGAAGGATGGGTACACCACTCGCTGCTCTCCGGCCGGCGAACGGCGCTGGTGGCGCCCTGGAGCGACGGCCAAGCTGTACCCCTTCGCACCGCAGCACGCGCCGACGCGGAGACCCGGGCCTTACTGGAGCCTTTGGTCCTTGCTGCCGTGGATAAGTGCGACGGCCGCTGGTGCGCGATTTCCGGACGCGGGTGGCACGGCCACGTTCCTCAGAGTGCTCTTTGGGGGGTTTATCCGCAGGAGGAGGTGGACTAGCAGCCGGTCCGCACTCACCCGGTCATCCGTCGAATGTGAGCTCCCCGACGCGGCAGATCCTTTCCGCAGCGTGGCGCTTCGAAATAGGCCCGACACATTCCGCGGCCGACCACCCGTAGCCGGTGGAACCACAGTCCAAGCGTGGTTTCCGTGTGTGGAGGTTTGCCCGATCGGGCAGCGGCAACGAACAGAAGCCGCGTTTCCGCGAACTGAACGTTGCCGCGACCCGAACCACGGGGAAAGACAGGAACCTAGAGGATGTCATGCAATCGAACGATTGCATGACATCCTCTAGGCGGCTTGGCTTGCCGGCTCTATAAGCACGCCGTGTCGCTCGGAGGGGCCATGTCATTCCTTCTATCCATCGTCAGGCCCATCCTCACGGGCTTGCTCGCCGTCTTGCCCGTCTTGCTCACGTTCTTGCTGATTGGATGGATCGCGTCCTACGTGGCGAGCTATCTCGGACCGGACTCAACCTTCGGGCAAACCGTGGCGCGGCTAGGCGCGACGTTCGTAAACGACAGTCTGGCCTATGCCATCGGCATCGCCATCGTGCTCGGCGCGCTATACGTGGTGGGGCTGATCGTCCAGACACGGCTGCGGCGGCTTTGGAGCCGCTTCTTTGAAGAAACCATAGGCCGCGTGCCCCTGGTGGGGACCATTTACAAGACCATCGCGCGTTTTGTGCAGCTCCTGGAGCGCAAGGATAACGTGGACGTTCAGTCCATGAGCCCCGTGTGGTGTTTCTTTTCCGATGAACGCAAGACTGCCGTGCTGGGGCTGATGCCAACCTCCGAAGCCATCGAGGTGGAGGGCGAGACCTACCGCATCGTGATGGTCCCGACGGCCCCGGTTCCCTTCGGCGGTGGGCTCTTTTTCTTACCCATTGACTGGGTGAGGCCGGCTCCATTCGGCGTTGAAGGCCTGACAAATATCTATGTGTCCATGGGCGTAACAGCCCCTGACTATATCGCCGATGCACGCAAAGCTGAGCTTGGCGAGGCGCAGATCCTAGCGCGGGACGGAACGCTCTCTCCTGCGCCTTCGCTACCGGGAGACGGTGACGGGACGAGCGGCACAAATAGCTAGCGCGTTGCCGATGGATGCGCGCTAGAAGCCCCTGGAACCGTCGCCCTTCCAACGACCGTCGCTCGGTGGAACCGCGACGCGGTCCCATGCTGCCAAACCTGCGCCAGTCAGATTCAGCGCAGACGAAGGCCGCTCGCCACGTCAAACACCAGAGCATCGAGCGGATCGTAGTGGGCGGTGAAGGTTTCGCCCTCGCGCACATTTCTCGCGGTGCGAGCTTCCACCACTACGGGAGGCAAGTCGGTCGCAGAAGTTTGCGCGCCCGATGAGGGTTCCGCGTAAATATAGGACGCGCCGCCGAGGTGCTCGACCACGTCCACCCGAAGCGACAGCGAACCTTCGCCCCCCTTGGCGAAATGCTCCGGTCGAAGGCCCACCAAAACATCCGTTCCGGGCGACGGCCGCGCCTCAAGGGGGCGCTCAAGGAGCTCATCATGTTCGCTCAAGGATATGCGCGTCGGGCCATCGGACGATTCCACCTTGCCCTTGATGAAATTCATTCGTGGGGAGCCGATAAAGCCGGCAACAAAAACGTTGTCGGGGTCGTCGTAGAGCGTCAGCGGCGCGCCGGTTTGCTCGATCTTGCCATCGCGAAGCACGACAATTTGATCGGCAAGGGTCATCGCCTCTACCTGGTCGTGGGTGACGTAGATCATAGTCGTGCCGAGTTCCTGGTGGAGCCGCGCAATTTCAACACGCATGGCGACGCGCAACTCGGCGTCAAGGTTGGAAAGCGGCTCGTCGAACAGGAAAACTTCCGGATTACGAACGATCGCACGGCCGATGGCCACGCGCTGACGCTGGCCGCCGGAAAGCGCCTTGGGTTTGCGTTGTAGGTAGGGCTCTAACTTCAAAATACTGGCTGCCGCGTCCACGCGAGTCTTGATCTCGGACTTCGCCGTGCCCGTCATGCGCAGGCCAAAACCCATGTTCTCCGCCACCGTCATGTGCGGATAAAGGGCATACGTCTGGAACACCATGGCAACGCCGCGCTCAGCCGGCTCCACCTCGTTCACCACCCGTCCGCCGATTGTCATGGTGCCGCTGGATATTTCCTCAAGACCGGCGACCATGCGCAGGAGCGTTGACTTTCCGCAGCCCGACGGGCCCACAAATACCGTGAACGCGCCATCCGGAATCGACAGATCGACCCCGTGGATCACTGAGATATCCGCGTATTGCTTACGGATATCGCTAAGTTCCAGACCCGCCATCCGCCTCCCCAAACTTCATCGCGTCTTTGACGTCGGTTCTGTTGACAGAGTTAGACTGCATTTGGATAAGCTGCAACCGATCTCAATCATGATCCATTCGACGTCCGTTCCAACGGGCGCGATGGCAAAACAAACTCTGGGAGTGGCAACCAAGTGGCAATTGCTCGCACTTTAATCGCCGGCGCTATTGCTGGCGCGCTTATGTCCGGCGCCGCGCTGGCGCAGGAGCGCGAACTCATCATCAACTATGATGACCTCAACCCGGCCCAAAAGACCGCGTTCGAAGCCGCGGTTGACAAGTTCCGCGAGGAAAACCCGGACATAAAAGTCACCACCAACATCCAGGACCGGGAAGCCTACAAAACGGCAATCCGCAACTTCCTCTCGGCCGATGCGCCGGATGTGGCCGCCTGGTACGCAGGGAACCGGATGGCACCGTTCGTGTCGGCGGGTCTTTTCGATGACGTGTCGGATGTCTGGGAAGAGAACGGCTTTTACGACTCTTTGGCATCGACCAAGGAATCGATGACTATCGACGGCAAGCAATATGGCGTCCCCTACACCTACTATCAGTGGGGCATCTACTATCGGCCTGACGTTTTCGAGAAGGTGGGGGTAGAGCCGCCCAAAACCTTTGACGAACTGCTTGCCGTCTGCAGGACGCTCCAGGAGAACGACATTGCGCCGCTCACCATCGGAACGCAGTTCCTTTGGCCCGCTGCCGGAGTATTCGATTATCTTAACTTGCGCACCAACGGCTACGAATTCCACATGGATCTTACGTCTGGGAACGTGAAGTACTCGGACGATCGGGTGCGAGAGGTGTTTGCCAACTGGAAGAAAATGCTCGATGCCGGTTGCTTCATTGACGACCACGCGACAATGAGCTGGCAAGATGCCCTGACACCGTTCGTAAAGGGCGAAGCGGCGATGTATGTCATGGGGAACTTTTCTGTTTCCGCGATGCGGGACGGTGGTCTCAGCGACGATCAGATCGGCTTCTTCCCATTTCCGGTGATCAACCCAGACGTACCGCGGGCAGAAGACGCTCCGACCGACACCTTCCACCTGCCGACCAACGCAAAAAACAAAGAAGACGCCAAGAAGTTTTTGGCGTTCATTGCCCGGCCTGACGTGCAAACCGAATGGAACGAGGCGATCGTCCAGCTCCCCATTAACAAGAACGCATCGGTGGGTGACGATAAGTTTTTGCAGGCCGGCTTTGAGCTGCTGTCCGGAGCATCCGGCATCGCGCAGTTCTACGACCGCGATGCACCGGCACAGATGGCAAAGGCAGGCATGGAGGGCTTCCAGGAGTTCATGATCAAGCCTGACAGGCTCGAAGACATCCTGCGGCGCT
>JBCCYN010000202.1:0-5937 GCA_039189655.1 Pseudomonadota bacterium | reverse complement strand
GTCACAAGCCGCCAGCTTCCGCGCCGCTCCCAATCGGTGGAAGCTCTGGTGCGCCCCGTTCCAAGGCCGCCGGAAGAGGCTCTTCCCGACGGCGGCGCAGCACCGGTGATCCGCATCCCGCGGCCATAGAGCGCGTCTTGCGCCATCGTATTTTGCCGCCGCTGGCATGGCACCGGACATCACGAATTCAAGGCAACCCGCTGGTTGCCATGATCGTGTGACCTCCTTTAGTGGGCAGCTCCTTCGCACGGCATTCGTTAAGAAGGCAGGGGTGGGAGGGCACCAGGGCGCCGCAACGACTCTAGGGTGTGCGGCCCTCAGAACGCCTTGAATGTAATGATGGTTTTCGTATCGAGGATGCCCGGAATGGCGTGCACTTTTTCGTTCACGAAGTGTCCGATATCGGCGTCGATATCCACATAGAACTTGACCAAAAGGTCGTAGTCGCCGGCGGTGGAATAGATTTCGGAGGCAATTTCCGCATCGGCGAGTGCGTTCGCCACATCGTAGGCGCGGCCCAGTTGCGCTTTGATGAGGACGAAAAAGGGCGTCATGGGATCCTCCTGCGGCCGGCCCGTCACGCCCCGTTGCGCAAGGCCCGCCGACGTTGCCGTTATTAGCCGGCCTCACTCGATAAACAAGGGGCTGTGCGCTGGCGCAGGGGTTCTTGCCCGCCGCTGGCTCCGGTATTAGGAACTTTGGGCCGGCGCGCAAGCGAGCTGACCGTGCTGAGTGGTCTCAATGGGTTAGGGCACGGCAACCACTCGGAGATCTTCTTTTGATCGGTGTTTCCGGCAACTGGCGAAAACCATGACAAAACCGCTCGCCCAAACCCCCGCGATGGCGATTGCGCCGGACCGCCCCCTGCTGGCCCCTGAGAGGCGAGCCATTGCCGCGGCCATCGATGCGCTGAAGACTCGTCCGCCGCGCGTCCACGCCATCGTGTCTTCTGTGGCGCAGCCCTTTTTGGCCAACATCGGGGCGGGGCTGGGGATCGATGTGTCCATGACGGTAGACGCGTTGGACGCCAAGCCCATGGCGCTGCAATCGGATGCAGTGCTCGTCAATCTCGGTATGCTCGACGATGTCCGCCGGGGTGGGATCGAAAGCATTGTGGATGCCGGCTGCCCTTACGTCCTTGATCCGGTCAAGGTGGATCGGGCGCCCGAGCGGCTAGCATTTGCGCAAAGGCTGATGGGGCAAAAGCCACTCATCGTAAAGGGAAATACTGCTGAAATGGCGGTGCTTTCCGTGCCTGAAAACACCGTGTGCGTCACCACGGGAAAGCGCGATCAGGTGGCCATGGGGGGGCGTCGGATCGCGCTTGCGAACGGTGACCCGATGATGGATCGGGTCATTGCGACAGGTTGTGCGGTGGGGCTTTTGGTGACCGCCCTGGCATGCGTGGAAGCCGACCCGTTCCTGGCGGCGGTGGCCGGCGTCGGCCTCTTCAATGTGGCGGGCGAGGAAGCGGCGAAGGACGCAAACGGGCCAGGCAGTTTTGCAGTGGCACTGATCGACGCGGTCTCTGGCCTTGATGGCGCGCAGGTCGCCGAGCGGATCAAGAGTGCCGATGCAGCCTGATCCCTCGGTCTACCTGGTCCTCGGCCCGGACGTTGCCGATCCCTGCGCCCTTGCCCGCGAGGCGGTGGCCGGCGGGGTGACGATGATCCAATGGCGCGACAAGACCGCAGCGCCCGAGGATGAAGTTCTTTTGGTCCGCCAGCTTGTGGCGGCAGTGGATGTGCCCGTTCTGGTGAACGACAAGCCCGAGATCGCGCGGGCGAGTGGCGCTGCGGGCGTCCATGTGGGTCACGGCGATGCGCACGCGTGGGCAGCACGGAAAATTGTCGGCGAGAATGCCATCGTGGGCGTCACCATCCACACGGTGGAGGAAGCAAAGGCCGTGGACGGCGCACCCATCACCTACGCCTCCGTGGGCGGCGTGTTCGAAACCACAAGCAAGGTCAACGACCATTCGCCCATCGGCATCGACGGGTTTTGCGAGATCGCCGCTCGGCTGCGCATGGCGCGCCCGGTGCCGGTGATCGCCATTGCTGGGATCACCGTGGATCGGGCCGAAACGCTTGCGAGGGCCGGCGCCGACGGCGTCGCGGTGATGAGCGCCATTACCCGCGCGCCGTCACCGAGGGATGCGGCGGCGGGGCTCAGTGATGCGCTGCGGCGGGGCAAGGAGGTTTCGCGATGATCGCGCTCACCATTGCGGGATCCGATTCGGGTGGCGGGGCAGGGATCCAGGCCGACCTTAAAACCTTCTCGGCCCTCGGCGTTTATGGCGCGAGCGTCATCACTGCCATCACCGCGCAAAACACACTGGGCGTGAGCGGGGTTCACGCCATCCCATCAGAAATGGTTGGGGCGCAGATCGATGCTGTGCTCGGCGACCTTGACGTGCGGGCCATCAAGATCGGGATGGTGGCGGAAGTGGCAGTGATCGACACCATCGCCCAGCGGCTGTCCCAGGCGAAAATTCCGGTGGTGCTCGATCCGGTGATGGTGGCGACTTCCGGCGACCGGCTCATCAGCGATGGTGCCGAGGCGGCGCTGCGCGAAAGTCTTATGCCGCTGGCGACCGTGGTGACGCCGAATTTGCCGGAAGCTGCGGTGCTTCTGGGATGCAGGAAGGCTGAAAGCGTTGCCGAGATGGAAGATCAGGCCCGGGCGCTGGCGGCCGTCGGGGGTGCAGTTCTCCTGAAGGGCGGGCACCTTTCGGACGCTGAAAGCGTCGATGTCCTCGCCACCCGGGGACACGTGAGTCGCGTTTCGGCGCCGCGGGTGGACACGCGCAACACCCATGGCACTGGCTGCACGCTGTCGAGCGCCATTGCCGCGCAACTGGCCAAGGGCGATGACCTTGGGGCGGCGGTGGAGGCCGCCAAAAGCTACGTGACCGGCGCGCTCAAGGCGTCCGATCGGCTGAAGGTGGGCGAGGGCAACGGGCCGGTCCACCACTTCCACGCCCTTTGGCAGGCGTAGCCACCCGGCAAGGGTTCAGGCGCTTTCGCGCAGCGCCTCGGCCGCTTCAAGGTTCACGGAAACCAGCTGGCTGACGCCGCGCTCCACCATGGTGACCCCATAAAGCCGGTGCATGCGCGCCATGGTGATGGGGTTGTGGGTGATGATGAGGAAGCGGGTTTGGGTGGCCCGGGTCATCTCATCGAGGAGTGCGCAGAACCGCTCCACATTGGCGTCGTCGAGGGGCGCGTCGATCTCATCGAGGACGCAGATGGGCGCCGGGTTGGTGAGGAAGACCGCAAAGATCAGCGCCGTTGCCGTGAGGGTCTGCTCACCCCCCGACAGGAGCGAGAGGACCTGCGGCTTCTTGCCCGGCGGCCGCGCGATGATGTCGAGCCCAGCTTCCAGCGGGTCCTCGGCTTCGGTTAGCTGAAGCGACGCTTCGCCGCCGCCGAAGAGGTGGGTGAAGAGGCGTTGGAACTGTGCGTTCACCGTGTCGAAGGAGGCAACAAGGCGGCTGCGGGCCTCCTTGTTGAGCTCTTTGATCCCGGTGCGCAGCTTATCGATGGCGGCGATGAGATCGTCCCGCTCCGCCATCATGGCGCCCTGGCGCTCAGAAATCTCGTCCAGCTCGTCCTCGGCACAAAGGTTGACTCCGCCCAGGCGCTCGCGCTCCGCCTTAAGCCGCTCCAGGCGGGTTTCGCAGGCGCTGCGGTCAGGGGTGGGCGCGGCCGGGTCAAGGCCCGCCAGACCCGCGGCATCCTCTGGCGAGGCATCAAGGATCTCTCGCAGATCCTTTTCCACCGTAACGAGGCGTTCGTTGGCGGCGGTGACGCGCTCTTCGGCGCGGCCGGTGCTCTCGCGGGTCTGCGCCAATGTTTCGAGGCCGTCGCGGGCGGCTTTGGCGGCATCGCGCTCCCGCGCTTCGCCGGCCACCCGGGGTTCGGTGGCAGTGGCCACCTCGCCGTCGGCACGCTCCAGCGCGGCATTGAGGCGCCGGCGCTCGGCCGCGGTCTCGGACGGCGCTTCAGCGAGGGCGTCGCGCTCCTTTGCGGTGGCCTCCAGTCGCTCCTTAAGGTCCAATCGGTGGGCTTCGGCACCGCTCACCCGGCCGCGCCAGTCTTTGATTTCCGCGTCGATGCGCTCCAGGCGGCGCATGCGCCCGATGGTGGAGCGGCGTTCCGCCTCCATGGCGTTGCCCGCCTGGGCGGCGGCTTCCCGGGCTGCCACAGCATCGCGGCGGGCCGTTTCGCGCACGGCCACCTCGGCCTCGCCGTTGGACTGGTCGGCACTCTCCGCCTCAATATTCGCTAGCGCCTGCCCGGTCTGGGTGACGCGCTCTTCGGCGGTCTCCCGGGCAGCGGCGAGGCGGGCTTCCGTCCTTTGGGCTTGCTGGGCGGCGGCCTGGGCAGCGTTCGCCTTCTGGCGAGCGGCGCCGGCGCTGGCCCTTGCCTTTGCGGTGGCCTGGCGCGCGTCCACCTCGGCGGCGACGGCAGTGCGTAAACTATCAAGGGCGTTGGCGGCGTTGGCCTTAGCCGCATCGAAATGGGGTTTTAGGTCTTCAATCTCCCGCTCCAGGGCGGAGAGGCGGTTCTTTTGGGAGAGGCGTTCTGCGGCGGCGCTCGGCGCGCCGGCGTCCCGGCAAAAACCGTCCCACCGCCAAAGCGCACCCTCGCGCGTGACGAGCCGCTGGCCTGGCTTGAGATGCTGCGCCAGCCGAGGCCCATCGGCCAAATCGACGATGGCGATCTGGCGTAGCCGCCGGTGGAGGGCGGTAGGGGCGTCGACCTTTTGCAGGAGGGGCGTACCGCCCGGGAGCGCGGGATCCTCCTGGGCATCGGTCGGCATGGTCCAGCGGATGGGGGCATCAGCCTGGACGGAGGCGGTGAGGTCATCGCCGAGGGCAACAGCAAAGGCCACTTCGTAGCCCGGTTCCACTTTCGCGAGTTCCAGGATGGCATCGGTCCCCGCGCCGGAACCGACCGAGGCGGTAAGGCGGGCGAGGGCCTTGGCCTCCGCTTCCTGCCCGGAAATTTTTGCGCGGAGTGCCTCGGCGGCCTCGCGGGCTTCCGCTTCGAGGGCTTTGAGCGGCGCAAGGGCGGCTTCGGCCTCAATGTGCGCGGCAACGGTGGCGGCTTCGGCGTCCTCAGCCGCCGTGAGGGCCGCCGCAGCGGTCTCTGCAGCGCGCATGGCGTCGTCCTGCCGCGCTGTTTCGAGGGCTTTGGTGAGGCGCTCCAGTTCCGTCGACGCCTGCTGGGCCTCGGTTTTGGCCCGCTCGCGGGTGGACAGGGCGGCGGCATGGGCGGCAAGCACCGTTGCAGCCACCTCCACGGCATCCGCTGCCGCGCGGTCAGCCACCTCGGCCGCCTGGGCGAGGCGCAGCGCTTCGGCCTCCAGCCGCTCCACCCGCTCGTCGCAGCCCTCATTGGCCGCCGCGAGAGATTTCGCTTCCGATTCGAGCCGGGTGAGGGCCTGGGTGGCGTCGGCTTCGGCACCGTCCTGGCGCGCGAGATCCTTAGCAAGGCCCTCGCAGGCATCGCTCAGCGCCTTGAGGCGAGCCGCCGTCTGGCGATCCTTCTCGTCGAGGGCGGCGAGCGCCGTGGTGAGGCGTTGCCGGGCGGCGAGGGCGGCCGCTTCCGCCTCCCTTAGCGCGGGCATGTCGTGTTGGGCGGCGGCATGGTCCGTGGCAGTGCGGGTCTGCAACGCGGCCGCTTCGGCCATGGCGCTGCGGGCTGCCGTGAGAGCGGCTTCCGTGTCGCGCACCGCCGTCCGGGCCTCGACCCAGCGCAGGTGGTGGACCGTTGCTTCAAGGGTTCGAATTTCCGCAGAGACGTTTTTGTAGCGTTTGGCTTGGCGGGCCTGGCGTTTCAGCACCTCCACCTGGCGCTCCACCTCGCCGGCCACGTCGTCCACGCGGGAAAGGTTTTGTTCTGCCGCGTTGAGTTTGAGCGTTGCCTCGTG
>JBCCYN010000201.1:0-5973 GCA_039189655.1 Pseudomonadota bacterium | reverse complement strand
CCAATTGGCAGGTTTGTATGCGTCAAGAAGGCCGCGTTCAGGGTAGTAGTTGAAGTCGTGAAGCGTCTGGAATTGAATGACATCGGGGATGTTCTCTTCCGCCCCTGCGGCGCGTGCATTGTCGAAGCGCGGTGCATGGTTGATGCTGACATCGACACTGTGGGTGACCTTGAGGTCCGGGAAGCGGGCTTTGAACATGTCAAGGTAGTAGTCGATCTGGTTCGGTTCATCGCCACCTGCACGGAGGACAAACTCGCCACCTTCGGCAAGTGCTTCGGCGTAGAGCTCATCCAACGTCTTGGTTTCTATTTCTACGGCTGATGCCGCACTTGCCAAAAAGCCCAGTGCGAAAACCGCCGCTGGCAGAACCTTGTGCATGGTGCGTCTCCTGTTTGAATGAGGCCAAACAGGTGGGGGGACCCGTCCGCAAAGGAATTGGCGATCGCCGCAATCAGGCTTTGCGCAGACGCACAGATAGATGCCTACGACCCTTCCAGCGCACCCGGAATGTGTTCGGCCGCATACTCAAAGAACGCATGGACGCGCGCGCTGCGTCGCACATCGGGGTGGGCCAGCAGCCAAAGGTCCCAGACCGTGCGCGTGTCCGCCGCATCAACACGCACAAGATCATCGCTCTTGTCACCCAAGTAACAGGGCAAAACTGCCAGTCCCAAACCTGAGCGAGCCGCATCATAGACGCCCATAACCGTGCTCATGATCGTGAGGCGCGCACCAGCGGCTTTCCTCAAGGTGGTGATTTTGCTCATCGGCGATTGATCAAGATCATCGTCGAGCATAATCCATCTGTGCGCTTCTGGCGGCAGATCGCGTATCGCGTTCCAATAGCTTGTCTCGGCGTAGGTCGCGCAAAGCACCCTCGCTAGTTTCCGCCCAACCCAGTGATCCGGTGGGTTCAGTGTTGGGCGCAAGGCGATATCAGCATCCCGCCGTGACAGGTCCAGCGCACGTGCATCGGACAGGACACGCAGCTCGACATCTGGGTGTGCGTCTTGAAAGCGGGACAGGACAGGCGTCAGAAGGTGAAGCAGCGAGTCCGTCGTTGTCACCGTCAGGCGCCCCTCTAACCGAAGGTCCTTGCCGCCCAACTCCAGCTCAATCTGGTTCATGCCTTCGCATAGGACGATGGCCCGCTCGTAGAACATCTCCCCGGCGGGGGTCATCACATAGCCATGGCTCTGGCGTTCGAACAAACGGACGCCCAGTCGCTCTTCAACCCCCTCTATCCGCCGAAACACGGTCGAGTGGTTGACGTCCATCATGCGCGCCGCACCAGCAAGACTACCCGCCTCGCAGACGGACAGTACGAAAGGCATATCGCTCCAATCGATCTTTTGTGCCTTCCGCGCGCGGAGTCCTTTCTGTGCTTTCATGCAAAGTCCGTTTGCAAAAGTTTCTCGTTCCATTGCGAAATTACACAACCATCTCTGGATGAAGCAACTGAATGGAGATGAGCATGGGTATCTTGAGCCTCACACCCCGCGACGGACCCGCGCCTCAGACAACCAGCAGCTTGCCCCATTCGCAGTTGACGCAGCACGGGCCGGAAAGTGTGATCCAGAAACTGCATGATTGGTGCTTTGCTTTGCCAAACGTATCGAACGAGGACAGCGGGATCTCGGTTTCGGGCTCACGCGCTCTGGTTCTCCACGAAGGCACCGAGTGCAATCACGAAGCCTTCATGATCGGACGCGAATTTGCTCACATCCATCCGCATCCGGACATTGGGTCCATGCACGTGAAACTGCCCGCTGCGGATGCGAAGGCGGCGGTCGATGCGGGATGGGGGGAGGACCACTATCTCGTCACTCAAGGCCAATATCCTGCGGGGCTGATCTTGGTCTTTTCACCCCGGGACGAAGATGAGCTCCGTATCGTCAAGCAAATTGTGACCCGATCCTACGAATTCGCGACCGGCAACACTGCTGAGGTCTAGATGCCAAGCGATCTGTGATCGTCACCGTTCGTGCTTGCCGTAGCAGCAGTCTCCGTGGGCTTAGAGCGGACCTCCACCGCATAAGACATAGGTGGCGGCAACTACCATGACGGATTCCGCCGGACGAATGGCCGCTCCCGCGGCCTCCCTGTTGCGCAGTCACACTTCGGGCTGGACGGGCGCAATGTCCGGGTTTTTGTGCTAACGGGTACTCATTCGTTTCTATTCGGCAAAAATACTTGTGACGCGAGACGGTTGCGGTCCGGGAGGGCAACGCGCGCCGGTAAGATCCGTGGTTCTGTTACGGGTGCTATCGGGTGGACTGCGCAGTGCGAAGCAGGCGGTCCAGGGACTGAAGGAAGCGGGATCGATCGGCCTTGGTAAAGGTTTTGCCGCCGCCGACACGGAACGGATCTGCCGCGCGAAGATCAGCCATTAGATCGCGCATGGCGAGCTGATTTCCGATGTTCGCCTCAGTGAGCGCTTCCCCATTCGGCTTGAGGGCCGTGGCGCCGGCCTCCACGCACCGGGCCGCCAGAGGAATATCGTTAGTGACGCAGATGTCACCTGCACCGATCCGGTCGGCGATCCAGCGATCTGCGGCGTCGGCGCTTTGCGGTACCACCACCGTTTCCACCAGCGGCTCGGGCCGTGGCCGGATCCCGCCGTTGGAAACCATGATCATCGCCACGCCATGGCGCTCACCCACCTTCACCACCTCGTCCTTCACAGGACAGGCATCGGCATCAACAAAAATCGTCACGAACCTCCCCTTGGCCGCTCGGCCCGGGCCCGCTAAACCAGCCCCATTATGACCCTGACCATGCACGCCGAAACCGGCGACCCCTTCCTAGACGGTTGCGAAGATGCCGCAACCGCGTTGCGCGCTCTCATGCCGCCGACGCCCCTTACCCGGAACGCCTTTTTGTCGGAGCGCTACGGCGCCGAGATTTATCTAAAGCGCGAGGACCTGTCGCCGGTGCGCTCCTATAAGCTTCGCGGCGCGGCGAACTTCTTTCGCAAAGCCCTTGCCATCAACCCGAGCCTTGACCGGTTTGTGTGCGCGTCCGCTGGCAACCACGCCCAGGGGTTTGCATACGTGGTGAAGTATCTGGGTGTGCACGGCACGGTGTTCATGCCCACCACGACCCCCAAGCAAAAAATCCAAAAGACTCAAACGTTCGGCGGCGACAACATCAGGGTCGAACTGGTGGGCGATACCTTCGACCAATCCTATGACGCCGCGCGAGCCTTTGCCCAAGACGATGGAGCGACCATTGTGCCGCCCTTCGACCACCCCGACATCATCGAGGGACAGGCGAGTGTCGCGCTGGAAGTCCTCGCCGACTTGGACACGCCGCCGGATCTGATGGTGCTGCCGGTGGGCGGCGGCGGCCTTGCGGCGGGCGTCGTGCAAGTGTTCGCGCGGCTCGCACCGAAGACCGAGCTTGTCTTCGTGGAACCGGCCGGCGCGCCCTCGTTCCACCGCAGCCTTTTGGCGGGCCGCAGGGTCAAGCTCGACCATATCGACACATTCGTGGACGGCGCTGCGGTGGCGCAAATGGGAGAGCACACCTTCGCAGCCCTTGCCGACCGTCACCCGGCCCAGGTGGTTCTCGTGCCGGAGGACCGGCTGTGTGAAACCATCGTGGAGATGCTCAACATTGAGGGTATCGTTCTGGAGCCCGCCGGGGCGCTGGAGGTTGACGCTCTGCGATCGCTGCCTCCGGAGCGGCTTTCTGGCCGACGGGTGGTCTGCATCACCTCGGGCGGTAATTTTGACTTTGAGCGGCTACCGGAAGTGAAGGAACGGGCGCTTCGTGCGGCGGGCCTCAAAAAATATTTTATCTTGCGCCTTCCCCAGCGGCCCGGAGCGCTGCGAGAGTTCTTGGATCTTCTGGGGCCAGACGACGATATTGCCCGCTTCGAATACCTGAAAAAGTCCGCGCGGAATTTCGGTTCGATCCTTCTGGGCGTTGAAACGTCCACTCGGGACAATTTCGATACCCTCATGGCCCGGCTAGACGCTGCAGGGTTCGTTTACCGCGACATCACCGATGACGAAGTGGTCTCGGGCGTTCTCGTCTAGCGGGCGCACACCGTTGAACGCAGCTCCGAATGGCAGGGCTGCGTCCGCCGGCCTTGTCAAATCCGACTAGAACCTCAGAACGCTGGTGATGGGAGCACCAATTGCCATAACCATGGGCGAGCCCAGCGGGGTGGGGGGCGAGATTGCGATCGCCGCCTGGCGCAGCCTGCGCCGATCTGGTTCGCCGTTTTTCCTGTTGGACGACCCGGCAAGGCTCGCCGCCCTCGCGGATCATCTTGGCGATCCCGTGCCCGTGGAAACCATCGCGGAACCGCGTGAAGCGCCCTTCGTGTTTCCAAGGGCGCTGCCGGTTTTGGCCCTTTCGCATCCAGTCCCGCTGTCACTGGGAGCGCCACTGCCCAAGAGCGCGCCGGCGGTGATTGAAGCAATCGAGCTTGCTTCGCGCCTGACCGCCGAAGGCCGCGCATCCGCACTCGTCACCAACCCAATAAACAAAGCCTCGCTGAAGCGAGCGGGCTTCAGCCACCCTGGGCACACCGAGTTCTTGTCCGAACTCGCCGGTGGCGCGGATACGGTGATGATGCTGGCGGGCAAAGGGCTTCGCGTCGTCCCGGTCACAATCCATATTCCGCTGAGCGAAGTTGCTGGTGCGCTGACGACGGAGAAGATCGTCACCGCAGGGCGTATCCTCCACCGCGCCCTCAGGAGCGATTTTGCCGTTTCCCATCCGCGCATTGCGGTAGCGGGTCTCAATCCCCACGCTGGCGAAGAGGGCAGCATCGGCCACGAGGACCAACAAATCGTTCGGCCGGCCGTCAATGCGTTGCGCGCCGGCGGTATCGATGCCGTAGGCCCGCTGCCGGCCGACACCATGTTCCACGAGCGCGCCCGCGCGCGATACGACGCCGCATTGTGCATGTACCACGATCAGGCCTTGGTGCCGCTCAAGACGCTGGCGTTCGACGAAGGAGTGAACGTGACGCTGGGACTTCCGTTTGTGCGCACCTCTCCGGACCACGGCACGGCCCTCGACATCGCCGGCCAGGGCGTTGCCCGTCCAGACAGCTTGATTGCGGCCATCGAGCTTGCGGCCGACATTGACGCCCGTCGCGCGCAAAGAGTGGTCGCGTGACCTTGCGCCTCGGGGTCAACATCGACCACGTCGCCACCGTCCGCAACGCCCGGGGCGGCGAGCATCCCGACCCGGTCCGCGCCGCTTTGATCGCCATGGAAGCCGGCGCTGATGGCATCACCGCCCATCTGCGCGAGGATCGGCGCCACATTCGGGACGACGACATGCGCAGGCTCAAGGATGAGGTGCCGCTAAACCTCAATTTCGAGATGGCCGTCACGGAAGAAATGCTCGCCATCGCGACCGAGATCTCCCCGCACGCCTGCTGCCTGGTGCCGGAAAACCGTGCCGAAATCACCACCGAGGGTGGACTTGATGTGGTCGCATCGGCCAACTCGTTGCCCGGTTTCGTGGCACGGCTGAGCGATGCGGGGATCCGCGTCTCCCTTTTCATCGATCCTGACGTGCGACAGGTGGAAATGGCGCGGCGGGTGGGTGCGCCGGTGATCGAACTCCACACTGGGCGCTATTGCGAGACGACAGGCTCCGCGCGGGAGGCTGAGTTGGCGCGCCTCCAAGACGCGGCCCGCACCGCCACTGAACTCGGCATCGAGTGCCACGCCGGTCACGGCCTCAACTTTGAGACAGTCGGCGATGTTGCGGCCATTCCTTCCATCGCGGAATTGAACATCGGCCACTTTTTGGTGGGCGAGGGTGTTATGCTCGGCTTTGGCCCGGCCGTCGCCGAAATGAAACGCCTCATGGTGGATGCGCGTTCTCGGCGCTAACCAATACGTTGCGAGAGAAACGCTTCTCTTCCTCACTCCGCGAGGATGACAGACCGCCTCAAGTCTCGCGCATCTCGAGGAGGCGAGCCGCGCCCGGAAGCACCTCGAT
>JBCCYN010000200.1:0-6007 GCA_039189655.1 Pseudomonadota bacterium | reverse complement strand
GCGCCTCATCAACCAGGACCGCAACTATTTTGGCGCAACCATGGTGGCCATGGGCGATGCCGACGCCATGGTCACCGGCGTTACCAGAAGCACCTCGGTGGCGCGTTCGGTGGTGCGCCAGGTGATCTCCGCAAAGCCGGGGCACCGCATCATCGGTGTTTCGCTCATCCTTTCGCGGGGGCGTCCGGTGCTGGTGGCCGACACGGTGGTCCACGACGCACCCAGCGCGTTCGAACTCGCCGATACCGCAGAGGAGGCGGCTCGTGTGGCGCGCCGGCTCGGCTATGAGCCCCGTCTTGCTCTCATGGCGGCGGCAAATTTTGGCAACCCCCCGTCGGAGCGGGCCAGTTGCGTGCAAGAAGCGGTGGGCATCTTGTCCCGCCGGCGGGTGGACTTTGAGTTTGATGGCGAGATGGCCCCCGACGTGGCGCTCAACCCGCAACTGATGGCGGCTTACCCGTTTTGCCGGTTGTCCGGCCCGGCGAATGTGTTGGTGATGCCCGGCCTCGATTCAGCGCTCATCTGCACAAAAATGCTGCAGGAACTGGGAGGCTCCACGGTGCTTGGACCGATCCTGGTGGGCCTCGATAAGCCGGTGCAGATTGTGCCCTTCGGTGCGCGCGACGCCGACCTCGTTAACATGGCCGCCATCGCCAGTTTCGGGGTGAACTAACCGGCAGGCGCCGATCCCGCTGGCCCCACCCCAGGCCTGTGGTTGGTGGCTGGGGCACTTTTGCGTGCACCGGGGCCGTGCTCTTGGTTAGGCGGCCGGGGTGCGTTTTCGCGGCCGGCGGCCCAACCGATTGTTAAAAAATGATTTTGGCTTCGCGAAGGCCCTCGACACCTGCGCTGACTTTAGCCGTTCGGGTTCGGCCGATGCTCAAAGGTCAAGTATCGTGACGGCCGGCCCTCTCGTCGCGCCTTGGCCTCGTAGCGGGTTCCGGGCCAGTGGGGCCAGGGTGTTTCGCTGTCGCCGGTAAGCTCAAACGACCCATGGGCCTTCACGTGCGACCGCGTCCAGTGGACATAGCTCGCAATGTCGGACGCAAAACGAACGGTACCGCCCGGGCGCAGTGCATGGGCGAGAAGATCGAGACCGTGGGCAGAGATGAAACGGCGCTTCCAGTGTTTTTGTTTCGGCCAAGGGTCCGGGAAAAGCACATCAACCCGATCAAGGATTCCGGCGGGAAGCCAAGTCAGGACGTCGCGGGCATCGCCGCCATAGAAGCGAAGGTTGGCAAGTCCCCGGTCGTGGGTGGTGCGGATGGTCCGAGCCAGTAAGGTTTCGTAGGGCTCGACGCCAATGATGGCGCAGTCGGTTTGTTGCTCGGCATGGTGGAGGAGGTGTTCGCCCCCGCCAAACCCCACTTCGAGACGACATCGCTTGGAGCCCTCCACGAGCTCGGGCGCAAAAGGGTTGGCGAGGTCGAGAAGGAGCGGGTCGGTGGGGTCTAACCGCGGCCCTGCCTTGCCGCGCCGGCGCCCGAAAAGACCCGCCACGGGCTGGCGCAACACCATGGCCGGGGGAAGCGTTTTGGAAAAGTAGACGCGGTTGAAGCCGGCCTCGTACCGCCGGCCGATCTCGGCAAAGCCAAGGGCAGGGTAGAGTGCGAGGTTTTCCAACATCTTGGCGTTGGTGTAGAGGTTGAGCGTGGTGGCGCCGGCGCCGCGGGCTTTGTCCTCCACGGCGCCCATCAGGGCGCGGCCGAGGCCCTGCCGCTGCATCTTCGGATCGACGGCAACGGTGATGAGTTCGGCGTCGGGAACGGCAAGCCTGTAGATGGCGTAACCAGCCACAACCCCGTCAAAGACTGCGACCAGCGCTTCGTCGCTTGCGATGGCCGATCGCCGGTCTTCGTCCATGGGGGCCGGTCGCTTGCCAATGACCGGCACGTATGGCGCAAATGCGGCTTCGGCCACTTCGTCCATGGACCGCGCGTCATCTGGGACGGCGCGGCGGACGATCCGCTCAGACTTCGGCGGCGAGGGTGTCCGCGAGATCGGTCTTCTCCCACGAGAAGCCGCCATCGGCGTCGGGCTCGCGGCCGAAATGGCCGTAGGCAGCGGTACGGGCATAGATGGGTCGGTTGAGCGACAGGGCTTCGCGGATCCCCCGCGGAGAAAGGTCGATCACCTTGCCAATGGCGTCTTCGATGGCACCGTCAGCCACTTTGCCTGTGCCGTAGGTGTTGACGTAGATGCTCAGCGGCTTTGAGACGCCGATGGCGTAGGCAAGTTGGATGGTGCAGCGGTCGGCAAGATTGGCGGCCACGACGTTTTTCGCCACATAGCGCGCAGCGTAGGCCGCCGAGCGGTCCACCTTCGTGGGGTCTTTGCCCGAAAAAGCGCCGCCGCCGTGGGGTGCCGCGCCGCCGTAGGTATCCACGATGATCTTCCGGCCGGTGAGCCCGCAGTCCCCGTCGGGGCCGCCGATCTCAAATTTGCCGGTGGGGTTTACATACCAGACCGTTTTGTCGGTGAGCCACTCGGCCGGCATAACTTCGCGCACGTAGGGCTCCACCAAGGCGTGCACATCTTCAGATGACATGTCGCCATCAAGGTGTTGGGTGGAGATGACGATGGAGGTGCACTCGACGGGTTTACCGTCCTCGTAGTGCAGCGTGACCTGGCTCTTAGAATCAGGCCCGAGCTGGGGCGCTTCGCCCGACTTCCGCGCCTTTGCGAGCCGCGAAAGGATCGCGTGGCTATAAAAGATCGGCGCTGGCATGAGCACGGGCGTTTCGCGACAGGCGTATCCGAACATGATGCCCTGGTCGCCGGCACCCTCGTCCTTGTTGCCGCTGGCGTCGACCCCTTGGGCGATATGCTCCGACTGGCCGTGGAGCAGCACCTCAATCTTGGCGTTGCGCCAATGGAAGCCGTCCTGCTCGTAGCCGATGTCCTTGATGGCGGTGCGCGCAAGGTGTGCAAGGAGGTCGTGGGTGACGCTATCGGGTCCGCGGGTTTCGCCGGCGATGACGACCTTGTTCGTGGTGGCGAGGGTCTCGCAGGCAACCCGCGCTTCGGGCATCTGGGCGAGGAAGGCATCCACCACCTCGTCGGAGATGCGGTCGCACACTTTATCGGGGTGGCCCTCGGAAACCGATTCTGATGAGAAATAATAGGACTGTCGAGCCAAGGGGCGGGACTTTCATTGGCCGCGAAACGTGCGGGGGGATTGGTCTGGGAGTGAAGGCTCCGGGGCGAAATGCATAGAGCACACGAGGCGCCATGAACCATTTGGTGCCGCGAACGTCAACTCATGGGCCTGTCAGGGCGCGAACCATTCCCCGCCGCTGACCGGGTTGTCGTTTTCCAGAAGCTTGTCCTGCCTGAGCCAGGATGCTCGGTTGGAAGCGGCTCAGTGTGGCCATGGGTACTGACACGCCGGCCGTATTGGCCGTATCGCCAACCTGACAGCCTTTCTGTCGCACGCGCCAGAGGTTCGAGGTGGTCGTGCGGGTATTTTGTGGGCGTTCATCCCGGTCTGCCGATCAGCGCTCGGGAGTGTGGCGAACACAACCTTCAACCCCGGGCCCACATGAACAAATCCGACAGTCTCCCCGATGAGGCCAACCCGATGATGCCAATCCAATGATCCTCATCAGTTTGCGTTAGCTGGACAGTCAATTTTTGAGAATTCACCCTCTTCACGGAAGGTTCGAAATGGCGCAAGCGCACTTGTATAGAGCCGGCGCTGGTCAGGATTGGACACGGCTTGGTGGATCATCTCGAGCACGCTCAGATCCGGAGCCACAACAGGTTGAACAACGCCAAGAACTTCAACAACGTCCATGGCAGCCGTTTTCCGCCCTTCAGCCGGCACAGCCGAAAGCGGGTGTATTTTCCCGTCAACTTTCAAAGCACCAAAACAGGAGACGTAGAGCTGCAGCTGCTCCGGATTTGGCCCGTCGAAGTCGTACGACGCCTCGCTCAAATCGACTCTTTGATACCTACCGCCCGACAGACGTTCGCTTTCATCCATGCGTCTTACGAGGGGCTCGGTCATCCAATTGACCCAGATATCAGCCCGCACACCCGGCGAGGGGTAAATTGTTGATGGCAGAGCGCCATAGCTGGTAAAAAACGGCGTCCAGACAACGTCATGTTCGTCTATCCATCCCTTCATCACCGGCATCACGACGCTTCGATCAAGAATTTCTTTGGCGAATTTTCGTGAAAGTTGAGAAGGGGCAGGGTTTGAACCGTAGCCAGCGACAGGCACGAGATCTAAATTCATGCGGTCTTCCAAGCCCATGGCTGCGAGAAGATCTGAAACCTTAATAGTCTTGCCACCGGGCAAATAAACGGTCGAATCGCCTAGTAAATTCTCTGTGGCATTGGCGTATGGGTAAACGCCGCCATCTATAAACAGGTAAGATCCCGGTTCGCGGGGGTATGGGTAGGTCAAACCTTCGTAGATTAGTTGCGGACAGCTTAAATTGGCCTTCGAGCAATGTCCGCTCGCCGCTTGGCTTCCTGTGCTAACGATAAACAACAGTAAGTAAACGGCCAGCGCGGATACCACGCGCAGTAACGTTTGCGCTTTTTGTCCCATTAAATATGAGGTCATCCAATTTTTCTGCCGTGAGTTCCTAAGCGGCGCTGTTAACCGCCAAAGACTCGCATTTTTTGGGATGATTGCAACGATCGTTACTGAGACCCACGTGCAGTGCTGCTGATGGTGCGGGGAGCGGAGCACTGGTTAGCGCGGTTCCCACAGTCATGCGATCGAATGACCAGCTCAAGTTGTCGTTTCCAAGACGGTTGTTCGTAGTGGCGAGACCGCTGGGCACGGTGCCAAGACTCTCCCGCCTTGGTCCATCGTCCCGCGCAGCGCCTGATGCCTCAAGGGACGCTTCGCTCTTTGCCCTTGACCCATCAGGCACTGCCCGGGCTTGAAAAAGGTGTCGGCTCCGGAAGAACGTCGCTTTTTGGTGTCCCACCAAAAGAACTGACTGGGATCGGTGGCGCAACGGTGGGAGTTCTAGCCGCCCAGTAGCGTGAACAACCTTCAAAGCTTCCACGTCTAGGTTCTTGTTTTACCTCGCGGCTCAAGCCGCAACACTATTCCATGCTGCTGAAACGCGCTCCAGTGCGGCTCCCGCCTGACTGGGGTTCGGTCAGATTCGAGCGAACGGCTCGCTTTACGACAACGCCGAGCAATTTAGCCTGCTCTGACTGAGTAAAGTCAGATCAACGGCGGTCCAGGTTGTAAGCCGCCGACGGATATCGTCCGAGGTAATTCATCCCGGACTTTCATGGTGTCGGTCCCTAGGAGGCTGGCATGATACTCCCGTCAAGCTGCCCATGCGAAGCCGGATTGACCGGCTGCTGGAAGACGCGGCGATAAGGTCGCGCGGGCGTGACCGCCTGCGGGGTGCCTTGCTAGTGCATTCCCGCGGCTGAGCACGGCCGCCGCAACGGTCCAGGAACCCAGCCGGTGTGCGAGGAGAGTGGTGGGCAGGCCTTACCGCTGGGATTCGGCCAGCGTCTCCACCAAGTCGATCACCCGGCGGCGGATACGAGCATCGTTGATCTTGCTGAACGCCTTGGCCAACGCATGGGCTTCGCCGGTGTTGCCATAGGGCACCTCGAAGGTGGCGCTGGTGTCCTCCGCAAATCCCATGGCTGCGGGACGGCCGACGGGAGCCGGCTCCAACGGTGTCGCGTCCTCAAAGAAGAACGACACCGGCGCATCCAATATTTCGGAGATTTCTTGGAGGCGGCTGGCACCGATGCGGTTGGTACCCTTTTCGTATTTTTGGATTTGCTGGAAGGTGACGCCCAGCCGGTCACCCAGCTTCTCCTGGGTCATTCCCAGCATGGTCCGCCTCAAGCGGAGCCGGCTTCCAACGTGAATATCAATGGGGTTGGGCTGCTTACGTGACGCCATTTTTCCACAGTCTTGCATTGCCATGTATCGCCTTGCGTCAAGGAATGGCCCTAATAGGGCCACGTTCCCGGCTGCTTCACTGCGATACTTAACGGAATTTACCACATTCGG
>JBCCYN010000199.1:0-6105 GCA_039189655.1 Pseudomonadota bacterium | reverse complement strand
CATGATGTTCTCGTGCCCGGTGATGTCGATCTTCGACCATTTCCAGCCGCGCACCCAGGGGTAGATGGCGATGTCGGCGATCGTCATGTCGTCGCCGAAGAGATAGGGCTTGTCGCCCAGCTGCTTGGCCATGACGCGGAGCAAGCGCTGTGCCTCATTGCCGAAACGCTCCAGGGGGTGGGCGCGGCGCTCCTCGCTCACATCGGTGAGGTAGCGCGTGTAGCTCAACTTGTTGCCGAAGACGGGGCCCAGATTGGCCGCCTGCCAATAGACCCAAGGGAGCACCTCCCATCTGCGCGCGTCGAGCGGCAAAAGAGGCGTCGGGTACTTTTCGCCGAGATATTGCAGGATCGCGCAGCTCTCCATGAGGCGCAGATCGCCGTCGACGAGGGCGGGTATCTTAGAATTCGGGTTCACGGCCACGTAGTCGGCGGTGAATTGCTCTCCGTTCATCAAATCCACGGTGCGGACGTCGATTTCAGGAAGATCCACGCCGGATTCGCGCAGCTCCTCGATCATGATGGAAACCTTCCAGCCATTGGGCGTGGCGGCTGTGAAGAACTGCATCTCTCTCCCTCCCCGGTGAGATGGCGTGGAAAGCCGCCCCAAGCCTGAGCCCGGGGCGGAAGGCGCGCGACCCGGAGCTGACCGGGCCACCCTGTCCGCGCGTTTAGTAGCGCGGAACGGTTGGGAGTTGCTTTGGAATGTCTTCCGGGGCGACCGGGGGACGCGTCAGAACGGATTCCCGGCTCTCGCCCGCACGGTAGCGTGCCATCAGGTCTTCGGGGTCAACCTTGTAGCCCACTGGGTTCATGGCGAAGTCGCTGTTGCGGAACCAATCGTTGAGCTCTTCGACGGTATCGAACACGTCAACCTGAAGTTCGAGCTGGTTCCTGTCGGGGTCGAAGTAGTAGTAGGAGAGCGTGCCGCCGTGGTTCACGCACCAATAGGGCTCGATCCCCTCGGCCTTCAGCCGCTCATAGGTGGCGAAGAGATCCTCAAGCGTTTCGTAGCAGTAGCCGGTGTGCTCGCAGCCCGCGCGGGTCAGCGTCTGATCTTCGAGATCGGGGAAGTGGCCGATGGCGACGCGGTGATGCTCATCATCATAGGTGAGGAAGGTCAGCAACGGCGTCGAGAGCGTAACTTCGGCCTCGAGCACTTTGCAGTGCCAGTCGATCATCTCTTGGTAGCGAGACGTGCGATAGTTGACGTGAGCTAGCTTGTAAGGTGCGACCTTACCGCGCTCTTTGGCGGGCGTGGGCACAACGGGGTTGATTGCGGGCATTTGGTTCATGATGTCCTCCTCCAGCGCGACTTAAATTTGTCGACTGTCAAAAACTTAGTTGTTGCGTATGCTCGCTGTCAAATATATTTTTTTGACAAAATCTAGTTTTTGGAAAATGTGCGAAATGACGATCCAACCCGCTCTCGCGACACCGGAGCTTTCTACGTCACGGACGGAGAGAACACGTGCCGCGCTGCTGGCGGCGGGAATTACCTTGTTTTCTCAACAGGGTTACGACGCGACGAGCACGCGACAAATCGAGACCAAAGCGGCCGTGCAGCGCAACCTGATGACCTATCACTTCGGCAGCAAGGAGCAGTTCTGGAAGGCGTGCATGACCGCGCTTAACGAACGCATGGCCAAACAGATGGCACCGGCGCTGTCGCTGCCCGAAGGCTTGGACACGGGCGAAAGGATACGCGAGACGATTCGACAATTCGTCCGGGCGAGCGCCGCCGTGCCCGAGGTCGGGCGCATCTTTTTCGACGAGGGGCGTCAGCCGAGCTGGCGCCTGGAGTGGATCGTGACCCATTACGCCGGTGGCTTCTTCGGCGAGATCGGTCGCCTCTTTGCCCAGGGCCGCGAGGCCGGGCTTATCGCTGACATCCCCAAGGTCAGCTTTTACTACATGGTCGTGGGCTCTGCGGCGCTTTTTGCGATGTCGGCAGAGGCCAAGATCATCACCGGAGAAGACGCGTTTGACCCCGCCACGGTGGACGCACATGCCAATTCTGTTGCGGCACTGCTTGTGCCTCAAACCCTTTCACCAAATGAACCTACGGACTACCGGGAGAAAAGCTCATGAAGTTTGCCAGTTACACGATTGACGGGCGCGCCACCTACGGCCTCGTGACCGACGGGGGACTGATTGATCTCGGTACCCGTCTAGGGGCAGAGGCCCCCACCCTGCGCGATTTGATCGCCTCTGGGGTTGACGCTGCCGCGAAATATGCCGGTGACACACCGGACCACAAAGTTGACGACGTCACGCTCGAGCCTGTCATCCCAAACCCTGGCGCCGTCTGGTGCACGGGACTCAACACGCACAGCCACTTTGCCGAGGCTGCCGCCCTCATGGGTGTCAAAGAACTCCCTAAGGTGCCGATGTTCTTCCTGCGCTCCGCGCAGACGCTTGTGGGTTCGGGTCAGGACATGGAGAAGCCGAAGCTCGAGCCCGATTTCGATTATGAGGGCGAGATCGCGGTGATCATCGGCAAGCCGTGCCGGAATGTCAGCGTCGATGACGCGCTCGACTATCTGGCGGGATATACCTGCTTTAATGACGGCTCCGCGCGCCAGTACCAGATCCGCAGTCATCAGGTGACCACAGGCAAGAACGGCTACCGCAGCGGCGGCTTTGGCCCCTGGATGACCACGATTGATGAGATCGAGATGGACGACCTCAAGCTCGAGACGCGCGTGAATGGCGAAGTGCGCCAGAGCATGCCGATCGACGATCTGATCTTTTCGGTCCGCGAGCTTGTCTCACACATCTCCGAAGTGGCTTTCCTGCTGCCTGGCGACGTGATCGTCACAGGTTCCGGGGAAGGCGCGGGCGCGCTGCGCAAGCCACAGATCTTCCTGCAGGAAGGCGATGTGGTCGAAGTGGAAGTGAGCGGCGTTGGCACGCTGACCAACACGATCGTGGAGCAGCGGCTCTAAGCGGCGGCTTATCTATTCGAGGAACGATTGAGGGGCCCTGGCTTTTTGCCTGGGCCCCTTCTTCATGTCGAGGAGGAGACATATGGCGCTCGACTTTTACTACTGGCCCACCCCGAACGGATGGAAAGTGGCGATCCTTCTGGAAGAGCTCGGGATCGACTACACGCTCAAGCCGCTCAAGCTGCCCGATGGAGAGCAGAACGATCCCGCCTTCCTGAAGCTCGGGCCCAACGGCAAAATGCCGGTGATCGTGGACGACCCCGACGGGTCGAGCCCTGTGCCGGTCTTCGAGTCCGGGGCAATCATGCTCTATCTCGCGGAGAAGGCCGGGCAGTTTCTCCCCACGGACGCGTTTGGCCGCAAGGAAGTGCTCGAATGGCTCTTTTGGCAAGTGGGCAACCAGGGTCCCATGGCGGGGCAGCACGCGCATTTCCGCAACTACGCGCCCGAGGATGACAAGGAGGGCTATGCCGCGTCGCGCTATCGGGGCGAGTACATTCGCTGCCTAGGCGTTCTCGAAAGGCGGCTTGAGGGCCGCAACTGGATGGTGGGCGAGGCCTATTCCATCGTTGATATGATCTGCTGGCCCTGGGTGCTGATTGCGAAGCCACTGGGCGTGGACCTCGCAGAGTACCCCAATGTCACGGCCTGGCGGGCGACAATAAAAGAACGGCCCGCCGTGCAGCGAGCCGTTGCGTTAAAGGCAGAGGATTAGCCTTGCGCCATCCCGGGGCCATCCGGCCGCGGGATGGCCCGCTTTCCTTTAGCTCACGGCGACGTTCTGACCGGCTGCTGCCTCGCGCTTGGCGAGGGCAAAGCTGATGAAGGCCAGAAGCGAGATGCCTGCCGCCACGAACCCCAGGAGCGTGAAGCCCCCCAAATGCACCAGCACGCCACCGATGAACGGCGCGCTGGCCGACCCGGTCATGATCATGGCCGGCGTCGCCGCCACGGCCCGCCCGGACGGCTCGTTCCGCGCCAGGAAGCCAAAGACGAACACGTGGGTGAAGAGGATCACGAAGGGCATAAAGGCCAGAGGTATGAAGTAGACCGGGAGCGAGCCGGCATTCGTGACCGCCAGCACGAGCGCCGCCTGGGCGAGCCCGCCCACCACGGCCACACTGAGCGGTACGAGCCTGTTCTCCAAGAGCCCGGCGAGTATCGGCGGCACGATGTTCATGATACCCACCACCGCAAAGATCATCGCGAGCTGCGCCGTTGGAATGCCTATCTCATCGGCGATCCGCTCCACGAAGCTGAAGACCATGGCCTGAACAAGCGCCATCGCCATGATGCCAAAGATTGCGTACCAAACCTGGCGGCTAAAGCGCGGCATCTCGAGCGAATGCTCTTCCTGCTGCGCGGACGGGAACATGAGCGTGCCGATGGTCGCCGCGAGCGCCATCACGGTGCCCAGCGCCACAAAGATCGAGGAAGGCTGCGTATTCTCGATAAAGCCCGGTGTCACACCGAGGAAGACGGCCATGCCGATACCGAGCATGGTGGAGCCCATGGCAAAGGACCGGTGCGGGTTCGACGTTTTGCCCATCGTGCCGTGCACAAAGGAAATCGCGATACCGGTGCCGAAACCGGCAATGGCGTGCATGACTGCGAGAAACACCACCGCGTCATTGGTCGTCATGCCGAAGAATGCCAAGGCGCTGATCCAGAAACCAAGGGGCGCGATCCAGCGACCGTTGAGTTTGTGAAAGAGAGGCGAAAGCACGACGGACGCGACAACAACCGACAACAGGAAAAGCGACACCAGACCACCCGCCAGAGGGGCAGGCAGGCCATAGCCGCTGATCAGCGTCCCCACCCAGATCGGCAACGCGCCGAGATCGATCATACCGGCCATGTGGCCGATAACGAGTGCGAAGAGACCGCCTTTTGAATTCACTTTGGACATTGGTTTATTCCTGTGGGCTGTGGGCGTTTGTCACGGCATCAAGGGCATCTGCGGATGACGAGCCTGTTTCCAACGGGGGTGTGGATACCACGCTCAACGACTCAGCGCGGTCATAGAAGCGCCCAGCCAAGACAGGTGTCTCGGCTGGGCACGTAAGATCTTAGGGCAGCGCAACACCCGGCGGGGGCGGAGGCGGCGGGCCAAGCGGAAGCGTTGCCCGGAGCTGGAGGACGGTCGCTTCCACTTCGTTTTCGACCTCGACGGCAGTGGTCAGGTTCGCGTTAAGGAGAAGCGGCCCCATGCGCTTGCGCAC
The DNA here is from genome assembly GCA_039189655.1 of Pseudomonadota bacterium. Classification (GTDB taxonomy): domain Bacteria; phylum Pseudomonadota; class Alphaproteobacteria; order Rhizobiales; family Amorphaceae; genus Acuticoccus. The sequence continues at coordinate 936 of JBCCYN010000199.1, read as the reverse complement.
GCCGATACCGACGCCAAAGTTGCTATAGTTGTCGAATTCCAGCTGCGTTGTGAAGCCGGTTGCCGGGTCCGGATAAGACGTGCCGTTGTTCTCATCATCGGTAACCTGCACGGCGTAGTACGCCAGCGGACCGACGGCCCAGCCATTGCCCACATTGCGCAGAGCGGTGAAATTCACAGAAAATTCGTCGCCCGACTGATAGTCGCTGGTCGCGTTTTCAGTGCTGATAAAATAGCTCGCATGCAGCGTTGTTTCCCAATCAGGGGTGATCCAAGTGAATGCGACATCGGGGATGATTGTCCAGAAATCACCGCCGAGCTGGGGCGTCTCTGCAGGATCGAAGTCATTGATGGGCGTCTGGATTGCCAAGCCGGCGGAAGCGAAGCGCCCCTCGCCCAAATTCCAGGCAAGCCGGATCGGTTGGATTGTGAAGCGGGTCAGACCCTCACGCCGGCTCGATGTCCCTGCGAGCGGCGGAACGATGAAATCATCACCGCGGTCGGCCTCACGATTGAGGATATAGGCGGCTGTAACGCCCGCGGAATACTGAGCTCCCAAGATTTCAAATCCCGGCACCCAGCCGACAGAGGCCACAAAGACGAGGTCCGAAACCTCCTGGTCGACTTCGTCGCCGTCGTCATCCACGGCGTCGCCCGTAATGTAGTCAATGCCCAGCGTCGCGTACACGCCGGGTGGAATTTGCGCGCCAACGGGAAAGCCCAGGGAGTGACCCGGCGGCACCGATGGCGGAAGATTTACTTCGCGCGCTTGCGCCTCGGGCGTCAGCGACAGCAAGCCCATGGCTAGGGCGCACCCGCCCATGGCAAATGACTTCAGAGATTTCACGATTTCCCTCCCTTGAAACTCTTATGGTCTTCGTTTTGTCAGACGTTAGCATCAATAATATACTTTTTGTTATAAAAAGTTTGTATATTT
>JBCCYN010000198.1:0-6109 GCA_039189655.1 Pseudomonadota bacterium | reverse complement strand
TCGTAGGCGAGAACGATTTGTTGATCCTATCACCAAAGCGCCATCGGACCGTTTCGCAGCCCCAAAGATGATGTCAAAGGGCTTCTCCGCGCATCAGCCGCGGCACCTCTCCCTCGGTTCCGGCCGCTTCACCGACAAACACCGATTTAAGCCCTTCCAGCCGGTCCACGAATCCGAGGCCAACGGAACGCACAGCCCGCAGGAGGTCCGACTGCTGCGAAAATATGGCGTTGAGACGGTCTGTGACCAAGGCCATTTGCACCGTATCGGCACGGCGCCACTTTTCGTATCGGGGCAGGGCCAGCGCCAGATCCTCCCCGTTCCGGTGCGCCTCCACGAGGCATTGGGCGAGCGCGGCCGCATCGCGCAGGCCAAGGTTAAGACCCTGGCCCGCAAGGGGATGGATCACGTGGGCCGCATCGCCGGCCAGCACGAGGCGCCCCGCGTGGTAGCTGCGCGCCAGCATGGCACCCAACGGATAGGTCTGGAGGGGCGGCTCAACGCAAAGTCGCCCGAGCGACATGCCGAAGACGCGCTCGATCTCGAGCGATGCGAGGCCCGGATCCATGGCCACTAGTGAGCGGGCGAAGGCCGGGCGCTCGGTCCAGACAATGGAGGAATGCTGGTCCACCAGGGGCAGCATCGCGAACGGTCCGTTGGGCAGGAAGTGCTGGGTGGCTGTGGCGTAGTGGGGCTCGGAGTGGGTGATGGTTCCGACGATCCCGCACTGGTCGTAGGACTTGGAGACGACGGTGATCCCGGCAATTTCCCGCAGCCGCGAGTCCCGACCATCGGCGGCCACAAGCACGTTCGCGGTAAGTCTTTCGCCAGAGCCGAGCCGGCAATCGAGCGACGTTGCGCCTTCTTCGTAAATCACAGCACTGTCAGCGCGTTCCACCATCCGAGCCTCGGCGCAGCGGGCGGTGAGGGCTTTGAGAAGCGCGCCGTTGGGGACCATGTGCGCGAAAGCGTCGGCTCCAGGCTCGCCGGCAACATGGAGGACTTGGGGGCGCACGGTGTCATCGGCACGGGAGTCGGTGAGGACCATCTCCTCCATGGGTTGGGCCACATCGGCGATGAGCGGCCAGACACCGAGCCTGATCATCATGCGACGACCCGAGGCAGCCACAGCGCTCGCCCGCTCGTCCGGCGCCGGCGGCGGACCGCTGAGGAGCGTCACCTTGAGGTGCGATTGGCTGGCGAGCGCCAAGGCCACCGTCCGTCCGACGATGCCGCCCCCCGCCACAATCACCGTGCCATCCACGCCGTGCTTCCCCGTTTCGTTCATGTTGTCCGTCATCGCGGTGTTGAAGGACCGGTTCAATCCATGAAAGCGTCGCATGGTCCTTAACGCGACCCCAAAGCGAGCCCCCATGCGCCCAGCCGTCCAAGAACTTCTAGAAACCCTCGACCTGGAACCGCTGGAGCGCAACCTTTTCCGCGGGCGCAGTCCCCAGGTGGGCTGGCAGCGGGTGTTTGGCGGACAGGTGATCGGTCAGGCGCTGACCGCAGCCAACCGCACCGTGGAGGATCGCGCCGCCCACTCCTTGCATGGCTACTTTATGCGCCCGGGCGACCCGCAGGTCCCGATCATCTACGAGGTGGATCGCATTCGCGACGGGCGCTCCTTTGCCACGCGCAGGGTGGTCGCGATTCAGCACGGGGAGGCGATCTTCTCCATGAGCGCGTCCTACCACCGGACGGAGGACGGCATGGCCCATCAGGTGGAAGCGCCGGACGTCCCCGGACCCGATGAACTTCCCGACGAAGAAGCCCTGCGAGAAATCGTCTTGCGCGGCGCGCCTGACAACGTGAAGCGGTATTTTTCCCGCGAGCGTCCCATTGAACTGAGGCCGCTGGAGTTGCGGCACTACACCACCAACGATCGTCTACGCCCGCAGCAATATGTGTGGGTGCGGGCCACCGACCGCCTGCCCGATGATCCGTCCATCCACCAGGCCGTGCTGGGCTATTTGTCCGACATGACGCTGCTCGACACGGCGCTCTTCCCCCACGGACTTTCCGTGTTCGACAAGACCATCCAGGTGGCGAGCCTTGACCACGCCATGTGGTTCCACAAGCCGTTTCGGGCCGACGAATGGCTGCTCTATGCCCAGGACAGCCCCGCCTCGTCGGGATCCCGGGGCTTTACCCGGGGCCTCATCTACTCCCGCGACGGCGTGCTGGTGGCTTCCGCCGCCCAGGAGGGACTGATGCGGCGGCGGACCTTCTGACGCGCCAGTTCGGCGAGGAGAGCCCTGACGCCTCAGTGCTCACCCAGCACCAGCTCGGTTACGGGGAAGAGGAGCGTCTGGATACGCAAAATCATCGCGTGGACGAGCCCCGTCGCGTCGACGGCATGGAGGAAGAGGTATTCGCCGAGGCCGAGATCTTCATTGGCGAGCCGCTCGTGGTTGGAGGTGTAAGCATTGGCAATGCAGGAGCTGCCCGGCGGCACACCGTCGAGCCCGTTTTCGTAGATGGGCTCCATAAAGACCGTGATCGTGCCAGGCGGGCCTCGGGTTTGCAGGTCTAGGAGGTTGTCGCTGGGCCGGATCTGGCCGGTGGCGATAACGTCCTGGACCGCCACGATCACCATGGGGATCACCGTAAACGGTTTTGAAAAGCATGAGATCTCAGCCACAACGCCAGGCTTCACCACCCCGGCTGCGAGCTGGCCGAAGCCCGCTTGGACCCGCAAGCGGCCCTCAAAGGTTGGCACCAGGATACCGGCCGGGCGAAGAATTGAGCTGATGTAGTCACCCACCCGGAGCGAAAGCTGCTCCACCCGCCCATCGACGCCGGCGCGCACCACCGTTTTGTCGAGGACGATCTGCGCTTCGTCGAGATCTGCCTTGGCCGCTGCGATCTGGGCTGGCAGCAATGTTTTGATCCGTACGTCCACCGCCACCAGTTGGGCATTGGCGGCATCGAGGGCACCTTGGCGCGATTGGACGAGGTTGCGCAGTTCGTCGACCTCGGCCTGGGCCACCACCTGGGCGTTGCGCCGTTGCAATTCCTCCTTACGGGCCAGTTCCTCCTGCGCTTCTTCGAAGGCGCCGAGGGCTTGGTCCACGTTGCCTTGGGCCGCCGCGAGGTCCGCTTGAGCCACCGTCAGCCCGGCTTCCGCCTCGTTGACCCGTTGTTGGGCAGCATTCACGAACGTGCGTTGTTCGCTGTCTTCGAAGCTAAAGATCGGGTCGCCGGCTTTCACAAGCTGGTTGTTTGCAACGAACACCTCGTCCACGCGGCCAGCGCGTTCGGGCAGGATCGTCACGGTCCGGAACGCAAACGTCACGTTGTTCGTCGTCGGGTGGTAGTAGAACACGAGGGTGATGACGGTGATCGTCAGCATCAGGCAGGTCACGATCCCCCATCGCAGCTCGTACCAGAGGGAGAAATAGTTGATCTCCTTGCCCCAGCGCTTGCCCTGCACGTAGCGGCGATAGAGGTAGTCGGGCAAAATTGTGACCAGCGAGCAGATGGTAAACTCAAGCACGGCTCAGCCCTCCGTCGCCTGGGAGGATTTGGGCGAGCTTGCCGGCTTGTCCTGCGTGGGCGCGGCGGGCCCGGCGTTTTCGGCGAGAAGCTCCCGGCGCTCCACCGCCGCGGCGATGGTGTTGAGGGGCGTTGCAAGATCGGGAAAGCGGATGATCGCCAGGAGAAGCGCCAAGATCCATAAAAGATGGTTGTGGGTGAAGAGCGCCAGGAGGCACAGGACAGCCACCGCCTGAAGTTGGACGCTGTTGCTGCGGTGGGCCATGCGCTCGGGCACGGAGTGGAGGCGCAGATAGAGATTTCCGACGACCAGGATGATGGCAATCACCACCACCGCGGTGAAGTTGAATAGCCAGTCGGACCCATCCGCCGCCGGCAGATAGGAAGGTAGGAAATGGGGCGCTTGGGGGTGGATCGCAGCATCGCTCATCGGGGTGCGCTCATTCTCGATTATTTTATGCAGCTCAAGACCGCGGCCGTGTGACCGTGTGATCGTAGGGCGACTAAATGAAGGTTTGGCGGTTTACGCGCCAGACATTTTTCCAGGTGCCTCCGTTTCGCCGGGCGGTTCGGCGGCGTGTTTGGCCGCGCGTGTTGCGAAGGGCGTGGCGCACGTGCCAGAAAAACGGCGTCATTGCTCGGGAATGAGGATCATTCATGCGCGCACGCACACCGTCCCTTCGTTCGATACTGGCGACCGCCACCCTCGCGCTTACCATTTCGGGTCCGGTCCATGCCCAGGACGTGGAGTGGACGTTCAACAACAACTACGCGCCCACCCGGCCCGAGTCCGGCCTCATCCGAGATTTCGTCAAGAACGTGGGCGAAAACACCGAGGGTCGCCTGGCGATCTCCCTGTCGGAGGGCGGCGCCATGGGGCTGAAAGACGCCGATGCGCTGCGCTACATGCAGCTCGGCACGCCGACCATGGGCTTCATCTGGTCGCCATTCCTGGGCCGTGATGCTCCGGACATTGCCAACGTTTACGTGTTCGGTCTCGTCAATGGCGCCGAGGAGCACCTTAAGGCGCTGCCGGCTGTGGAGGCGGTCCTGGAGGAGGGCATTGAAGGGCGCGGTATCGAGGTCATCGGCTTCATGGGGCTCCCCATCCTCCAGGCATCCATCTTTTGCCGCGAGCCGGTACCGGACCTGGAAACCCTAAAGACCGTAAAACTCCGGGTCGGAACCCGGGAGCAGGTGGAGACTTTTACTAAGCTTGGTGTGGCGGCACAGATCGTCCCGCAGAACGAACTTTATAACGCGCTTCAGACCGGCGTGATCGACTGCGCCCTCTACCCTGCGCGCTTTGCCCACACGATCTCCGTCCAAGAGGTGGCGCGCCATGCAACGCCCCTCGGCTTTCCGTTCCCGCCGACGCCCTATGCGATGATGGTCCACAAGGGGAGCTGGGACGGGCTTGGGGACGATCTAAAGGGCGGTGTCCTCGACGCCATCGGCGTGCTGCGGGAGGCAAGCTTCGACTTCGACAAGGACACCGAGGCGGAAGCGAAGGCACGGGCTGCCAACGCCGATGCCGGGGTGACCTGGTACGACGAGTTTTCCGATGCCGATAGGGCGGCGATTAGGGAAGCCGCGTTGCAGACCTGGGCAGAACTCGCTGAGGATGCGGGCGGTGATGCCCCAGCCTTCCGCCAGAGGGTCTTGGATAAACTGCAGAACTAGGGGCTCACCCCCATGGCTGAGCGGGTCGACGCGGCAATCCTCCTTGTGAGCCGCGCGCTCGCTGCCCTGGGTGCGGTGGCGGTGGCCGCGATCTTTGCGCTCGTGTTTGCCGCTGTGGTCATGCGCTACGGCGTTGGTGCGCCGTTTCGCTTCACCGAGGAACTGGCGGGGCTATTCTTGGTGTCGTGCGTTTTCCTCACACTCCCGCTTACCATTGCGGGTCACAAGAACATTCGCGTCAGCCTCCTTGTTGATCGCACGCGCGGGCCGCTTCGCCGCGTCCTGTGGGTGGCGGGGCAGGGGGTGCTCGTCGCCTTCCTCGGCATTTTTACTTGGGAGGCCTACAAGATGACCGCCTTCACCGTGGCACTGGGGCTTTCCAGCGATGTGGCGCGTGTTCCGCTCAGCCCATTCACCATCGCTATGACCATCTCGGTGGCGGCGGCAGGTCTGATGGGCGCATGGCAGGCGCTCCGGCCGCCACCCCAGTCGGCATCCCAGGAGGCTGAAGGGGCGGGCAAGCCGTGATCTGGGGCGCGCTGGGGGCAATCCTCGCCACCACCGTTTTCACCGGCGCGGTGCTGGGCGCGGCGTTGGGGCTCACGGGCTTTGCGCTCCTTTACGTCTTCGCAAACGGCGCAACCAGCCTTGGTGTCCAGGCGGTTTGGAACGTATTCAACGAGTTTACGCTCACCGCCATACCGATTTTTATCCTTCTGGGCGAAGTATTGGTGGCGAGCGGACTTGCTGCCGGCGTTTATAAGGCACTCTCGCCGCTCTTCGCGCGGGTTCGTGGCGGCCTCCTCCACACAAACATCGTCGTGTGTGCGCTGTTTGGCGCGGTGTCCGGCTCCTCCCTTTCGGTGGCTGCGGCGGTGGGGTCGGTGGCTTATCCCGAACTCATTCGGCGTGGCTATCAGCGTACCGC
>JBCCYN010000197.1:0-6147 GCA_039189655.1 Pseudomonadota bacterium | reverse complement strand
GGCGCTGATGATGTCGAGGCACACGTCCATCGCCGCCGCGGTATCGGATGAGCCCCAATAGCCTTCAAGGGCCGGATCGAACATTTCGCCCAGCCAATGGAGGATCACAGGCTCGCGCGCGCCTTCCAGGATGCGGCCATAGACCAGCTCGTAGTCCGCCCGACCCGAGGCCGCCTTCGCGAGGGCGCGGCTTGCCATCATGATGACCCGACCGCCCTCCCCTTCCACGAATGCAAACTGCTCTTCGTAGGCACGGATAACGTCGTCCAGGGTGACATCCTGGGAGGGTTCCAGATGGTCGGTGCCGGCACCGCAGGCAATGAGCGCACCGTCCCGGCCGCGAGCCGCCGCCAGCGCATGGCGGATGAGCTCCTGGGCGTTCTCCCAGGAAAGACCCATGCCCCGCTGGGCTGTATCCATGGCTTCGGCGACCCCGAGGCCCAGGTCCCATAGGTAGTGGCGGAACGCGATGGTGCGCTCCCAGTCGATGGCCGGCGTGAGCCACGGGTCGTTGTCGGCGAAGGGGTCGGCCACCACGTGGCTGGCGGCGAACGCCACCCGGTTGAATTTAGTGTCGGCGCCGGAGAGGGCGGCGAAGTCGAGCGGCTCCCCGGTGGTGTAGGGGGCAAGGGTGCGCCCGGCCGTGGGAAGGTTCAGCGTTGCCACGGCAGCGGTCCGTCCTGTTCTATGGGTGCTAGCGCACCGGGCCGGTAGCACCGCCGGAAGCCGTTGTGGTCTGACCTTGCGGAAATCACGGGCCCACGGCCGGCACGTCGAGCCAGCGCCGCTCCTTCCAGCTTTGCAGGCCAAGTTCTGCCAACTGGACCCCTTTGACGCCTTCCATCAGGTCGAACCGCCAGAGCGCATCATCGACCACGTGGCGGATAAAATCCTCCCACTGGGCGCGGAAGCCGTTGGGGTAGGGCTCGTTGTCGGGAACCTGCGCCCACCCGCCATAAAAATCGATGGTCTGGGGTTCGTCGGGATTCCACACCGGCTTTGGCGTGTTGGACCGGTGCTGGGTCCAGCAGTTGGTGAGGCCGGCGACCGCAGACCCCTCGGTGCCATCCACCTGGAACGTCACCAGGTCATCCCGGCGCACGCGAACGGTCCAGGACGAGTTGATGTGGGCGATGACGCCGCCGGCAAGCTCGAAGGTGGCGTAGGCGGCATCGTCGGCATCTGCATCGTAGGGCTCGCCATTTTCGTCCCACCGGCGCGGGATGTGGGTGGCGCCGAGGCAGGAGAGCGCGCGCACCTCACCGAACAGGTTGTCGAGCACGTAGCGCCAGTGGCAGAGCATATCGAGGATGATGCCGCCGCCATCCTTGGCCCGATAATTCCAGGACGGGCGCTGGGCGGGCAGAAGGTCGCCTTCAAAGACCCAGTAGCCGAACTCGCCGCGCACGGAGAGGATGCGCCCGAAATAGCCGGCTTCGATGAGGCGTTTCAGCTTACGCAGGCCCGGTAAGTAAAGTTTGTCCTGGACCACCCCGTTCTTGACGCCGGCCTCCTTGGCCAGGCGCGCCACGCGAAGCGCGGTGGCAAAATCTTCGGCGATGGGCTTTTCGCAGTAAATGTGCTTGCCCGCTTGGACAGCCGTTTCAATGAGCGCGGCGCGCATCTGGGTGGTGCCGGCGTCGAAGAAGACCGTGTCGTCGTCGTTTGCGAGCGCCTCGCTAAGGTCGGTGGTCCAACGCTCCACGCCGTGTTCGGCCGCAAGACTTGCGACCTTTTGAGCGTTGCGGCCCACCAGGATCGGATCCGGCATGACGCGCCTGCCGTCGGCAAGAGCCACGCCGCCGTCGCTGCGAATGGCGGCAATGGAGCGGATGAGGTGCTGGTTGGTGCCCATGCGGCCGGTGACACCGTGCATGATCAATCCGAGGCGGATGGGGTCCGCCGCACCGGTCTTGCCGTCGCCCTGGGCTTGTACATTCACGGGATCACAAACCCTTCCCCTGTCAGCGATCAAGTAACCACTTGGTTACGGTATGTTTGACCAAGAAATATGTCAAGGGAGGCGCCGGCTGACGTTGAGGCAAGGCGGGAAAGCGGATGGTCAGCGCAGGTAGCCGAGGATCACGTCCGCAGTGTGCTCGCGCCGGTCCGTGAGGGCCGGGGGCGCGGCGAGATCGCGGCCAAAAATGGTCGATAGGGTGTGCTGGTTGGAGAGGTAGAAAAAGCCCAGCGCGGCGATGGAAATGTAGAGTTGCACGGGGTCGACGCCGGACCTGAAGGCCCCGTCCCGCTCGCCCCTTTGCAATATTTCTTCGATCATTCCCACGAGGGGGGAATGCATTTGCCGGATTTTCTCCGACTTTTTGAGATGTTGAGCCTTGTGCATGTTTTCGGTGTTGAGAAGGCTCAAGAACTCCGGGTGTTCTATGAAATAGTCGAAGGTGAAAGTAACCAGTCGGCGCATGGCTTCCCGCGGCTCAAGGTCGGAAAGATCCAACTCGTATTCAGCGCTGCGGATGCCGGCATAGGTGGCTTCGAGGACCGCAAGGTAGAGGCCCTCCTTGTTGCCGAAATAGTGATAGATCATCCGCTTATTCACGCCGGCGCGCGCGGCGACTTCGTTGACGCTACCCCCGGAAAACCCTTGGGCGGTAAACTCCACGGTGGCGGCGGATAATATCGCCCCGCGGGTGCGTTCGGCGTCGCGAGTTGCCGGGCGTTTTTTCGCTTCTTGCGGCGTTGATGCGTCCAAGGCGTTCGCGCCTCCGGGGAAAGCGCCGGTTGCGCTCACCGGCGGTCTACACATCTCAAGGTAAGCGTTGACCACGCAACAATAAAGGCGTCGTGCCATCATGTTTCAAAATCTGCATTTCGACGATCATGAAGAGGTGGTTTTTGCAGCTGATGCGTCGAGCGGCTTAAACGCCATCCTCGCCGTCCACGATACCACCTTGGGGCCAAGTCTGGGCGGCTGCCGGGTCTGGACCTACGACAGCGACGAAGCCGCGCTCAACGACGCGCTGCGGCTTTCCCGGGCGATGACCTATAAGTCGGCCATGGCCGATCTTCCCTTGGGGGGTGGCAAAAGCGTCGTGATGGTGCCGACACGCGGGGCAAAGACGGGCGCCATGTTCGAAGCCCTTGGGAAGGCGATCCAGCGTCTCGGCGGCCGCTATATCGTTGCTGAGGACGTGGGTTCGGAACCCTCCGACATGAAGGCGATCAGCACCCACACAGACCACGTTACGGGCCTTTCGGTGGCCGATGGCGGGCTGGGTGATCCCTCCGCCACCACCGCCGACGGCTGCTTCATCGGCGTTCGCGCCACGGCCGCTGCCCTGGGGCGAGAGCTTGAAGGGCTCCACGTGGCGGTACAGGGCCTCGGCAATGTGGGCTTTGGGCTCGCAAAGCGTCTCCACCGGGCCGGGGCACGCCTCACAGTGGCCGATCCCCATGCCCCCGCGGTATCGCGCGCCGTGGAGGAGTTGGGTGCCAAAGCTGTACCGGTAGGCGATATACTTACCGTGGAGGCGGACATCTTGTCCCCCAACGCCCTGGGCGGCGTTTTGAACGAACGCACCATTGGCGCACTCAAGGTGGCTGCGGTGGCGGGCGCCGCCAACAACCAGCTGGCCCGATCCGAGGATGGCGAGCTTTTGCGCGCGCGCGGCATCCTTTTTGCGCCCGACTATCTGGTGAACGCCGGCGGCGTCACGAAGATGTGCGGCGACTATTTCGGCTGGGAAAGTGCGGCCGTCACCCGCCGGGTGGAGGGAATTGCCGATCGCCTCAGTGCAGTGTTTGCCACCGCCGCTGCAGGCTCCCGTCCCACCAACGAGGTGGCCGATGAGATGGCGCTGGAAAAGGTGCGGGCGGGCGCGAACCGCCTGGAGCCCGCGCCAGCATGAGGGAAATCGTCAGCCTTCCTTGAATGCTGCCGTGCGCAGGTTCGACACCGCATTGGCGTGGGCATCAAAGCCCTCATAGGTGGCAAAACAGTGCACCTTTTTCGCAAGGCTATCGTAACCGTCCTTCGACACGTGGGCGATGGATGTGAGCTTTAAGTAGTCGTGGACGCCAAGGGGTGAGCGGGTCATGGCGGCAGCATTGGTGGGGAGCACAGCATTAGGGCCCAGCGCGTAGTTGCCGAGGCATATGGCCGAATGCTCCCCCAGAAGAATTTCGCCGGCGTTCTTCAGGGCGCCTAAGTAATCGAACGGTGACTTCGCGTGCACCTGCAGATGTTCCGGCGCGTAGTCGTTCACAAAGGCGATGGCCGCGTCCATGTCGGCGGCAACGACGATGCCGCCCCGCTCGCCGCAAAGAACGGTTTGGGAGTAAGACCGGCGCTCCTCGCCCATGTGACCCCAGTAGTCGGGAATGGCGGCCCGCACCCCGTCCGCCACCCTATGGGAGTTGGTCACCAGATAGGCGGACGAGTCTGGCCCGTGCTCGGACTCGTTGAGAAGATCGAGGGCCGCGACGCGGGGATTGGCGGTTTCGTCCGCAAGGACGATGGATTCGCTGGGGCCAGCCGGCGGGCCGGGATCGATGCGGTCGGCAAGGAGGCGTTTTGCGGCCACCACGAACGGGCTTCCGGGGCCGACGATCTTGGCGCAGCGCGGTACCGTTTGCGTGCCATAGGCGACAGCGGCAACGGCCTGGGCACCGCCGCACCTAAAAACCTTCTCGATGCCCGCGAGGCGCGCTGCCACCAGGGTGGCCGCATCCACCTTCCCGTCGGGACCCGGCGGCGTGACGATGATGGCCTCGGGAACCCCCGCCACCACCGCAGGAACGGCGGTCATGTTCACCACCGAGGGGAACGAACCTTTTCCGCGCGGCACGTAGCAGGCGACGGAGGGGATGGGGGTTGCCCGCTCCCCTGCAAAGACCCCCGGTGACATTTCTTTCAGCCACATTTCCTGCGGCATCTGCTCTTCGTGGAAGCGCCGCACATTGTCGACGGCAAGCTCCAGCACCTCGACCATCTCAGGCTCCAGCGCGGCGAAGGCTTTGTCGAAGTCTTCCGGCGTTGCGGCGATGGCATCGGCGGTTACCGGCGACTTGTCGAATTCCTGGGCGAACCGGGCCAGTGCCGCGTCGCCCTCGTCCCTCACGGCATCGATAATGGGCTGCACTTTTTCAAGGAACGGGCCGAGGTCGCTTTCGGTGCGGGTCAAAAGCTTGGCGCGGGCCCCTTCGGACAGTTGGGCGAGCACGTGGAAACTGACGTCGGGCATGGATGTCACTTTGATTTCAGGAAGATGTCGAGGCCGACCAAGCGGTCGAGGAGCCACACGGCAAGGAGCGCAATCAAGATGTAGAGCACCGAGACGGCGGCAAGATCCGGCGTAATGACGCTGCGGATGGAGTTGTAGATCTGGACCGGCAGCGTGACCGTGCGGCTATCGGTGAGGAAGAGGCTGACGAGGAACTCGTTGAAGGCGAGGATGAACATGAGGAGCGCACCGGTGATGACGCCGGGCGCCACCGCCGGCAGCGTCACGGTCAAGAATGCCGTCACCGGGCCGGCGCCAAGGTTCGCGGCGGCATTGTCGAGTTCCGGGTCGAGGGCGTTGGCGGACGCGGCGACGGCCCAGATCATGAACGGCAGGTTGATCACGCAAAGGGCGAGCCCCACGGGCCACAGGCTTCCCAAGATGCGCATCTCGCCGAAGATCAGCATCATCGCGATCCCCGAAACCACCAGGGGGATGGTGAAGGGCAGAAGCAGATAGACCTGGATCGCCGTGCGGGTGCGAAAGCGATACTTGGCAAGGGCAAGGGCCGCGAGGGTGCCCGCCGGCAGCGCGATGAGGGTGCAAACCACCGACACGTAAAAACTGCGCCAGAGCGCCTGTTTGAAGGACGGCAGCTCCCACATTTCGCCGTACCACCGCAGCGAAAACCCATCGGGCGGAAAGGCGATGATATCGCCGGCCGTGAAGGACGCGCCGATGACGATGAGGGTGGGAAGGCTGAGCGTGATGAGCGAGACGGCGGTGAGCGTCCACAGCACAAGCCATTTTGAGATGCCCATGGCGCTCCCAGCCGCGAGTCCGAATTCAACGGCTTCGCGATTGCGGTGGGACCACACCCCATCGCGCAGTGCTTGGCCGATGGGGCTTTGATAGCGGCCCGTCGTCGCCTTGCCCAGCCGCCCCGACGTGGGTGGGCTCTTCC
>JBCCYN010000196.1:0-6232 GCA_039189655.1 Pseudomonadota bacterium | reverse complement strand
CCCGAAACAACAAGAAGGGCATTGCCACGTTGAAGACGAAGCTCGCCACAGCATCGCCGGTTTCGGCGCCGATCAACCGGATGGTGATGACGATGTAGCCGAGGGCAATGAAGCAAAAGACGGGGAGGACGACGGAGATCAGAGCGACGTAGGACACGCCCCTCGACTATCGCCAAATTCACCTGTGGGCGAGGGGGGCCTTGTCGATAAGAATTGTTATGAGGTGGCAAGGACCATGCGGCGCAGGGCGGTGAGGTCGGCGTCGATGAGCATGTGGTGCGGGCCCGGGGCGATCACCGCCTTGCAGTCCGCCCCCAGCGACCTCAGGACGGCCTCGCTTTCCTTCACCCGGCGGAGCGGGATGAGGGGGTCGCCCTCGTGGGTGCCGATGTGGATGTCGTGGCCGGAGAGTTTGGCCTGGTAGTCAAAGCGTTTGGGGACGTGGTCGTTGAGGTCGGCGGCCGGGAGGGCGTCTTCGTCGCCGGTGCCGAGGAGGCCGCCGGAAAAGCCAAGCACGCCTTTGACCTTGCGGCCGCGCCTCGCGGTGTACTCAAGGGCAAGGCACGCCCCCTGGCTAAAGCCCAAGAGCACGATACGCTCGTCGTCAAACCCCTCTTCGTGGGCAGCGTCAAAGGCGCGATCCACCGCCAGGAGCGCTGACAACAGATGGGGCTCCAGCGCGGGGTAGGGGGCCAAGAAGCTGTAGGGCCACCACGAGTTGCCGGCAGCTGCAGGGGCGAAGACGGCGACATCCGGTGCGCCGGCCGCGCCCATGAGATCGATGATCTGACTGGGCGCGGCGCCGCGGCCATGAAGGGCGATGGCTGCGGTGCGGGCGGTGGCGGCGGTGGGGCCGGCACGGACGATTTCTGCCGACGCGTGGGGATCAATCATGGTGTTCTCAGGCGAGGCAGGGAGGCTTCAATTTCAGCGCGCATGGCTTCGTAGCGCGGTGGCAGTTTGAGGGATTTTCCGAGGGCATCGGCGGCCTCATCAACGGCAAAGCCGGGGGGATCGGTGGCGATTTCAAAAAGGACACCGCCGGGCTCGCGGAAATAGATGGCATTGAAATACTGACGGTCGATTACCGGCGTGACCTGAAAGCCGGCGGTGAGCAGCGTTTCACGCCAGTGTTCCTGCTCGTCGTTGGAGCGGGCGCGGAACGCCACGTGATGGATGGTTCCCGCCCCCTGGCGTTGATTTTCCCGCGGCCCGGCTTCTTCCAGATCAACGATGCCACCGCCGCCGGCACCCTTTGCGGAAAACCGCAATCGGCCGCTGTCTCCGTCCTCACCGCTTGCGCTGTAGCCGAAAATGTCGGTGAGGAGGCGGGCGGTGGCCTCGGTCTTTTGCAGGCGCAGGGTCACGGAGTGGAAGGCGTCGATGGGTTCTTTGGCGTGGGCGTTTTCGATGATGTCGACGGCAAGGCCATCGGGGTCGCGCACGGTGATGGCCCGGGCACCGAACCGCTCGAAGGGGCCATCAAAGTCGGTCCCGTCCTCGGCGAGGCGCTCCATGGTGCCCTCCAGGGAGCCGGGGGCGGCGGCGTAGGCGACGGCGCTTGCCATTCCCGGTCCGACCCGGCCTGGCCCGGCACCGAGGAACGGAAAGTACGTCATGATGGTTCCGGGCTCTGCTAGCGCGTTGCCATAGTAAAGGTGATAGGTTTGAGGGTCGTCAAAGTTGACGGTTTTCTTCACGAGCTGCTGGGAGAGCGGCCCGGTGAAGAAGTCATGATTTGCCTGGGCGCTGTCACAGATGGCGGTCACGTGGTGAAGCCCGGGGATCGCAGTCATCGCTCAGAATCCTTTTGCGTTCCGTCGTCGGTGTTTGGTTTTGGGGGGTCAAGCGGGGGTGGTCGCACCCGTCGCGCGCCGCGGTTTCAAGGCGTTGTCCGGAAGGGGAATGAACTCTTCTTCATCGCCCGGCACGGTGTCGAAGCGCCCGCGCGCCCACTCTTCCTTGGCGGCTTCGATGCGCTCCAGCCGGGACGAAACAAAATTCCACCAGATGTAGCGCGGTCCTTCCATGGGCTCGCCGCCGAACACCATGAAACGGGCGTTGCCCGACGCGGTTACGGTCACTGGGCTGCCTGGCCGGAAGGTGATGAGCCGGCCCGCTTCGTGGGTGACGCCGTCCACCAACAAAGCCCCCGACAGGATGTAGAGGGCACGCTCCACATAAAGCGCCTCCACCTCGAAGGCCGCGCCGTCCACGAGGGAGACGTCCGCGTAAAGGGTCGCCGAGGCGGTTTTGAGGGGCGAGGCGAGGCCATGGGTTTGACCGGCAATGAGGCGCATCTCCATGCCGCCATCGCTGGCGGTGGGAAGCTGTTCTT
Organism: Pseudomonadota bacterium; assembly: GCA_039189655.1. Lineage (GTDB taxonomy): Bacteria > Pseudomonadota > Alphaproteobacteria > Rhizobiales > Amorphaceae > Acuticoccus. The sequence continues at coordinate 3,894 of JBCCYN010000196.1, read as the reverse complement.
CGCCGATATGGACAAAGTCGGGCTCGCTTTCCTCCATGGCTTGGGGGAGCGCCACCCATGTCTGCATCCCAAACAGCTTTTGGACCGAGGCGAGGCGCTCCGGTGACGTGCGCTCGGAGTGGACGATCCCCTTTCCGGCGCGCATCCAATTGACGGCACCGGGGCGGATGGCTTGGCTCGTCCCGAGGCTATCGCGATGCCAGATCTCGCCCTCGAGGAGGTAGGTAACCGTGGCAAGGTTCACGTGGGGGTGGGGGCGCACGTCGATGCCCTGGTCAGTCAAGAACTCGGCCGGCCCCATCTGATCCACGAAGATGAAGGGCCCCACCATTTGCCGCTCCACGGCGGGGAGCGCGCGGCGCACGGTCATTTCACCGAGATCCACCGCGCGGGGCACGACGATCAGGTCCACTTGCTCCACCGAGGCGCGGTCGCCTGGCACGGGATCGGGGCACGATCTCCAACTCATGGGAAGGTCCTCACTCTCGTTTGGCTCGCTGTTTGGCTTGCTGCGCCGCGGGCGCGGAGGGTGAACCCGCAGCAATGGGAGCGATATTGAGATGGAGAACGCCGGGACAAGGCCCGCCGGGGGAAGGAGACTATTGCGCATTTTGCAATGGCCGGCCCTTTGGCGCCGCGCGAGGGCAATGGCCTTGGTTCGCACTGGGGTGCGGCGGCTCGGATGGCGGATGGATTTCAGGGCGAGGCGAGGGCCCTAAAAAATGCGCTCTACGGGATCGGGTCGAAATTGTTGTCCAGCGTCTCCACCACTTCGACCCGCGCAGGAGCCCGAAGGATTTTTCCGTAGCGATACTTGAAGGGACCGCTTGAAAGCTCAACGATTTGGTTTGCCACCCATACAGGGTCGAGCATCGTTGCGGTGTCTTCATCGCTGCCGTCCCAAAACGGGGTGCGCGTCCCGCCCGGCGCTGCCACGAGGACTTTGCCAATACCCCTGTCCCGGACGAGCGAAGCGCCCAACATCCCTAGCCCCGCCTTGGTGGCTGCGTAGGCCGGCTCCAACGCTCTCGGGGTGAACTGGGACGTGGACGTGATCAACATCAATTTGAGGGGTGTGGGGGCCAAAGGTTTGAGCCGTGCCGCAAGCATCATCGGCGCCAGCAAACCCACGTTGGTCATGGTCAACAAAGCATCGTCATCGAGCTCGTCGATGGCACTGCGCTGTAAAAACCCAGCGGCATAAATGAGCGTCTGCACGCCGGTGAAGTGGGACACCAGGCGGTCGATCCCCGCGGTCAAATCCGAGGTGGAGGCGGTTATGGGAAGGGGCACGAACTCGGCGCCCGAAAGTTCGGGCTCGCGGCGGCCGGTGACGCACACCCGGTGACCGTCCGAAACGTAGTGGCGCGCCAGCTCAAGCCCGACACCCGACGTGCCGCCGACAATCAAAATGGTTTTGTGCATGGGTGGTCCTTCCGGGTGGGGGGGCGGCTGGTCGAGCCTTAACGGGCGCTGCTGGTGGCGTCAGCTTGTGGCGTCTTGGGCGATCTTACTGAGGGCATCGAAGCGGGGGCCTTCCATCTCGATCTCCACGTGAAAAACTTCCGCAATGACGCGGGTCCAGCCATGGACGAAGTAGACCCAGCCGTCGCTGACCGTGAGACCCCGGGCGCCAGCCTGGCTGCGGGCCTGGTGCAGGAAGGTGAGGTCGCCCCGGTAATTGAATTCCCAGGCGATGCCGCCTTCGGGAAAGCGGGCCGCGTCGGTGAGGGGGGAGCCCGGTCGGTCTTTACCGAGCCCGGTGGCGTTCACCACCATCGACCCGGCGGGCAGGGCGCTGACGAGGGCGTCCGCCTCGGCCGGGGTGGGGGTCAGGACGTATCTAATGGCCGGCCCAAAGCCCAAGGCCCCATGGATTTTACGCATTTCCGAAATGTCTTGTTCGGCAATGGCCGTGACGGTGATGGCCTTGGGCGTGTCGGCGCCGCTCTGATGGCGCTGGTGGAGGTGGAGCGTTAGGGCAAGGGCCGATCCACCGGCGCCCAGGATCACCATCTCGCCGCCGGTGGTGGAAAAATGGTCGGGTGGCAAAAGGGTTTTGAGGGCAGCGCCCACGGTGATGGGGTCCTTAGCGTGACCCATGAGGCGGCCGTCTCGTTTGGAAAGGCAACTCACCTCACCAAGGGTGCGGGCGAAGGGGTCGAGCTCGTCGAAGAGGGCACGCGAGGCTTTGAAGAGGTTCACCTTGTGGGTGGTGACAAGACCTCCGAGGGACAAAGGGTCGTCCTTAACGAAGGCTACGGCCTTGCGGTAATTTTTCGGGTCGTCGTCGGGCGGAAAGTCGAGCCCGCTTAAGGTGGCATCAAGCCCCAAATACTGCGACCAGGCGGGAAAGACCTTATTGATGGAGGATTTTCCCGTTGAAACACCGAAAAAATACATGGTGGGTCGGGTAGCGGGGCTTAACGACATGGCGGTCTCCAGCGGGGGCGGCGAGGCCGGTAGGGTAGGGTCCGGGGCGCAGCGTCTTCCCATCGTCACGGGGCTTCATTAAGTCAGCCCCATGGATCCCGCCACCGACGGAACCGTCCTCGCCATTGATCTGGGCACCCAAAGCATCCGCGCGGCCCTCGTGGGCGCCGACGGCGGGATCGGGCCCATCGCGTCGACCCCGGTTTCAACCCAGTACCCCAGCCATGGATATGTGGAGCAGTCGCCTGAGGAGTGGTGGCAGGCCGTGTGCCGGGTCGTGCCTGAGGCGTTGGCGGGCGAAGGGAACGGTGGCGCGTCAGTGCGCGGGGTCGTCGCGTGCGGGCATATGCACGCGCCGGTGCTTGTGGGACGGGACGGCGAAGTCATCACCGAGCGCGTGATGATGTGGAACGACAAGCGCGCCGAACCCATCGCCCGGCGGCTTGATGCGCAGATGGGCCGGGCCGCCACCGGCGCGCGCAGCGTCAACGCCGCCAACGGCGCCTGGCCGGGCATCAAGCTTTTGTGGCTGAAGGATCATGCGCCGGGCCTTTTGGAGCGGGCCCGTTGGGTGATGATGTCGAAGGATTTCGTGGCCTACCGCCTCTCTGGGGAGGTGGCCATGGATTGGACCGAGGCCGGGCCGAGCCATTTGATGGATCCGGCCACCTATGATTGGGACGCGGCGCAGGTGGCTGCGCTGGGGCTCGACGGCACCATCTTGCCGCCCATTCGCGCCCCATCGGCCGAGGTGGGCCGGGTCACGCGGGCCGCTGCTGAGGCCACCGGGCTCCCCGAGGGACTTCCGGTGTTCGTAGGGGCGGGGGACTATCCCTGCGCCGTGGCGGGCTCGGGGGTGGTGGCGCCGGGAAGAGTGAGCGACATTACCGGCACCGCTTACTTGTTAACGCGCATTGCCGAACAGCCCGCGGCCGATCCGGCGGTCATGAACCTGCCGGCGGTGGACGGAAAGTGGTGCACGTTCGCCATCATCGATGCCGCTGGCGACGCGGTTCGTTGGGGGCGAGCCTTGCTCGGCGACGGTGAGGCATCGTTTGAAGAGACGGCGCGATTGGCGGCTTCTGCTCCGGCCGGCGCCGGCGGTGTTCTTTTCCTTCCCTACCTCACGGGCGAGCGCGCGGGCGATGGCGCCGCGGCACGCGCCGCTTTTGTGGGGCTCACTGCAAGCCATGGCTCGGCGGAGGCGCACCGGGCCATCCTTGAGGGTGTTGCCTTCGCCATGCGCCTTGCGGGCGAGCGGCTGTTTGCCGGGGAGGACCGCCCCGCAAAAATGGTGGCCGCCGCCGGTGGTACGCGCTCCGACATCTGGCTGAGGATTAAAGCAAGCATGTTCAACACGCCCATCGTGCCCGTGCGCGAGCCCGAATGCGGTCTTCTTGGGGGAGCTGCCATTGTCCGCCACGGGCTGGGCGATTTCGCCACCTTGGAGGAAGCGGCCCT
>JBCCYN010000195.1:0-6400 GCA_039189655.1 Pseudomonadota bacterium | reverse complement strand
GCGTTCCTGAAGGGCGCCCATGTCGGTGGCAAGGGTAGGCTGGTAACCCACCGCCGAGGGGATGCGGCCGAGGAGCGCCGACACTTCCGAGCCCGCCTGGGTAAAGCGGAAGATGTTGTCCACGAAGAAGAGCACGTCCTGCCCCTGATCGCGGAAATGCTCGGCCACCGTAAGCCCCGAAAGGCCAACGCGGGCGCGCGCACCGGGCGGCTCGTTCATTTGACCGAACACCAGGGCGCATTTGGAGCCGTCCCCGCCGCCCTGCTTGTTCACGCCCGATTCGATCATCTCGTGGTAAAGATCGTTGCCTTCGCGGGTGCGCTCACCGACGCCGGCAAACACCGAATAGCCGCCGTGGGCCTTGGCAACGTTGTTGATCAGCTCCTGGATGAGCACGGTCTTGCCCACCCCGGCGCCGCCGAAGAGGCCGATCTTCCCGCCGCGGGCGTAGGGCGCGAGGAGATCCACCACCTTGATGCCGGTGACGAGAATTTCCGATTCGGTGGACTGGTCCACATAGGACGGCGCCGGCGCGTGGATGGGGCGCGTGCTGTCCTGCTTGATGGGGCCCGCCTCGTCGATGGGCTCGCCGATGACGTTCATGATGCGGCCCAGCGTGCCGTCACCCACCGGCATGGCGATGGGGGCGCCGGTATCGGTGACCTCCTGGCCGCGCACGAGGCCTTCGGTGGCGTCCATGGCGATGGTGCGCACCGTGTTCTCGCCCAGGTGCTGCGCCACCTCCAGAACCAGCCGCTGACCGTTGTTTTCGGTATGCAGCGAGTTGAGGATGGCCGGCAGGTGCTCGTGGAACTTTACGTCCACAACGGCGCCGATCACCTGTTGCACTTGTCCAGATTGGTTCGCCATGGGGGCTCGTTCCTCAGGGTGCTTGGAAGTCAGTGGCCTCTACTAACGCGAATTGCGCCATGTGCAAGATGGCGCGTCTGCGCGAGAGGCGGATTCTGGCGTCTATCAATCGCCGGTGGTGGGTACGCCCGCCGATTTCGTCACGCGGTCGATGGCCATCAGCTGCTCAAGGAGGGGCTCCATCCCATGAAGCGGGACCATGTTGGGGCCGTCGGAGGGGGCATTGTCCGGATCCTCATGGGTCTCGATGAAGACCGCCGCGACCCCCACCGCCACCGCCGCCCGGGCGAGTGCCGACACGAAGCGCCGGTCGCCGCCGGTGGATCCGCCAAGGCCGCCGGGGCGCTGCACGGAGTGGGTTGCGTCGAAGACAACGGGGGCGCCGGTTTCAGCCATGATGGGAAGGGCGCGCATGTCCGACACCAACGTGTTGTAGCCAAAGGACGCGCCGCGTTCGGTGAGCAAAACGTTGGCGTTGCCGCTCTCGGTGATTTTGGCGACGACGTTTTCCATGTCCCAGGGGGCGAGAAACTGGCCTTTCTTCACGTTCACCACCCGCCCCGTGCGCGCCGCCGCCACCAGAAGGTCGGTCTGTCGGCATAAAAAGGCTGGGATTTGAAGAACATCGCACACGCCCGCCACGGGGGCGCACTGGTCGATGGTGTGGATATCGGTGAGGACCGGAACGCTCAGCTCCCGCCGCAGCGCCTCGAAGATGGGGAGGGCGGCGTCGAGCCCTAAGCCGCGCCTGCCTGAAAGAGAGGTGCGGTTCGCCTTATCAAAGCTCGTCTTATAGATGAGCGGCACGCCAAGCCGACCGCAAAGCTCCTGAAGCGCGCCTGCCATGTGGAAGGCATGGTCCCGGCTCTCCAGTGCGCAGGGGCCGGCGATGAGGGTGAAGGGCCGGTCGTTGCCAATGGCAAGATCGCCGACAGTGACGGTGGCGTTCGGGCGTTGCACAGGTGATCCAAACAAGAAAATGGTTGAGCGCGGCGGACCAAAATCCCCGGGGCGTCGATCACCGGCCACGCAAAGTCGCGCTCCCAGATAAGGTCATTTGCCGCGGTCGTCGATGGCGAACTTTGCACCGTTCCGCCGGGGGTAGCGGCGGCTCATCCGGGTTTGGTGGCAGGTTCCGGGAGTTGCCCCCAACCCTCCTACGCTAAGGCGAGGGCACCGCCGGGTAGCAGCGTCCCATCGATCGCGCTTGTCTCACGCGGGGCGTCGGTCCCATGTGCGAATGTTGTTCGATCCAAGGGTTTCGGCCCTTCGCGTGGATGTAGCTGGCTGGGCGCAGCGAGCCGAGGGTGGCGCGGAACCAAGGCCGCGGGACAATGGTGACAATGGGCGAGAGCAAAATGTCTTCCACGGCGTCGGTTGAGCGGGTCCGGCACACCGCGAGAGGGAGTGAGGCCGGTGGTGCTTCGATGGACGGGACCACCTGGGCCATGCTCGCGGCGCTCTCCGTGCTCTGGGGCAGCGCCTTCGTCTTCGCCGAAATCATCCTCAAGGAAGTCCCGGTTCTAAGCCTCGTCGCCATGCGGATCTTTCTCGCGGCGGTCCCGCTTTGGGTCATGGTGGTGGTACTGAAGCAGTCAGTGCCCCGTTCCGCGGCGGTCTGGTCGGGTTTTTTGATTCTGGGGATTTTCAATAACGCTGCACCCTTCTCGCTGATCGTTTGGGGCCAAACCGGGACGACCGCAGGACTTGCGGCCATCTTGGTTGCCACAACGCCGCTTTTCACCGCGCTCATTGCCGGGGCGGTGCTGCCCGACGAGCGGCTTTCGATCCGCACCCTGTCAGGGATTTTTCTCGGCATTTTCGGCGTTGGCGTGATGATTGGGCCCGGTGCCATCACCGATGCGGACGGTGACCTTTTCCATCAGCTGGCGGTGGTGGCCGCTGCGCTTTGCTACGCCATTGCCGCGGTGTTCGCGCGCCGCTTTACGCGTTTTGGGGTGCCGCTGTTGACGGTTGCGGCCGGACAAATGGCGTTGGCGTCCGCTATTCTCGTGCCGGCCGCGCTATGGATCGACGGCCCGGTTTTTCTCCATGTGGAAGGTGCGGACGTCTGGATTTCGATCTTGGGCGTTGCCTTCCTCTCCACCGCGGTCGCCTACCTCATCTACTTTGCAATCATCAGGCGGGCGGGAGCGACCAACGCCGTCTTGGTGACGGTTCTAGTCCCGGTGGTGGCGGTGCTGGTGGGGGCAATTGTGCTCGGTGAGAGCATTGGCGCTGCCCAACTTGCCGGCATGGCGTTCATCTTCTGCGGCCTTGCGGTGATCGACGGGCGCCTTATGCATGTTCTAAAGAGCAAGGGCGCGCGCTGAAATTCACCGCAGCGGGGAGACGCCGACGGCGTTGCGCCCCATAAATCGCTATGCTATCGCCCGCGCGGTCGCAGCACTATCGTTCAGCGCCGCCCCAACGACCAAAGCCCGCCCGCGAAAGGACTGCCTTGGCCACTCCCACGACCTCCGGCGTTGCCCTGCGCTACGCGTCAGCGCTGCTTGAGCTGGCTCTCGAAGACAAGGCCTTGGACGGCGTCGAAAAGGACGTCGAGGACTTGCGCAAGATGCTGAGCGAAAGCGCCGATCTTCGCCGCCTTGTGGCGAGCCCGGTGTTCTCCACCGAAGACCAGGTGCGCGCCCTTTCAGCGGTCCTTGCGAAGGCAAAAATCACCGGACTTGCCGGGAACTTTGTCAAACTCGCCGCCGCAAACCGCCGTTTGTTTGTATTGCCTGCGATGCTGAAAGCGTTCCAGGAACTGTTGTCGGCCCACCGCGGGGAGACCGTTGCGGTCATAACCTCGGCGGAGCCCCTTTCCGAGGAACACACTGAGGCCCTTACGGCCGCCCTTGCTGAAAAGGCCGGGGGAACTGTCAAGCTCGAGACCCACGTGGATCCCTCGCTGATTGGTGGGCTCATCGTGCGCCTTGGCAGCCAGATGATCGACACGAGCGTAAAGACCCGTCTCCAGGGCATCAAAGCCGCTATGAAGGAAGCCGCATAAATGGACGTCCGCGCCGCCGAAATTTCGGCCATCCTGAAGGACCAGATCAAGAACTTCGGCCAGGAGGTCGAAGTCTCGGAAGTTGGCCAGGTGCTGTCCATTGGCGACGGCATTGCCCGCGTTTATGGCCTCGATAAGGTGCAAGCCGGCGAGCTGGTGGAGTTTCCCGGCGGCATCCGCGGGATGGCCCTCAACCTTGAGACCGACAACGTGGGCGTCGTGGTTTTCGGCGACGACCGGGAAATCAAGGAAGGCGACACCGTAAAACGCACGGGCGCCATTGTGGACGCGCCGGTGGGCAAAGCGTTGCTCGGCCGGGTGGTGGACGCCCTCGGTAACCCCATCGATGGCAAGGGTCCGCTCAAGACCAAGCAGCGCCGCCGGGTGGACGTGAAGGCGCCTGGCATCATCCCGCGCAAGTCCGTGCATGAGCCCATGTCTACGGGCCTCAAAGCCATCGATGCACTCATTCCCATCGGCCGCGGCCAGCGCGAACTCATCATCGGTGACCGTCAGACCGGAAAGTCGGCGATCCTGCTCGACACGTTCCTGAACCAAAAGCCGCTCCACGAAAGCGGCAGCGAGAGCGACAAGCTCTACTGCATCTATGTGGCGGTGGGGCAGAAGCGTTCTACGGTGGCGCAGTTCGTCAAGGTGCTTGAGGACAACGGCGCGCTTCCCTATTCCATCGTCATCGCGGCCACCGCGTCCGACCCGGCGCCCATGCAGTTCCTGGCGCCCTTCACCGGCTGCGCCATTGGCGAGTACTTCCGCGACAACAAAATGCACGCCGTGATCGGCTACGATGACCTTTCCAAGCAGGCCGTCGCCTACCGGCAGATGTCGCTTCTCCTGCGTCGCCCGCCGGGCCGCGAAGCCTACCCCGGCGACGTCTTTTATCTGCACTCCCGGCTCCTGGAGCGGGCGGCCAAGATGGGCGATGACCATGGTAAGGGATCGCTCACGGCGCTTCCCGTCATTGAGACCCAGGCCAACGACGTGTCGGCCTACATCCCGACCAACGTCATCTCCATCACGGACGGCCAGATCTTTCTAGAGACGGACCTTTTCTACCAGGGTATCCGGCCTGCGGTGAACGTGGGTCTTTCGGTTTCGCGGGTGGGTTCGGCTGCCCAGGTTAAAGCCATGAAACAGGTGGCCGGCGCTATTAAGGGCGAGCTTGCCCAGTATCGCGAGATGGCGGCCTTTGCGCAGTTCGGCTCCGACCTTGACGCCACCACCCAGCGCTTGCTGGCACGCGGTGCACGTCTCACCGAGCTTCTCAAGCAGCCTCAGTTTTCGCCGCTCACCACCCCCGAGCAGGTGGTGGTGATCTTCGCCGGCGTGAACGGCTATCTCGACAATGTGCCTGTGGCCAAAATTACCGAGTACGAGGAAGGCCTTCTGCGGCTTATGCGGAACCAGCACCGGGATGTTCTCGATGCCATCGGCAAAGAAAAGCAGCTGACGGACGATGTTCGCGGCCGGCTGCAAAAGGCGGTGGAAGGTTTCACAAAGACGTTCGTCACCGAAGAGCCCGCGGCCGCCGCCTGACGCGCCAGCAAAACCATGCCGTCACTTAAGGATCTAAAAAACCGCATCGCCTCGGTGAAGGCGACGCAGAAAATCACCAAGGCCATGCAGCTGGTGGCTGCGGCCAAGCTGCGCCGCGCCCAAGAGGCCGCCGAGGCTGCCCGTCCCTATGCCGAGCGCATGTCGGCGGTCCTCGCAAGCCTTGCCGAATCCACCGTGGACGATCCCGAGGCGCCGGTCCTCCTCACCGGACGTGGTGAGGATAAGGTGCACCTCCTGGTGGTGTGTACCGCCGACCGAGGCCTTTGCGGAGCGTTCAACACCTCCATCGTGCGCAAAGCGGTCAGCGATGCGCTCGATTTGATGGCTGCCGGGAAAACCGTGCGCTTTTTGTGCGTGGGCCGCAAAGGCTACGATGTCCTGCGGCGTGCTTACAACGACCAGATCATCGACGTGATCGAGTTCAAATCGGTCAAACGCATTGGGTTTGAGCAAGCGCAGGTGGTGGCCGAAAAGGTCGTTGGCCTGTTCGAGACGGCCGATTTTGATGTGGCAACGCTCTACTACGCCCACTTCCGCTCTGTGATCAGCCAGAAGCCCACCGGCCTTCAGCTTATTCCCGCCGCAGCCACCGCAGTGTCGCAAAGCGAGGATGGCGAGGCGTCGCCGGCGTCCGGCACCGGCGACGCGGTCTATGAGTACGAGCCCGAGCCCGCCGAGATCCTGAATGTGTTGGTGCCGAAGAACATTGCGGTGCAGATTTTCAGGGCGCTCCTTGAAAACGCTGCCTCCGAGCAGGGCGCCCGCATGACGGCCATGGACAACGCCACCAGGAACGCCGGCGAAATGATCGACCGCCTGACCCTGGTCTATAACCGCACCCGCCAGGCGCAGATCACCAAGGAACTCATCGAGATCATTTCCGGCGCCGAAGCGCTCTAGCGCCGGACTTTTTCTGGGGGCAGGGGGGACGGACGCCCG
>JBCCYN010000194.1:0-6573 GCA_039189655.1 Pseudomonadota bacterium | reverse complement strand
GCCACAAATCTGCGGCGCAAGCCTAACCCGCACGTGTTCGGCAACCACCTCTGCGCGCCGTGCATGGGGGCTGACCTCCGCCACCGCCTCAAGGATTAGATGGAGATTGCGGATCGAAATGCGCTCCGCCAGCAACAGCTTGAGCACCGCCTGCAGGCCCGAGTTCGAAATCTGCGATGGGACGATTTCATCAAGCAGGCGCTTATACTCGGGATCGAGCCTGTCGATGAGAGCGCGCATGTCTTTATAGGAGAGAAGTTGGGATAGGTTGTTGCGGACCACTTCGACAAAGTGCGTGAGCACCACCGAAGCATTGTCGATGGGCACAAAACCTTCGCGCGTCACGTCCTCAACGAACGCTTCGTTGATCCAAAGAGCCTTCATACCGAAGGCTGGGTCCCGAGCCTTGTCCCCAGGTACTTGGGGCGCAGGTCCCTCGCCGGTGACGACGAGGTAATCCCCAACGCGCAACTCCTCCACCGCGGCCACGGTGCCGTGGACGCGCACCTCATAGTTCTTAGGGCTGAGCGCAAGATCTTCGCCCACTTTGATTTCGGGAATGACGAAGCCGTACTCCCGTGCAAACTTTCGACGGATTTTGGCGAGGCGGTGGGTGAGCTCGGTGGGGGAGCGCAGCACCGTGCGCGCAAGCTGTTTGCCCACCACCAGGTGTAAATCCGGGACGTCCAGTTCGGCCCGCACCGAATCGTGTTGGGTCTTGGCCTTCTTATCAACCTCCTTTTTGGCCTTTGCGGCCTTCTCAGCTTCCTCCGCTCGCCTAGCCCTGGGAATTGTGTAGCCAACGAAGGCGAGCGTTGCGGCAAGAAACATGAACGGGACGGTGGGCAGGCCCGGCATGACGGCAAAGACGGCCATCATGCCCGCCGCCATGAAGAGCGCGCGGGGATAGGCCCCCAACTGGCCAAGAACCGCCTTGTCTGCGGAGCCGCGGGTACCGCCTTTGGAGACGAGAAGGCCGGCGGCAAGGGAAATCACCAGCGCCGGAATTTGGCTCACCAGCCCGTCGCCCACCGAAAGGCGGGTGAACACATCTGACGCGCTCGACAGCTCCATCCCATGGCGTGTGGTGGCGATGACGATACCGCCGAAAATATTCACCGCTATGACGATGAGCGACGCGATCGCCTCGCCGCGTACGAACTTCGAGGCACCGTCCATGGAGCCGAAGAAGGAACTTTCTTCTTCAAGTTCGCTGCGGCGACGCTGGGCTTCAGCCTCGTTGATGAGGCCGGAGGAAAGATCAGCATCGATCGCCATTTGCTTGCCGGGGATGGCGTCTAGGGTAAAGCGTGCACCCACCTCAGCGATACGCGTCGCGCCCTTGGTGATGACTAGGAAGTTGACGATGACAAGGATGAGAAAGACCACGATGCCAATGACGAAGTCGCCCGACATCAGGAAGTTGGAAAAGCCGGCAATGACGTATCCGGCCGCGTCGACGCCTTCGTGTCCGTGGGCGAGGATGAGCCGGGTCGTGGCGATGGATAGCGCCAGGCGAAGCATGGTCGCGATCAGCAAAATCGTTGGAAAGGACGAAAATTCCAGTGGCTTTTCAATCCACAGCGCCACCATCAAGATGAGAACGGCAAGGGCCACGGAAAATGCCAGCCCCACGTCGATCAGGAAGGTGGGTATCGGCAGGATCAGGACGGCGAGCATCGTCACGACGCCCAACGCGAAGGCAATGTCGCGAATGCCCTTGGGCAGCATCGACGCGAGGTCGCCGCGGCGGGCAGGGGGCGATGTATCGACGCTCGTCATGGTCATCGGCCTTCATGGCTGACTTGATTGACGGAAACACTGGCTTTTCATGGCCAGCCACGCATCCAAAACTCTAGGGAAACTCGCGACTTCAGGAATTGAAGTCGCCTAGTTCAGAACACCGTGCACTAGGGCGGAAACGGGAACAAAATCGCCGAAATTGGGCATGTTGCGTAAGTTGCCGTAACGGGCTTGCGCGAAGCTGACCTATGCCAGGCGACCGAGTGCGACCCCCAATATCAAAAGGCCGCAGACGACAGCCGCGCTGCCCTTGGGCGACACAGCGATGGGGGTCACGATGGCGAGGCGTGCTCTTGCCGGCCAGCCGAAACGGCGGCCATCTCGTCCACGGCGAGGCCATAGGTTGTGGGCGCGAACGCCTTCTTGCGGGACGCGCCATCTAAATGTGGTGATCACCGCGATGCCCAGAAATATTGGCCGGAGCGACGCGGGGACGTGGGTCAAGATCGGGCCACAAAGCGGTTTTGGCCGGTTCACGTCAAGCGGCCGCCGTCCCGTGACGATCTGGCGAAGGGCACGTCCCTTTTTTGGGTGTGGCGGTAGTCTACCGCCACACCGCGGGGCTGCCCTCAGGCATTAGAGTGGCACAATTCAAGGCTGGTTTAGCGCGAACTCAGCTTTGTCCCCCGTTGCCCAGGAGACCGGCCGGCGAACGCGGCGGTTGCGGCTCGTCCTCAGTTGGTGAGCTGCCACTTTTGTCCCAACGTGTCAAAGAAACCTGCCTCTTTCTTCAAGGCAATCCAAGTATTAATATAGTTGATCCAGACTTGATCGTCTTGGGGCAGGAGCATGGCGATCGGGGTGCGTGCCCTGGGTTCATTCACCGGAACGACCATCATCTGCGGGTACTGCTCCACCAGCTTTGACGCTTCCACATTGGACGTGATGTGTGCATCCGCGCGGCCCGCGAGGACTTCTTGAAAGTCCCGCGCTGGCGATTCCACGATCTTATGCTGGGCGCTCGGGAAGAAATCCTTCACCTGCTTTTCTTGGGTGGTGCCGAGGGTGGCCGCCACGGTGACCTCGGGCTTGTCGAGGTCGGCCCAGTCTTTGAACTTTTCCGAATTGTCGGAAAGGACGAGTGGGACGGTGGCGAGCGAAAAATAGCTGTCGGAGTAGCCCGCGGCCTTTGCGCGAGAGGGCGACACCGAAGCCGAACCGGTGATGTGGTAGGTATCGGCGGTAATCCCGTTGACGAGCGTTTTCCAATCGGTGGGTACAAATTCCAACTCAACGCCGAGATCGTTGGCCAGCTCGGTCATCACATCGATGTCGTACCCCCGGTAGCTGTTGGTGGCGGGATCCTTCATGGTCATGGGGTTCCAGTCGCCGGTCGTTCCGACTTTCAACACCCCGCCATTGAGTACTTCCTGCAGGGTCGACTGCGCCGCCGCCGCGCCGACCCCCAACAGCATCACCGCTGCCACCGCAGCACATTTTAGCCACGCCATAAAAGTCTCCTTCATTTCCCTCAGCGCCTTTTGTGGCGTCAGAATTGCGCGGATCAGCCCGGGCAGCAACCGATCGCATGGAATTTCCGCCCCGCCTTACTGGTCGGCAAGAGCTTTTCCGTCGCGCCACGGCATCGTCGTGAGAAATGTTCGGCTTGGTCTTTGCGCCGTATGGGATGGGCAGACGCTGGGATGTCCGCCACCGGTCCAAAGTGTTCGATCTGGCTTACACTTCCCGATCCTCGTAATACTTCTCAGGGCGCTTTCTACTCTAAATCGTATCGTTAGACTTCACTCAGCGTCCCGGAATTGTTGGCGAAACATGATCGCAGGGGGTTTCGGCCATCGCGAATTTTCGGCACCCAAAGCCCTGTGCAAGAGCAAACTTGAGGTGTGACATCCAAAGACCATTGCGCACCTTCGCCAGCTGTGCTGCCATCGCGCAAGACTTGCTCCGAGGTCGCCAAAAGCCGTTGTCATCCTCCCCCCGCCACCCTTCAAGACGCGCCTCCAACGCCCCAAGTCAAGGTGGACCGAACGGGGCATCGGAAGACGCAGGTCCGGTGATTTCGCTAAAGGGCGTATCCAAACGCTTCGGCGATTTTGAGGTGCTCAACGCCATCGACTTTGAGGTGGAGCGGGGCGAGCAAGTGGTGGTGTGCGGTCCCTCGGGGTCGGGAAAATCCACCTTGATCCGGTGCATCAACGGCCTTGAAGCGCATCAGTCGGGGCGGATTTTCGTCGACGGGATCGAACTTACCCGCAAGGCCGCCTCCCGGGAATCGGTGCGCTCGCGGGTGGGCATGGTTTTTCAGCAGTTCAACCTCTTTCCCCACCTCACCGTGCTTGGCAACTTGACCCTCGGACCGATGCGCGCGCGCAAGATGAGCCAAGCGGCCGCCCGAGAGATCGCCATGCACTACCTGGAACGGCTCAAGATCCCGGAACAGGCAGAAAAGTACCCCCGTCATCTGTCCGGCGGGCAGCAGCAGCGCGTCGCCATTGCCCGGGCGCTGTGCATGGAGCCGTCCATCATGCTGTTTGATGAGCCCACCTCCGCCCTCGACCCGGAAATGATCCGCGAAGTGCTCGACGTGATGGCCAACGTCGCCCAAAGCGGCATGACGATGGTGTGCGTCACCCACGAAATGGGCTTTGCCCGCAACGTTGCCGACACCATGGTTTTCATGGACCACGGAAAAATTGTCGAAACGGCGCCGCCCAAAAAATTCTTCAGTGCACCGGAAAGTGCAAGGTGCCGCGACTTTCTTGACCGGATCCTCCACCATTGATCCGCCGCCTCCTCCTCCTTTCGCCGCTCCTGGTGCTGGGCGGTTGCTCGGCCAACTGGGGTTGGTATGTGGTCAATCCCGCCACACCCAAAGGCTGGACGAATCTGCAGTTCTTGCTCTCGGGCCTCCAATACACGGTGCTTTTGTCGCTGACGGCCATCGTCATTTCCGTTGCCGTGGGGCTTTTGGTGGCGCTCCCCGGTCTTTCCAGCGCCAGGACACCGCGCGCGATCAGCCGCACCTATGTGGAGTTGGTGCGAGCCGTGCCGCTCCTTGTGATGATCCTTTGGGTCTACTACGGCCTCCCCCAACTCACCGGCATATCACTCAGCGTCTTTTGGGCAGGGGTGTTGGCGCTCGCCCTTTCCGACAGCGCCTTTGAGGCGGAGATCTTTCGGGCGGGCATTCAGTCCATAGGGCGCGGCCAGTACGAGGCAGCGCACACCATTTCGCTCAACTATCGCGACACCATGCGCTTCGTCATCCTGCCCCAAGCCATCCGCCGCATCCTTCCGGCCCTCGGCAACCAGCTGGTCTACATGCTCAAGATGAGCTCGCTCATTTCGGTGATTGGCATGCAAGAATTGACGCGCAAGGCCAATGAGTTGGTGGTGACCGAGTATCGGCCTCTGGAGATTTATACGGTGCTGGTGCTGGAATACTTGGTGCTCATCTTGATTGTGTCGGCGGGCGTGCGGTGGCTGGAGCGGCGCTTGAGCGCGGACGAGCGCCACTGACCATCGTTTGGGGCGCGGTTGTAGCGGTCGGCTGCGGACAGTCCGCTGCCCCCTTGTGCGAGAGCGTCCCCCTTGTGCTAGAAATGCCCCATCGTGCAAGAAAAGTCCCCCCACCGGTTTTCATCATCCGGGGGACCGCTGCACCCTCGGCCCAGCTTGGAACACTACGATATCCGGCATGGCACTGGTTGGTGCGACTTGAAGATGCCGCTGGGAGCTGCTGCACGGACGCGACGCTCGCGCGAGCGGCCGGCGGACCTTCGGGTTGGAGCAACCGTCTGGTTCAAAAAGGTTTTCTGGCCTCGCGCGGGTGAGAGCGCGGGTGGCTGAGCAGATCATGGGAACGTCGATCGGCCTGACGCCGCCAAACGCACGGCGCGGGCTACCGCAAGATTCCATGGCGCTATACCACCGTTTAAACTTCGACTTGCACCCGCTGCGCCGCCGCGATAGGCCAACGGTCACCGGTTTTGGAGGGCCCTAGTGCGCCTCGATTTTTTGGGTTGTGTACTCCGGGAGAAGGCGGCGGTGGCCGGACGATGACTCATGTCACCCCCCTCCCCTCGGAATCGCCTGAGGAAAACCAGCGCGATCTCACATCGTTTGCCCATGTGGACACATGGGTGTTTGACCTCGACAACACCCTTTACCCGCCGCACACGAACCTCTTCGCCCAGGTGGACAGCCGCATGGGTCAGTACGTCGCAAAACTCCTCAACCTTGAGCGGGACGCGGCGCATAAACTGCAAAAAGACTACTATCGCCGCTACGGAACCACCCTGCGTGGCTTGATGGTGGAGCACGGGATCAACCCCGATGGCTTCTTAGAGTTCGTGCACGATATCGATCACTCCCATGTGGCGGCGGACCCAGACCTCGAGCGCGCCATCGCAGCGCTCCCAGGCCGCCGGTTCATCATGACCAACGGAACCACGGATCACGCCGCTCGGGTGGTGGAGCAGCTGGGCATCAGTAACCACTTTGATGGCATCTTCGACATCGTGGACGCTGACCTCATCCCAAAACCGGCCGAGGAGACGTACGCGCGGTTCTGGAAAAAACACGCCATTGACCCGGCCCGCTCGGCCATGTTCGAGGACCTGTCACGCAACCTTGAAGTGCCCGCGCGCCATGGGATGCGGACGATCCTGGTGGTTCCGGAGGGTACAAGGGAGGTGTTCCGCGAAGACTGGGAGTTTGAGGGCCGGGAAGCGGCCTACGTGGAGTTTGTCACCGACAATTTGTGCGGCTTCTTGGAGCAAACCCTCGCCGCCCGCGCCAGTTAGTCCG
>JBCCYN010000193.1:0-6601 GCA_039189655.1 Pseudomonadota bacterium | reverse complement strand
CGAGGATAAAGGGGACGACGCCCCGGAAGATGGCGCTGAGGGGAACGTCAGGCATGACCGACTTGAGGACGAAGACGTTAAGGCCCACGGGCGGCGTGATGAGGCTGATCTCCGTCATGACCACCACGAGGATGCCGAACCACACGAGGTCGTAGCCGAGCCCGCCGACGATGGGCGCAAAGATGGGCACCGTGAGGAGGATCATGGAAAGGCTTTCCAAGACCATGCCGAGGATGAGGTAGATCAGCAAAATGGCCCCCAGCACCGCAAAGGGTGGCAAGGATGCGGTGCTCAGGAATTCGTTGAGGGTGCGCGGCAGGCCGGCAACGTTGATGAAATTGGCGAAAATCAACGCGCCGGCGAGGATCGTGAACATCATCGTCGTGGTGGCGGCGGTTTGCGCCAAAACCTCGCCAAAATTTTTCAGCGATAGATGCCCGCCCGCAAGGGCCATCAAGAGGGCACCGAACGCCCCGACACCGGCGGCTTCCGTGGCGGTGAAAATCCCTGCGTAAATGCCGCCGATGACGAGGATGAAGAGGGCCAAGATGCCCACAACGCCTCGGGTAGCGGTGAGTTTTTCTGCAAGCGTCGTGGACGGGCCCCGTGGTCCTGCGGCCGGATTGATGGCGCAGGTGATCCGCACAGCAAGCATGTAGCCGATCACGCCCAAAATCCCGGGAACGATCCCCGCAATGAATAGGGCGCCGATGTCCTGGTTGGTGGTGACGCCGTAGATCACCAGTATCACCGAGGGCGGGATGAGAATACCCAAAGTGCCCCCGGCGGCGATGACCCCGGCAGCAAGGCTGTCGGACGTGCCGTACTGGCGCATGGAGGGAAGGGCCACTTTGCCGATGGTAGCGGCGGTTGCCAGGGACGAGCCGCACACCGCCGAAAAGCCGCCGCACGCGAGGGCGGTCGCCATGGCTAGGCCACCGCGCCGGGCCCCCAGCCAGGCATAACAAGCGGCGTAGAGCTTGTCGGAGAGACCTGCCCGCGTCACAAAATTCCCCATCAGGATAAAGAGGGGAACGACGGAAAGGGTGTAGGAAAGGCCCGTGTCGAAGAGCGTCTGGCCGGCGACGGAAAGCGCCCCCCGGGGGCCGAGCATCAGCACCAGCCCGCCGGTTCCCACAAGGCCCATGGCAAAGGCGATGGGAACGCCCGCAAACACCAGGGCAAGCAGCACCAAAAGGCCCGGGACCCAAGGCTCTAACCCAAACATGGCGTGGTCAGGGTTGCTGGGGTCGCTGGCGTTTGGCGCTGCAGGTTGCAACCAAACGCGCCAAACCCACGAGCGATGCGATGGCGCAAAGGCCCATTAGCGCAAACGCCACCGGTGCGAGGGGAATTCCTAGGAGAACCGTGGCATCGCCAAAGGCCGCCAACGAGACGCCGCGGCGATAAAGAAGGTAGGCCGCGCCGGCGAGGAGCACGGCCACTAGAAACGCGCAAACGGTGTCGAAGACGCGGCGAACGGCCGGCGGCAGATGGTCCACCACCAGGCGAACCGAGACGTGCTCGCCTCGCCCTGTCACGATGGGAAGTCCGGCGAAGATGGCCAGGGCGAGCATCACCTCCGTCGCTTCGAAAGCCCCCGGAACCGGTGCTGAGAAAACGTAGCGCCCCACCACATCCACGACGGTGAGGAGCATCATCGCCACGAGAAGGCTGCCGGCGATCCCCTTGAGGAGGAGGCTGCCAGCCTTGCCGATCTGCACGCGCGGTGCTCTCAGGATCCGAGCTTCGCCTTGAGCGCTTTCAGGGCCGCCTCGCCGTTGATACCCTTTTCCGCGGCCGCGTCGAGGAACACCTTGTCGACGCCGCTTAGCGTGGTTTCAAGGTCGCCAGTAAAGGCGTCGGAGGCCTTGCTGACGCTCATGCCGGCGGCTTTCATGGTCTCAAAGCCCTGGGCGTCCGCGGCGTCCCAGGCCTTGCCTGCCCGGCGCGCCAGGGAAACCCCCGAAAGGCCATCGATGGCGGCTTTGTCCTCGGCGGACAGACCGTTCCAGGTGTCGGCGTTCATGATCATGAAGAAGGACGTATTATAAAGGCCGCCCGGCACGGTGACGCCGCTCTTGAGCACAGAGTCGATCTTGAAGAAGGGCACGGATTCGGGCGGGAAAAGGATGCCGTCCGCCACGCCGTTGGACAATATCTCGTAGACTTGGGGCGCCGGGGCTGAGACCGGCACCATGCCGAGGCGCTGGGCCACCATGTTGGCAAGGCCGCCGCCCACGCGCATTTTTCGACCGTCCGCCTGCGCAAGGCTCCCCACTGCGTCGCCGGTGGTGTAAATGCCGCCCGGCCCGTGGGTAAACACGCCCAGAAGATGGACACCCTTGTGCTCGTCGGCATCGGCGAAGAACTCGTCGTGGACTTCCTGATAGGCCACCGAAAGGGTTTCGGCGCTGTCAGACAGGAACGGGAGTTCGGCAATGGTCGTCAGCCCGAAGCGATTGGGGGTGTAGCCGTGGACGCCGTAGCCGATGTCCGCTGCGCCATCGGCGACAAGGTCATATTGGGCAGGCGGGCGGCCGATGGGCGCTGCCATCACCTCGACCTTGACGCGCCCTTCGGTGGCCTCCTCCACGGCCGCGCCCCAAGGCACCACGATGTCCTTGACGAGCGGATGGCTCGGCGGAAGCCAGTTGGACACCGTAAGGGTCGTCTGAGCGAGTGCCGGAAGGGCAAGTAGCGCAACTGAAGCCAGTGCCGCGGCACCAATGGTTGTATTGAGAGCCTTAATGGGCATATCTTCCTCTCGAGGTGGCGTCCCAACGCCGGGTACGACCGTCATTGCCGAAGTCTATGGTGACCATCGACAGTCTGTCGACCGGAGGTCACCGGTCGGTGGTGGGTTCGTCGCACCGGGCGCCGGGCCCCTGTCAATTCAAGGTCCCGTAGCCTAGATTTAGAATAATGGACGCTAGAGCCTTCCTTCCGCTGCCCGCCGAAAATGATGCGAGCGAGGCGACCTTGCCCGCAACGCCCCACGCGGGGCAGCCGGGCGACCTTCCCCGGTCCCATCCGGGGGTCGCATTCGGACGCATCGGAGTGCTTATCGTCAATCTCGGCACGCCTGAAGCGACCGACTATTGGTCCATGCGCCGATACTTGCGGGAATTCTTGTCCGACCGCCGGGTGATCGAGGTGCCGCGCGCCGTCTGGTGGCCGCTCCTCAACCTCGTCATCTTGTCCACCCGGCCACAGAAATCGGGTCGAGCCTATGACGAGGTGTGGAACAAAGATCTGGACGAATCGCCCCTCAAAACCATCACCCGAAGCCAAAGCGAAAAGCTTGCGGCGCTCCTGGGCGACGAGCCTCGGATCGACGTGGAATGGGCCATGCGATACGGCCTGCCGCCCATCGCCGAAAAACTCCAGGCGCTGCAGGATCGCGGTTGCGAGCGCGTGTTGATCTTCCCGCTCTACCCGCAGTATTCGGCTGCCACGACCGCCACGGTGAACGACAAAGCCTTTGACGCCCTGCAAAAGATGCGTTGGCAACCGGCCATCCGCACCGTTCCGCAGTATTGCGACGACCCGGTCTATATCGAGGCGCTCGCGCAGTCCCTGGAAGACCATCTGGAGACGCTGAGCTTTGAGCCGGAGCTGGTGGTAACGTCCTACCACGGGTTGCCGAAGGACTATCACCTCAATGGCGATCCTTACCATTGCCATTGCTATAAGACGACGCGCCTCTTGCGCGACCGGCTTGGCTGGCCGGAAGAGCGCATGATCGTCACCTTCCAGTCCCGCTTCGGCAATGCAGAATGGCTCCAGCCCTATACCGATGAGACCATCAAGTCGCTGGCGCGCGGGGGCGTCAAACGCCTTGCGGTGATGACGCCGGGCTTCGTGGCGGACTGTCTAGAAACGCTCGAAGAAATTGGCGGCGAAAATGCGGAATATTTTCTTGAGGAGGGTGGCGAAGAATTTTCTGCCGTTCCCTGCCTCAACGATACCGAGCATGGGATGCGGGTCATCGAAAACGTGGTTCGCCGCGAATTGATGGGTTGGGTCTGACGGGCCATTTCGCCGCCATCGGCCAGTTTTGCGCGGCCTTCAACGTGCTTTCCCCTGAGATGCGACGCTACAACGTTTCTCGATCAGGTTGGATCACCTGATCGAGAAAAACGCTCTAAATTCAAAGGGCGAGCATCTTGTCTGCGCCCAATTGGGCGCAGGAACCGCTAGGTACGAGGCCTGGAGGCTTGGTGTCGTCAGTCTCCGGTGTGCAAAAACCGCACGTCGGGACCTTCCAGCACAGCGCACGTGAGGCGGCCGGTGGCAAACGCGCCGGTGTCTATACCGACCCGGAAGCGCGTCACATCGGGCTCGCGCCGCGGGGTGTGGCCATGGACCACCCGCACCGGGAGAGCCGGGCTGTGCTCGATGAATTCGCGCCGGATCAGCAGAAGATCGTCGCGGCTTTGGGCACTCAAGGGGACGCCCGGCCGAATTCCGGCGTGGACGAAAAAGACATCGCCCAGATGGTAGGCGAGCTTCAGGTTTTTGAGAAAAGTAAGGTGGGTGCTGGGGAGGGCCGCCGAAAACGCCCGCCTCAGTGCGGACGGGCGCGTCATGCGGCCCACACTGAGGCCGTAGGAGGCGAGGGTCTCGATGCCGCCGTTGTGCAGCCACATCTCCAACACGTCGTCCCCGTTGAGGAAGCGCTCCGGATAGTCTTCGTGATTGCCTCGAAGGAACACGGTGCGGTGGGGGCGCGGGCGGCTGAGATGGTCGATCACGCCACAGGAATCGGGGCCCCTGTCGATATAGTCGCCCAGATAGACCTCAATGATGTTGGCGGGCGAATGCGCAGCAATGTCGGTGTCGATCATCCCCTGGAGGCGACGCAGGAGGCCGAGGTGGCCATGAATGTCGCCCACCGCGTAGACGCGCACCCCAGGAGGAACGCTGAAGCCGCCCTCCGGCGCCTCGGGTGCCCCCTCAAAGGGCGAAAGGCTCGGCAGCAAAGCGGTCTTGGCGGCGGTCGCGCTCACTGGTTCAACAACACCCGGACCGGTTCGCCTTCGCCGTGGACGCTGTCAACGGCCCGCACGAGCACCTCGGTCACGCCGTCGGGGATCGCAACGCCGTTGAGGCTGCGGGTGAAGGGTTGTTCTTCCACGTGCGGGTGAAAGAGGGTGCGCGTTCCCAGTGGTGCCCCGTCGACGGTCGTTACCGTGAAGGCGTTGGCGTAATGATCCCAACCGGTGTCGGCGTGGCGCACGGTGACGTCGAACCGCCAGGTGCCGGAAGGCTCCTGGCGGACTTCCACACCCTCCACCGTGGCCGGCCCGGCAAGGGCGCCATCGGTGCCCGCAGCGAGCAGGGCCGCCGCCAAGGCAAGGGCCAGTGTCCCATAACGCATCATTGTTCCTCCAAAGGGGTAACGCGCCTCAGCGTCAAGTTGATCCGCCCCCCACCCGACAACAACCTCGACGATCCCCCTAAAATACGATCGACCCCGTGATAGACCAACCGCGACGGCCCGCCGAAGACGAGCACATCGCCCGAAGAAAGGCGCATGGACCGCGTCGGCGCGCGGCGCGTTGTGCCTCCCATGCGAAAAACCGCCGTATCTCCCAACGAGACGGACACCACCGGTGCGCCAAGCTCCGCTTCGTCCCGATCCTGATGAAGGCCCATCTTCGCCCCGCTTTCATAATAATTGATCAAGCAAGCTTCAGGCTCGCCTGGGGCACCAAGATCATCCCAAAGCATTTTTAACGGCGCGGGCATTGGCGGCCACGATCGGCTGGTTTGGGGATGGCTGGGCTGATAGCGGTAGCCGCCTTCGTCAGACACCCATCCGAGCGGGCCGCAATTGGTCATGCGCACGGAAAACGGCCGCCCCGTGCGCGGCATTTTGGGCACGAAAAAGGGCGCGAGTGCGATCACCGCCTCAATGTCAGCGAGCAGCGCACGCTGGGCGTTTTCGCTGAAATAACCGGGTACTATGCGTATACCGTCAGTTTCGGCCATGCACTCATATGGGGTGCCGGGGAGGCGCTCTGCGCCATCGGGGCGCGACAGGTTATCTTCACATTCGTTTGCAAATTGAAACGCGAGTTCTAGAACGATGCTGATGTCCCTTTGCGTGCTATGGCGCGCAATTTTTGATTGGAGCATCATCATGCGTCTTCTTCCCGCTGCCGCCGCCGTCGCCGTAGTCGCGCTGGCATCCTCGCCCGTCGCGGCGCAGTCGATCGACGTTCCCTCGGGGACATACGCCCTCGACAAGACCCATGCGTCGATCGTCTGGAAAGTCAGTCACATCGGGTACTCCACCTATACGGGGATGTTTCAGCGCGGGGCCATCGATGCCACCATCACCTTGGACGCTGAGGACGTGGCAAAGTCTTCCGTAACGGCGACCATCGAGGGGACAGGGGTGGAAACCCTCCATCCGGTGGACTTCGATCCGCGTGGTACCGATTTCAACGCTGAGGTGGCGGGCGACAAATTCCTCAACGCTAACAGCTTCCCGGCAATCACCTTCAAGAGCACCGGTATCGAGGTCACGGGTGATAACACCGCCAACATCAGCGGCGAACTGACGCTTAACAACGCGACCCATCCTGTGGTG
>JBCCYN010000192.1:0-6700 GCA_039189655.1 Pseudomonadota bacterium | reverse complement strand
GCAGCGGCGCGCCCCGCGCCAAGCTCTTCAGCATCACGAATTGGCCCGCCCGCACGCGAGCGAACTGTTCCGGCCAATCAAGGACGAGTGTGCCGAGCGACCCCTCGCGCCGGCAGCGTGTGACTGCCACGTCCACATCAAGAACGTCCGTTTGCGTTCGCTGGGCAAGGGTGGCGGTCACGATGGCCTTGCCGACAAAAAGCCCTCGAAAAACGCTTTGGCGTTCGTCGATAGGCTCGGCGACAGGTAGCCGCCCTCTTGGGTCACCGCCACGGGTAGTCGCGTTGCTCCGACCAAGGTACCGCCGCGGCGGATCCCGTCGGTGGAAACGTCGAGGCCGCCCAAGGGATCGTCGGTGTGAACATCAAGGCCAAGCGCAAGCACCATCGCATCGGCGCCGTCCCTTTCCACGAGCTCGATCCCGGTCTGCACCGCGTCCAGCCATGCTTCGTCGCTTGTGCCCCGCTCCAGCGGAAGGTTTCGATTGAAACCCTCGCCGGGTCCTACTCCCGTCTCGCTCGTGTGGCCGGTGAACCATGGGTAGATGCTGTGGGGGTCCATATGGACGGATACGGTGAGGAGGTCACGGTCGTAAAAGATGGCCTGGGTGCCGTTACCGTGGTGGACGTCAATGTCGAGGACGGCCGGGCGAGCGCCCTCTTCCTGCAACACGGAGGCGGCGATGGCCGCGTTGTTGAGGTAGCAATGCCCGGCAGCCACCTCATCAGAGGCGTGATGGCCCGGCGGGCGGCAAAGGGCATAGGCGGACTTTTCACCCTCGGCGACGGCCCGCGCGGCGGCCACCGCCGAATCTGCCGCGCGCCGGGCCGCGTGGTAGGTGTGCTTCCCGATGGGGCAGGCGAGATCCCCAAGGTGCCAGCCCGCGCGTCCCAAAATTCCATCTGGGTAACTCGCTTCGGGCCGTCTCGGTTGTACGTTGGCGACCACCTCCAGACCGGCTTGCGGCATCTCATGCCAGACCGCAAAGGCATCGCGCAGGAAATCCAAGTAGCGGGGCGTATGCACAGTGAGGACACGGTCGAGCGGCGTGTTTTCCGGCGATTGGGGAGAAAGTCCCAATTCTCTCACCGCCGCCAGCAGTAGTTCGGCCCGCTGGGAGCGCTCTTCGCTGGACACCACGCGACCGCGCGCCAGAAAAAACTCCGGCACATGGGCTTCGGTCTCGGGGGCATAAAAGATGCGCATTGCGTCTGTGGACCGCCTCTGCTCGTGCGCTCCCTTTATTTTCGTGATCGTTGCGGTGTCAGGCAATGGCTGCGACCGACGATATTGTGAATATCACGTAACAACTGCCCGGCTGCGGCGCTGGCCCAAATGGGTTACACCGATGGAACAACGGAGTTGGATTTCCCCATGCGGTCCATCGCGCTTCGCCTGATGCTGCTGGTCGCTGTCGTGGCCGCCGGCGCCCTTGTCCTCACTGCCCCCTGGAAAAAGACCGAGGTGGCGACGCTCATGGGCGCCGATGGCGAAACCATCGTGGACGACGGCACCTTCCGGCCTGTCGCCGACAGCTCGGTGATGACCCCCCATGAGCTGGTGCGCTATCAGATGCCGCCCGCAGAGGACGCGCCCGCGCTTCCCGATGGTGTGGAGCCCCTCGTGTGGGAAGATCTGTGGAAAGAGGGCAGCTTCACCATGGCTGTCGCGGAGGAAAATCGTGTAGGGCGGCCCACGCGGCAAGAATTCCCCGACGGCACCACCTTTGAGGACATGAAGCTCTTCTTCATGGACATCGCCGACATGCGCGGGCTCCAGCCCCTCATCGGCGAAGTGCGCGACGATCTCGACGGCCAGCGCGTGCGCCTGGCGGGTTACACGACGCCGGTGGGATTTGGCGAGAACGAGACCCGCTTCCTGCTGGTGCCGGAGCTGGGTGCGTGCATTCACGTTCCGCCACCGCCGCCCAATCAGATCGTCTACGTGGAGGAGGCGGCGGGCAGTCCGGAAATGTTTGCGCCCATCTGGGTCACCGGGACGCTGCGCGCTGAGCCTGTGGCGACGGTGCTTGCCGACGTGGGTTATCGGCTCGAAGACGTGGTCGCGGAACCCTACCGCTAGGCAGACGTAAGTCACGGGATCGCGGGGCCGCGAGGGAAGCGCTTGCGCTTCGCGTTTTACATCAATTGCGGGTAAAGTGACGCCGCCGAAGCTCGGGAGGCGCACATGGCTTGGCGGTTTTGGGTCGTGGGGGCACTTCTTGGTGCCGGTATGGTGGCGGGCCCCTCGGGCGCCCTTGGCGAACGGGTCCTTGATCGCCTTTCGGGCACCGATCTTCCGGGCTTCGACTACCGCACCTTGCGCGAAATTCCCCTCAACGCTTGCGAGGAGACCTGTCTCTCCGACAGCCAATGTGCGGCCTTCACCTACAATGAGCGGGTGAACTGGTGTTTCCTCAAATCGGAAGTGGGCGAGCGCACACCCTTTGATGGCGCCACGTCCGGTGTTGTGCGCACCGTGGAAACCCGGCCGCCCTTGCCGCTCCCGGATGTGGCCTACCTGCCGGCAAGCTATGAGCGTGAGGGCTTGCAACTGGCCGCCGAAGTGGGCGCAGCGGCCCGGGCGGCCGGCGGTTCGGCGCGGCTCGCCGCCGACGTCGCGCAGTCTCTCCAGCGCGGTACCACGGCGGCGTGGCTGAACTACGCCCGCAGCATTTTTAACCAAAACTATCAAGTTTACGCGGAGCGGCAGGCGGCCATCCGCACCGCGTCGGGCGCCGGCTGGCTTGGCCTGCGCGATGCCCGCACCCCCGAAGAGCAGGGGGACGCCCTTGGCTTTCTCTCCGCCGTCCTGGAGCGCCAAGGTCTTTACCGCCCGGCCATTTTGGCGTCCGAGGCAAGCGTTGCCCTTCGTCTCAACCCCGCCGAAGCGAGCCGCCTGGAGCGCCTGCGCGCCCAGCATGGTTTTCGCGTCCTTGATTATTCCGTCGATGCCGAAGCGGTGGCGCCGCGCCTTTGCGTTCAGTTCTCTGAGCGCCTATCCGGCGATGCCACCTCCTTGCAAAGGTTCGTCACCCTCGATGGCGAGGCCGATCCCACCATCACCGTCACGGACCGCCAGCTTTGCGTTGAGGGCCTCGAGCACGGGGCCCGCTATGAGGTGGTGGTGCGCGAGGGGCTGCCCGCCCTCACCGGGGAGGTGTTGCGAGCGAACGCTGACTTCCGCGCCTATGTACGCGACCGCGCGCCGCTCGCCCGCTTCGAGACAAACGACTACGTGCTCCCCGCTTCGGCCCAGGGCGTCCCCGTCACCACCATCAACACCAAAGCCATCGACCTTGCCCTTTACCAGGTGAATGACCGCAACCTCGCTGATGTGGTCCGGCGCGGTGATTTTAAGCGCCAACTCTGGAGCTATGAGGCCGAGGAAATCGCCCGGGAGCGCGGCGCCGAGGTGTGGAAAGGGTCCATGGCCGTCCCGGTGGAGCGCAACCGCGATGTCCGCACCCTCGTGCCGGTGAGCGAGATGATCGGCGAGCAGGAGCTGGGGGTCTATGTCCTGACTGCGATCCCCACCGAACTTGCCAACGTTTCGCAATCCCTCGCCACCCAGTGGTTTGTGATTTCTGATCTTGGTCTTTCCACCTATTCGAACGGCGGTGTGGTGGATGTGTTTTCCCGCTCGCTGCGCAGCGCATCGCCGTCCGAGGGGGTGGAGGTCACGCTCCTTGCCCAGAACGACGAGGTGCTCGCCACAGCCACCACCGACGCCGAGGGCTACGCGCGCCTCACGAGCCGAGCCCCCGCCACAGGCGGCCGCACGCCGGCGGTGGTCACGGCCCAGAACGGCAATGACGACTATGTGTTCCTGAGCCTTTCAGGCGGCGCGTTCGAACTCACCGACCGGGGTGTGGCAGGGCGCACGGCGCCGGGCCCAGTGGATGCCTTCATTGCCACCGAGCGCGGGGTCTACCGGGGAGGGGAGACTGTCAGCGCAACCCTCTTGGTGCGCGATGACCGCGCCAAGGCCCTCAACCTTCCGGTGACCGTTCGGGTGACGCGGCCCGACGGGGTTCTTTCCCGCAGGATCGCCACCCGCGCCGATGATGCTGGCGGCATGGCCCTTGCCATCGACCTTGCCACCAATGCGGCGACCGGCACCTGGCGGCTTTCGGCCCACATTGACCCAGAAGGTCCCGCCGTCGGCACAACCACCTTCCTGGTGGAAGATTTCGTGCCCCAGCGCATCGAAGTCGCCTTGGAAACCGCGGAAAAATCCGCTGAGGCGGGAAGCACCATCCCCGTCACCGTGGAGGCGGACTTTCTTTATGGCGCGCCGGCCGCGAACCTGATGCTCGAAGGCTCAGTGGTCCTCAGCGAAACGTCGACCCTTGAGGGCTTTGAAGGTTATCGCTTCGGCCTTGATAGCGAGGCGTTCCAACCCGAGCGAACGCCCCTGGAGGGTCTGCCGCGCACCGGGCCCCATGGAAAAGCCTTCCTGGAAGTGCCCATCGGACGGGCCGAGGATGCAAGCGGCCCCCTTTCGGCCCGCATTGCCGTTTCCGTGCGCGAGCCGAGCGGGCGTCAGGTGGCCGACGCCATCACGCTCCCCGTCGTGGCAGGCAAACCCCTCATCGGGATTCGTCCGGCCTTTGAAGACGACCGGGTGGCGGAGGGCTCGGTGGCCCGCTTCGACGCCATCGCCCTCAGCGCCGCCCGCGAGCGAGCCAACCTCGAGGCCGAGTGGTCGCTGGTGCGCATTGAGCGCGACTTCCAATGGTACCGCCGCAACGGCCGCTGGTTCTATGATTCCATCGAGCGGCTCGCGAAGATCGCCGACGGCACGGTCCCCATCGGCACCGATCAGCCGGGCACCATAGAGGTCCCTGTGGACTGGGGCCGCTATCGCCTCGAAGTGTCGAGCGCCGACGGGAGTGTGGCGAGTTCGATGACGTTTTATGCCGGTTGGGTCAGCACCTCGGCGAACGCCGACACTCCCGACATTTTAGAAGTCCACCTCGACCGCGAACGATATGCCGCCGGCGACACCGCACGCCTTCGCGTGGTGCCGCGAACCGCCGGAAAGGCCCTGGTGACGGTGCTCTCCCAGGGTGTTGAGTTTTCCGCCATGGTGGATGTGCCGGCCGAGGCTGCGGACGTTGCCATCCCCGTAGATGCGGCATGGGCGCCAGGCGCCTACGTATCCGCCACCCTCTTCAGCAATCGCCCGGAAGCTGGCGGACCGCCGCGTCCAGAACGGTCGGTGGGGATTGCCTACCTCGACGTGGACACGGACGATCGGCGGCTCGGCGTTACCATTGACGTGCCGGAAATTGCCGCACCGCGGCAGACGCTATCACTCCCCGTGCGCGTCAGTGGCCTCGAAGCCGGCAAGACGGCCTACCTGACCGTCGCCGCCGTCGATGTGGGCATCTTGAACATCACCGGCTACGAAGCGCCCGACGTGGACGAATACTTTTTCGGCCAGCGGCGGCTCGGCGTTGAGCTGCGCGACATCTATGGCGACCTCATTGACGCGAGCGGCGCTCGGCGGGGCCGCGTGCGCTCCGGCGGCGATGGCGTCGCGGCGGGCTCGGAAGCGCTGCCGCCCACTGAAGACTCCGTCTCGCTCTTCACCGGGGTCATTGAGACCGATGAAAACGGGCTCGCCAACGCGGTGTTCGATCTGCCCGCCTTCAACGGCACCGTTCGCGTCATGGCCATCGTGTGGAACGATGATCAGGTGGGCGACTCTGCGGCCGACATGACCGTGCGCGATCCGGTGGTGGTGGCGGGTTCGCTGCCCCGCTTCCTCGCCCCCGGCGATGTGTCGCGCATGCGCTTTGACCTTCACAACGTCGCCCACGCGGCGGGCGAATACGCGCTCACCGTGGAGGCCACCGGGCCCCTTTCGGTGGACCGCACCTACGAGACGCTGAACCTTGCCGTCGACGAGCGCGACAGCGTCGAACTTCCCATTGCCGGCACGGGTATCGGGGTTGCCGAAATCACGGCGCGCCTAGAGGGACCTGACGGCCTTTCCCTCACCAAGGACTTTCGCCTGGCGGTGCGCCCGGCGGCTCCCAGTGTCAGCGAGCGACGCCTCTTTGCGCTCGCACCGGGACAGAGCGCGCCGCTGCCCGACCCGGTGGAGCTCGGCTATGACGATGATGCGGTGGTCACCGTTTCGCTGGGGGCGGGCTTTGCCGACACCGCCGGCCTCATTGAAATGCTCGACCGCTTCCCCTATGCCAAGGTCGATGGCGAGCTTGCGTGCAGCGCCGACATCATGTGCGCCCGTCAGGAAGTGCCTCAGATCTAAGCCTGCTGTTCTGAGCCAGCGAGTAGGGGAGAATCCATGCCGACGAATATTGATGCCCGCTGTCAGATCGACCCGAGCGCGAAGATCGGCGACAACGTAGAGATCGGGCCGTGGACCCTGATCGGACCGGACGTCGAGATCGGCGATGACTGCTGGATCGGGCCTCACGTGATCATCCGCGGTCCGACCCGGCTCGGCAAAGGCAACCGCATCTACCAGTTCGCCACCGTCGGCGATGACACGCCGGCGACAGCCTACAACGGCGAGCCGACCTGGCTGGTGGTTGGCGATAACAACGTTATTCGAGAGGGTGTGACGATCCATCGCGGCATGGTGCAGGACGACAGCAAGACCGTGATCGGCAGCAACAACCTGCTGATGGCCTATGTCCACGTTGGCCATGACTGCGTGCTCGGCG